>NZ_RXPT01000002.1:0-397625 GCF_003965585.1 Enterobacter sp. WCHEn045836
CAAATTTAGTGTGCTGATATGGCTCAGTTGGTAGAGCGCACCCTTGGTAAGGGTGAGGTCCCCAGTTCGACTCTGGGTATCAGCACCACTTTATACTTAGGTTAAAGTTCGGCAAGAAGTAAAAGAATTTGTCTGGCGGCTTTAGCGCGGTGGTCCCACCTGACCCCATGCCGAACTCAGAAGTGAAACGCCGTAGCGCCGATGGTAGTGTGGGGTCTCCCCATGTGAGAGTAGGGAACTGCCAGACATCAATTAAGTGAAAAGGCCATCCGAAAGGATGGCCTTTTTGCATTTCTACACTGCACACAGCGTAGGCCGGGTAAGGCGAAGCCGCCACCCGGCATAACAAACGATTAATGAATCACCTGCGACAGGAAAGCGCGCGTACGTTCTGATTTAGGATGGGCAAAGAACTCATCCGGCGGCGCCTGCTCGACAATTTCACCTCGATCCATAAAGATCACCCGGTCAGCCACGGTTCTGGCGAACCCCATTTCGTGAGTTACACACAGCATAGTCATTCCGGATTGCGCCAGCCCAATCATGGTATCCAGAACTTCTTTTACCATCTCTGGATCCAGCGCTGAAGTTGGTTCATCAAACAGCATAATTTTGGGCTTCATGCACAGGGAACGGGCGATTGCCACACGCTGCTGCTGGCCACCCGATATCTGTCCTGGAAATTTATTGGCGTGTTCAGCAATACGTACACGTTCCAGATAGTGCATCGCTAACGCTTCAGCTTCCTTTTTCGGCATTTTGCGTACCCAAATCGGCGCAAGCGTACAGTTCTGCAGTACCGTCAGATGGGGGAACAGATTAAAGTGCTGAAACACCATCCCGACTTCCTGACGCACGCGTTCGATATTGCGAATATCTTCATTCAGCTCGATACCATCCACAACAATACGCCCCTGCTGATGTTCCTCAAGGTGATTGATGCAGCGAATGGTTGTCGATTTCCCGGACCCGGAAGGGCCGCAAAGTACAATACGTTCGCCCTGCTTGACCTTAAGATTGATATCTTTCAGGACATGAAACTGCCCGTACCATTTATTCACGTTTTCCAGCGTAATCATCGCGTCGGCGGGTGTCATAGTAATTTGGCTCATAATTTCCTCAGTGCGGTGTACGCCCGGTGTTAAAGCGCTTTTCCAGATGCTGGCTATAGCGCGACATGCTAAAACAAAAGATCCAGTAGATCAGAGCAGCAAAGACATAACCCTCGGTGGACATGCCAAGCCAGACAGGGTCAACCGTTGCCTGCTGCACGCTGCTAAAGAGATCGAACAATCCGATGATGATTACCAGGCTGGTATCTTTGAAGAGGGCGATGATGGTGTTCACCAGCCCCGGGATAACCAGCTTGAGCGCTTGCGGGAGGATGACCAGCCCCTGTGTTTTCCAGTAGCCGAGTGCGAGTGATTCCGCTGCTTCATACTGTCCTTTAGGTAATGCCTGCAGACCACCACGTACTACTTCCGCAACGTAGGCAGACTGGAACAGAATGACCCCCACCAGGGCACGGATCAGTTTGTCTATCGTCGTGCCTTCTGCCATAAACAGTGGCAACATGACTGAAGACATGAACAGAACGGTGATAAGCGGTACACCACGCCAGAACTCAATGAAAATAACGGAAAGCACGCGGACAACGGGCATTTTTGAGCGACGCCCAAGTGCCAGCAGAATGCCCCATGGCAGTGCGCCTGCGATCCCCACAGAAGCAATAATCAGCGTCAGCGTTAACCCGCCCCACTGTCGGGTTTCCACGCGTTCCAGCCCCAGAAAACCACCGTACAGCAGTACCCACACAACAACCGGATACACCACCGCCCAGCAGGCGATGTACCGTCCGCGTTGCGGCAGCGTTTTCAGGAACATGACGGCGATGGAGAGCAGGCCAAAGACAAGCGCCAGATTAATCCGCCAGCGCTGTTCGTGTGGATACAACCCATACATGAACTGACCAAAACGCTCGTGGATAAACACCCAGCAAGCCCCTGCTTTGGTACAGTCTGCCCGGGTTGAACCAACCCAGTTAGCCTGCAAGAAAGCCCAGTTAACGAGTGGCGGGATCAACTCCCACATAAGCCACAGGCAAACAATCGTCAGCAGGCTGTTACTCCAGCTGGAGAACAGATTCTTACGCGCCCAGAGAATAAAACGTCCACCTGTCGAGTGGGCAGGACGCGAGGAGTGCGACAATATCGCTTTAGTCATCATAGTTCCTTAGCGCTCGACCAGTGCTATACGACGGTTATACAGGTTCATCAGCAGTGAGATCGCCAGGCTGATAATCAGATAGACAGACATGGTGATGGCAATGGTTTCAATGGCCTGTCCGGTCTGGTTAAGCACGGTGCCGGCGAAGAGTGACACCATATCCGGGTAGCCAATAGCGGCCGCCAGCGACGAGTTTTTGACAATATTGAGGTACTGGCTGGTCAGGGGCGGAATGATGACCCGTAACGCCTGCGGAATAATGACCTGTCGAAGCGTCACCGTATGAGGTAACCCCAGGGAGCGGGCTGCCTCGTGCTGTCCATGCGGAACTGCCTGGATCCCCGCCCGAATAATTTCGGCGATAAACGCGGACGTATAAATGGAAAGGGCCAGCGTCAGGGCCGCCAGTTCAGGAATTAACACCATCCCGCCCTGGAAGTTAAAGCCCCGCAGATGTGGCACATCCCAGTGTAACGCGGCACCAAATAGCCAGTGTGTCAGTAGCGGCAGACCGATGATCAGGAGCGCCGCAATGGGCCATGTCTTGCGAAGCTGCCCGGTTTTGATCTGATGTTTGCGGTTATAGCGAAATAGCCCGGCAGAGAGGGCGAGCGCGATGATGATCGCGGCGATAAAAGCATACATCCCTTCTGCGAGCTCAGGAGAAGGAATATAGAGACCACGGTTGCTCAGGAAAAACAGATCGAAGGCATCGACAGCCTGACGTGGACCAGGAAGGTTACGCAGTACGGCGAAATACCAGAAAAAGATCTGTAGCAGTGGCGGGATATTACGGAACGTCTCAATGTAAATGGTGGACAGCTTTCGCAGCAGCCAGTTTTCTGAGAGGCGAGCAAGGCCAATAAAAAAGCCCAGAATAGACGCAAACACAATACACAGTGCAGATACCAGCAGTGTATTGAGTAAACCGACCAGGAACACGCGTCCGTATGTATCGCCTTCCTGATAGTCAATAAGATGCTGAACAATGCCAAAACCCGCACTGCGATCCAGAAAAGCAAAGCCGGAGGTAATACCGCGATTATTCAGATTGGTAACCGTGTTATGAATCAAATAAATGGCGATAAGAACAACCGCAAGAATGGCAATAATCTGGAATAGCCAGGCGCGGACCGCGGGATGAGAAAAGGATAGCGATCCTTTTACGGGGGAGCGGCGATGGGACATAAAGAAACCTCGGTAACCATGACTCTGGAGTGGGCACTGCGTTCGCAGTGCCCGTTACAGCTAAGACTTAACGTACTGGCGGTGCGTACTGAATACCGCCGTTATTCCAGAGATTGTTCTGGCCGCGTTTGATCTTCAGCGGGCTTTCCGAGCCTACGTTGCGCTCAAAGATCTCAGCGTAGTTGCCTACCTGTTTGATGATGTTGTACGCCCACTTGTTATCCAGCTTCAGATCCTTGCCAAAATCGCCTTCCGTGCCCAGTAGGTGTGCCATATCCGGGGTGGATGGTTTGGCGGCTTTCTCATCGACGTTTTTCGAACTGATGCCCATCTCTTCTGCGTTCAACATGGCAAACAGGGTCCAGCGAACGATAGAGAACCAGTCTTCGTCGCCACGGCGAACGACGGGCCCAAGAGGCTCTTTGGAGATCACTTCAGGCAGGACAATCCACTCTGCCGGGTTGCTCAGCTTGATACGCAGCGCGTAGAGCTGCGACTGGTCAGAAGCCAGCGTATCGCAACGGCCGGATTCCAGCGCTTTGGCTGATTCATCAGAGCGATCGAATGTCACCGGCGTGTACTTCATGTTGTTCGCTTTGAAATAATCCGCGACGTTAAGTTCGGTATCGGTACCTGCCTGAATACAAACGGTCGCACCATCCAGCTCTTTGGCGCTTTTCAGGCCCGCTTTATTGTGGGTCAGGAAACCGATGCCGTCATAATAGGTGACACCGGTGAAAGACATCCCCATGCCCGCGTCACGGGAGGAGGTCCAGGTGGTATTACGTGAGAGCATGTCAACTTCGCCGGACTGCAGCGCGGTGAAACGTTCTTTTGCCGTCAGTGGGGTATATTTTACTTTGCTGTCATCACCAAAAACGGCAGCGGCGACGCCCCGGCAGACGTCAACATCGATACCGGTAAATTTGCCGTTCGCATCGGCATAAGAGAAGCCAGGCAAACCATCGCTAATACCGCATTGAACAAAACCTTTCTTTTTAACGGCATCCAGCGTCGTGCCCGCATGGGCCTGACCCGCAACAGCAAACAACATGCCCGCGGCGGCCAGGCTGGCTATCATCGTCTTTTTCATAATGCATCCTGTGTGGCTAAATTTATCGTTATTGAAGCGTTTAAACACTTTTACCCGTCTGTGGCGTTGGCCAACGTTTATAAAGCAAACGTAATGCCAGGTTTTGCGCTCGACAAAATAAGTGATAAGTGAACGCTTAATGCTGAGTGTAGACAGGCTTAAATAAATCGAGCGCCCCGAAACAGTGCGAAATTACAACCTGTGCCACAAATCAGAGCAAAAGTTTGCCTGTCGGAGAGATTAAAATGAGAAATGGTTTCTGAGGTGAATATTGGCAGGGTAATAAATGGGATTAATAGGTGAAAATCATCACGATAGAATATGAAACTTAATAAGATGCAGGAAAAAAATGTGATTGACTTCAGTCTGAAATAATTTCCAGGCATAAAAGCAGGGCTATTTTTTTACTTATCTGAAAATACTGCACTATTTAAAAGCAAAAGCGCGGACAACGCCGCGCTTTCACAAGGTATGTTACGCCACTGGCGTTACCGGGTCAGGGCAACAATACCCAGCGTTAAGCCCGCTACAGCGGCAGCACCGCCGGCGATAGCACCTGCTGTTTCCCAGTTATCCTGAGTGGTGCCTTTCATACAGGTATTGGTATGAACCAGTCGGCCCTGATCGTCGTATACCGGTACACATGGAGAGTCGTGCGCGCATCCAGCCAGCAGCGCAGCGAGTAGTGCAACGGAAATGAATCTTTTCATGGTGTTACCTCAGTATTATTTCGCATTCGCTATAAAGCCAGGAGGGCCATTAACGAACTGGAGCTTATTTTACCACCGGGATAACCCCGCGTTACACGAGGAATAATCTCAAATTATGTGGTTTGTAAACATCGTGGAGAAAAGCGTTTAGTCAGAGCGAATTAATGGAGAAATTATGGAGTGGCAATATGAGATTTTTACTTAATGCAAACGAGTGTTTTTTTTTAAGGCTGACAAATATAAAACCTAATACACTGTTTATATTGAGAATAAAAAAGGCACCCGCGGTGCCTTTCAGGTATTCAACACGCTTTGTGGCGGGTAAACCGTCTTCGGACAACCACAAAGAAAACAGGCACGAAGAAGATAGCCAGAAGCGTCGCAGAAAGCATGCCTCCCATTACCCCTGTCCCGACTGCGTTTTGCGCACCGCTCCCGGCACCAGTGCTGATCACCAGCGGCATAACGCCGAGAATAAAGGCCAGCGAGGTCATCAGAATTGGGCGAAGGCGCATCCTTGAGGCCTCAAGCGTGGCTTCGATTATGCCTTTACCCTCTTTTTCCATCAGATCTTTAGCAAACTCGACGATCAGAATGGCGTTTTTGGCCGACAAACCAATCGTTGTCAGCAGACCTACCTGGAAATAGACGTCATTATTTAAGCCACGTAACGATGCCGCAATAAGGGCCCCAATGACCCCCAACGGCACCACCAGCATCACTGAGAATGGGATGGACCAGCTTTCGTAAAGGGCAGCCAGGCACAGGAACACCACAATCAGTGAAATGGCATACAGGGCAGGTGCCTGGTTTCCGGACAGTCGCTCCTGATAAGACATTCCTGTCCAGTCAAAGCCGATGCCGGAAGGCAGTTTTGCAGCAAGACTCTCCATCAGTGCCATTGCCTCTCCGGTACTTTTACCGGGTGCAGACTCACCAATAATCTCCATGGATGGCACTCCGTTGTAACGCTCCAGGCGAGGGGAACCGTATACCCAGCGAGAGGTACTAAAGGCGGAGAAAGGCACCATTTCGCCATTCGCGCTGCGTACATAGAGGTTGTTGATGTCCCCGGGCAGCATACGGAAGCGCGCATCGGCCTGAACATACACTTTTTTCACCCGTCCATGATCGATAAAGTCATTTACATAGGTTCCCCCTAATGCCGTCGAAATGGTCTGGTTAACATCAGAAAGACTGATACCCAGCGCCTGAGCCTTCTCCTGGTCGACATCCAGTTTAAACTGAGGGGTATCTTCAAGACCGTTGGGGCGCACGCGTACCAGCATGTCAGGGTGTGCTTTCACCAGTCCGAGCAATTTATTCCGTGCCTGAGTCAGCTGGGTATGGCCCAGATTTGCCTGGTCAATCAGTTCAAAGTCGAAGCCCGTTGCAGTTCCCAGCTCGATAATCGCAGGCAGGTTGAACGGAAATACGAGACCGTCTTTTATCTGGCTGAAGGCTTTTGTCGCGCGGCCAACAATTGCTTCAACGCTATTTTCCGCGCCCGGTCGCGCTTCCCAGGGTTTCAGGCTGACGAAGGCAATTCCGGCGTTCTGGCCCTGACCGCTAAAGCTAAAACCATTTACCGTAAAGACGGATTCGACGTTGGCCTTTTCGTTATTCAGGTAATAGTTCTGTACCTGGTCGAGAACCTGCTGCGTGCGCGTCTGGGTTGCACCGGCCGGAAGCTGAACCATCGTCATAAATACGCCCTGGTCCTCTTCGGGCAGGAAGGAGGTGGGTAAACGCAGAAACAGTACCGCCATGCCACCGACGATAATGATGTACACCACCAGATAGCGTCCGGTCTTGCGTAAAATACCGCTCACGCTGTTGCTGTAATGTTCCACGCTCTTATCAAAAAGCGCATTAAACCAGCCAAAGAAACCGCCTTTTTTTTCGTGGTGATCGCCGGATACCGGTTTAAGCAGAGTGGCGCACAGCGCGGGGGTCAGGATCAGGGCGACCAACACGGAGAGCGCCATTGCCGAAACGATGGTCAGTGAAAACTGGCGATAGATGGCCCCGGTTGAACCACCGAAAAATGCCATCGGAATAAAGACCGCCGAGAGCACCATGGCAATCCCCACCAGAGCACCCTGGATCTGTTCCATCGACTTCTGTGTCGCCTCTTTTGGCGGCAGTTTGTCCTCTACCATCACGCGTTCGACGTTCTCAACGACCACAATGGCATCATCAACCAGCAAGCCTATTGCCAGCACCATCCCGAACATCGTCAGGGTATTGATGGAGAACCCGAATGCCGCCAGCACCGCGAAGGTTCCCAGCAAAACAACCGGCACCGCGATAGTGGGGATAAGCGTCGCGCGCAGGTTTTGCAGAAACAGATACATCACCAGGAAGACGAGAATGATCGCTTCAAACAGGGTTTTCACCACTTCGTGAATCGAGATCTTCACAAACGGTGTGGTGTCGTACGGATAAACCACCTTCAGACCCTGTGGGAAGAATTGCTGTAGCTGGGCCAGCTTGCTCTTGATGGCTGCAGCCGTATCCAGCGCATTTGCACCGGTTGCCAGCTTAATCCCCAGGCCAGTTGCAGCCTGCCCGTTGATTTTGGTCACCATATTGTAGTTTTCGCCACCCAGTTCAATGCGTGCCACGTCCTTCAAATGCACCATCGAGCCGTCCTGGTTCACCTTCAGCGTCACGCGGCCAAACTCTTCCGGTGATTTCAGGCGGGTTTGCGCAATGATCGAGGCGTTCAGCTGCTGGCCCGGTACAGACGGTGTGCCACCTAACTGGCCTGCCGCAATCTGATCGTTCTGGGTTTTCAGTTGATTAATAATGTCCAGCGGCGTCAGCTGATATTTGTTCATTGCGTTGCTGTCGAGCCAGATACGCATCGCATACTGGGCACCAAACAGCTGAACATCACCCACCCCCGTGGTTCGGCTAATCGCATCTTTCACATTCGAGGCGACATAGTCAGAGATGTCGTCCTGCGAGAGGTTTTTATTGTCGGAAACAAAGCCGGCAACCAGCAGGAAGCTGCTGCTGGCTTTTTTTACGCCGATCCCTTGTTGCTGGACCTCCTGCGGCAACAGCGGCATGGCGAGCTGAAGTTTGTTCTGGACCTGAACCTGCGCGATGTCCGGGTCTGTACCTGACTCAAACGTCAGGGTAAGGGTGACGTTACCTGCAGAGTCGCTGGTGGATGACATATACATCAGGTTATCGACGCCGTTCATGTTCTGTTCGATAACCTGCGTAACGGTATCCTGCACCGTCTGGGCATCTGCGCCGGGATAGGTCGCGGTTATGGCAACCGCGGGTGGGGCGATAGTCGGATACTGTGCGACGGGCAATTTGAGGATCGCCAGCCCACCAGCAATCATCAAAATGATGGCGAGAACCCAGGCGAAAACCGGCCTCTGGATAAAGAAATTAGCCATGTCGTCGTTCCTTAACCGGCTGGAGTTGTAGAGGTATCGGGTGTGGCGACGACGGTAGCCCCAGGCCTGACTTTTTGTAACCCACTGACAATCACGCGGTCACCGTCTTTCAGTCCTTCCGTGATCAGCCAGCGATCGCCAATGGCCTGGGATGCAACGACGGTGCGTGACTCGACCTGGTTTTTGGCGTTAACAATCAGGACGGTTGCATCCCCACGCGGTGTGCGGGTCACGCCTTGCTGGGGAACCAGAATCGCATTCGGCTGTGTACCCTCATTAATGCGGGCGCGTACAAACATGCCCGGTAACAGCAGGTGCAGGGGATTCGGGAAAATCGCCCGCAGAGTGATGGAGCCGGTGCTTTCATCAACCGTCACGTCGGAAAACTGCAGCGTCCCTTTTAGCGGATAAGGCTGACCATTCTCCATCAACAGCTCGACGGTGCTGGTGATCTCTCCTTTTTGCAGGCTTGTCTGCTTCAGACGCATAAAATCATTGCTGGACTGGGTGACATCGACATACATCGGATCCAGCTGCTGTACCGTTGCCATGACGTTTGCCTGGCCGTTGGTAACAAGCGCCCCTTCGGTCACGCTGGATTTACCAATGCGACCCTCGACGGGAGAGGTGACTTTGGTATAGGCGAGGTTGATGCGTGCGCTTTCAACCCCTGCTTTTGCGGCAACGACGCTGGCATCCGCCTGCTGAGCCGTCGCGACGGCCTGGTCGTACTCCTGCTTACTGACATACTGTGTGCCCACGAGCGGGAGATAACGTTTCACCGTCAGGTGCGCAATATTGGCTGCTGCCTGGGCTTTCGCCAGCTCCCCTTTTGCGTTGTCATACGCCGCCTGATAGCTGGCGGGATCGATCTGATAAAGTGACTGACCAGCTTTGACATCGCTGCCTTCGGTGAAATTGCGACGCAGGATAATACCGCTAACCTGAGGACGCACTTCCGCAACGCGAAACGCATCGGTTCTGCCAGGAAGCTCTGTAGTGACATTCAGGGGGGCACTTTTAACAATATGTACACTCACCTGAGGAGATTGCGGTTGATGTTGTTGGTTTTCCTGCCCATCGCATCCGGTAAGCAGTGCGGCGCAGACAATAAAACCGGTTAAGGGTAAGCGTCTGAAATGATTCGTCATTACTGTTCCTTTAAATACCCATTAACCGATATTTCCGTGAATCGGAGCCAGGGCAGGGGACAAAAACAAAAAATGTAGCTGCGTATAATAATGAGGGTGTTTAATGTTTTTTAATTTATAAGTGCGAATGAATGCACTAATAATAAAAAAAATCAGAACCGGATCTTATAGAAGCAACGAAATAGTTCTGAAAGGCTAATCAGGTTAAGGGCGTTTGATAACCGGTATTCATATATTATATGAATCTAATTGCTGCTAAATATTTATCTCAATTATAAATTAAGCGGATTGACGTTTTTTGTGCAGAAATAAAACCGGTTTTAATGAATACTCCCGACGACCAACCTCCGATTTACAGCTTAAATCTTGTGAGTAACGAGTAGTCGTCTATGGCGCGTAAAAAGAAAGCAGAGGCTCAACAGACCCGTCAACAGCTGATTGAAGCGGCTATCGGGCAGTTTGCGACGCGCGGTGTGGCTAACACCACGCTGACGGATATCGCGGATGCGGCAAAGGTGACACGTGGTGCCGTCTACTGGCATTTCAGCAGCAAAGCAGAAATATTTAATGCGATTTGGGAACAGCAATTGCCGCTTCGTGACATCATTCGCGACAGACTTTCTCTTTCCGCCAATGCTGATCCATTGTTAATGCTTCGTGAGCAATTCATCACGGCGTTGCAATATATTGCACATGAGCCACGCCAGTGTGCACTTTTACAAATTTTGTATCATAAGTGTGAATTTGCCAGCGATATGATTTCAGAGTATGAAATCAGGAAGCGCATTGGCTTCAACGATGACGCTCTGCGTGCGACGCTGGAAACGTGTATTTCGCGAAACATTATTTCGGCGCAGATGAATGTGGATTTAACGCTGATTGTGTTCCATGGATTTTTTAGTGGAATAATTAAAAACTGGTTAATGAATAACAACAGTTTTAATCTTTATCAGCAGGCTCCCGCTCTGGTCGATAACATTCTGGCGACACTCCCTGTTACGCGAATGTCGCCACGTGAAGAGACTTACGACTCGGTGTCGGGCAAGATCTCTCCCTGCTCGCAAAGCGTCTCAATGGTCTGTGCGCTGACAGGTTTGCCTAACAAATAACCCTGAAGGGTATTACACCCCAGCTCTGTCAAAAAGGCTTGTTGGGCTTCGGTCTCCACCCCTTCAGCCACCACTTTCAGATTCAGCGTTTTCGCCAGGGCGACAATCGCGGAGACAATCGTCGCATCTTCGCTTTCCCCACTTAACTCTTTCACAAACGCCCTGTCGATTTTCAATTCACAGGCGGGTAAGCGTTTAAGATACAGCAGGCTCGAGTATCCGGTACCAAAGTCATCAATGGAGGCTTTCACGCCCGCATTCGTCAACTCCGTCAACACCCGCACGCTCTCATCCGGATTGCTCATCGCGGTCGTTTCCGTCACTTCCAGGATCAGCATTTCCGGTGGTACCTGATGACGCGCCAGACACTCGAGCACCGTATTAACCAGTGACGGCTGTTCAAACTGCAGCGTCGACAGATTCACTGCCATCGACCAGTTTTGATGTCCTTTAAGGTGCCATTCACGCAACTGGCGGCAGGCTTCATTGAGCACCCAGTTACCAATCGGAATGATCTGCCCTGTTTTTTCCGCCAGCGGCAGGAACAGGTCTGGCGTGAGTAATCCCTGCTTCGGGTGTTGCCAGCGCAGGAGCGCTTCAAATCCAAGTATCGGGCCTGCCGGAGCGTGGAATTTGGGCTGATAATGCAGCTGGAGTTCATTACGATCGATGGCCAGCCACAGATCGTTCATGAGCTGCAGATGGGTTTGCGCAAGGGTGTTCATGGAGGGCTGGAAAAAGTGATAACCGTTACGGCCCATATGCTTGGTGTGGTACATCGCCGCATCGGCGTTAAACATCAGTTCGCGCTCGGTTTTGCCGTCGTGCGGATACAGCGCAATACCAATGCTAAGGGTCACCACCAGCTCATACGGATCCAGATTGAATGGACTATCGATAGTGCGCACCAGCGCGTTGGCGAGGGAGGCCGCATCGTCCGGGCCTTCTGCTTCTGCGAGCAGCACAAACTCATCACCGCCGATTCGTGCAAGGGTAAACTGGCCTTTCAGGGGGAGCAGCAGGCGCTGCGTAACGGCCACCAGCAGCTTATCGCCGACATCATGACCGTAGGCGTCATTGACGGCTTTAAAACCGTCGAGATCCATGAACATCAATGCGAAATGCGTACCCTCACGGTCTGCTTTGTTGATGGCCTGGTCGAGTCGGTCTTCCAGCAGGATACGATTGGGCAGGCGCGTCAGCGTATCTTGCAGTGCCAGTTGAGCCAGCTCCCGGTTAGCTTCTGCCAGGGATGAGGCAAGGAGAGAGGTGCGTGCCTGAAGGCGCGCATCCAGCATGGAGACCAGCAGGGTGATCCCAAGGATGGCGAGCGCGACGACGCTCACCAGCACAGCCAGCCAGCTGCCGTTAATGCCGTCATGGTGTGCCATGGTCGACATCGGAAACTGGGCGGCTTTCATCCCCGCGTAGTGCATTCCGGCAATGGCGATCCCCATCGTGATCGCGGCACCCATGCGCATTAGCGCCACCTGGGCGGCTTCATGACGCAGGCGGAATGTCAGCCACAGTGCCGTGAGCGACGCCGCAAGCGCGATAGCCACCGATATACCCACCCATGTTTTATCCCAGATAATACCGGGCGTGACCTCCAGTGCCGCCATACCGGTGTAATGCATGGCCACAATACCGCTTCCCATCACCAGTGCACCGGGCAGCAGACGGCGCAAACGCAGCTGTTCGCAGCTGACAAGCCACAATGCAAACAAGGATGAACCTACGGCAATGACCATAGATAACCCCGTCAGGGTGGCGTTGTAGCTCATGCTCATGGAGAGATCCATTGCCAGCATGCCGATGAAATGCATCGCCCATACGCCAATACCCATTGCAATACCGCCACCGGCCAGCCAGATGCGAGCTGCGACCCCCTGACTCCCCGCGACACGCGCGGCCATATTCAGCGCGGTATAGGCAGCAAGGATGGCAACAACAAAGGAGAGGACTACAAGGATATGGTTGTATTGGCTAACCAGCATGATCGGTTCAACTCGAGTGTGAGGTTACGCAGGAGCGATTGGGAAGGGCGAGACATTATCATCGTAAGGTAATGACTCAAAGGGATTTAAATCCCCGTTTTTACCAGGGGATTTCGGGGATTTTGGCGACGTTAGCGGCTCAGTCCAGCTCTGAACAATTGACGAGTTTAAGCGGGTTCACAGAATTCATATTGCGACACTTGTCGGTCTCGGTGCTCATCAGTTCAATCCACTGCATCAGCAGCGTATCGAAGATAAAAACGGAGACAGCAAAGACAACCAGCCACCAGTATTTACGAATCATTGTGACATTCCGGGAGAAGAGAGCCAGTAAGGTGGTGGAAATATACACGAAAAGTCGCGGTTGGAAAGTGGGGGAAGCGAAGGTTTACAAAGCGTTGACGGTAGCAGGTCTGGGGCAATAAAAAAGGCGCATCCCCATGCCAGGTAGCGCCTTTTTAAACAAGCATTTCGCTAACCGAAATTAGTTCATGCCGTATTTTTTCAGTTTCTTACGCAGGGTACCACGGTTGATACCCATCATCAGCGCAGCGCGGGTTTGGTTACCGCGGGTGTATTGCATCACCATGTCCAACAGTGGCTGTTCAACTTCAGCCAGTACCAGCTCATAGAGGTCATTAACATCCTGACCATTCAGTTGAGCAAAATAGTTCTTCAGTGCCTGTTTAACCGAGTCACGCAGGGGTTTTTGAGTTACCTGGTCCTGAGAGTTAACGGTAGAAACGGTCAGTACGTCAGAATTTACGCGTTGTTCGAACATAGTTCTGTCAGCTCTTTATTTCATTACGCAAGATTTTCGAAGTATGCCTCCAACGCCTCCAGCTGTTCGCTGGCATCCTCTATGGCGTTGAATGTGCGCCGAAACTGGTCATTTGGAGCGTGCTCCTGGAGATACCAGGAGACGTGTTTACGCGCAATTCGGTACCCTTTTGCCTGACCGTAGTGGTCATGCAGTTCCCGAACATGCGAACAAAGCAAGCGCTTAACCTCTGCCAGTGGCAGCGGGGCAAGCAGCTCCCCAGTGTCCAGATAATGCTGGATTTCCCGAAAGATCCAGGGTCTTCCCTGAGCTGCACGTCCTATCATCAGAGCATCAGCTCCCGTATAGTCGAGCACAGCTCTGGCTTTAAGCGGGTCAGTAATGTCGCCATTCGCGATAATCGGAATGGAAACTTTCTGCTTAACTGCCCGAATGCTGTCGTATTCAGCTTCACCGTTGAACAAACAGGCGCGAGTGCGTCCATGAATGGTCAGGGCCTGAATGCCACAGTCTTCGGCCAGTTGGGCAATCTCTACACAGTTACGGTGTTCCGGCGACCAACCCGTGCGAATCTTCAACGTAACAGGAACGTCCACTGCGCTGACAACCGCCGTCAGGATTGACTTCACCTGGTCGGGGTATTGCAGAAGGGCTGAACCTGCAAGCTTGCGATTCACTTTTTTGGCCGGGCAACCCATGTTGATATCAATAATCTGGGCGCCACTTTCCACGTTAATCCGCGCGGCATCTGCCATCTCTTCAGGCACACTTCCGGCGATTTGCACGGTGCGAATACCTGGTTCATCAATGTGCACCATCCGAAGGCGGGATTTATCGCTTTCCCAGACCTGCGGGTTAGACGACATCATCTCGGAAACGGTTAAACCGGCTCCCATCTCATAGCACAGCGTCCTGAACGGCCGGTCGGTAATACCTGCCATTGGGGCTGCGATCAGGCGATTTCTGAGCTGGTGGTGTCCGATGCGCATGAGTTAAGAAATGACCATACTGTGACTGCAAGGCGGCGTATATTACGCATTTTTTGCACGAGATGAAAGGCCAAACTTTGAACAATCCACTGTTGTAGATCAAGGAATCGCCACCCAGTCGCAATGATGAAAATTATTTTTTATTTAAATCATTGTGTTATGTATTAACGGCGATTTTATGACCGCTTACAATTTCCCGTAACTTCTCATCATTTCTCAAAAAATGAATTGGTTGAGCGGGATATTCTGCTGTTTTTAGCAGCAGATTCTCCCGCTTCTATGCGATCTGTGTCGCATTTTAGAACATCATCTCAGTACGAAAAATGTTCTTATTTTTTACGGCCCGTGATGCGGCACCACTCTTCTTTTTCCACCACCGGATCGAGGGTGAAGAGATCGGCGTAGGCTTCGCAAACGCTGTCAGCCTGGCTTGCCAGGATCCCGGAAAGCCCCAGCAGACCGCCCTCAACGGGCAGCACACTGATTAACGGTGCAAGCTCACGTAATGGGCCCGCCAGGATGTTCGCGACCACCACATCGGCTTTCATGGCCTCTGGCTGCGCGTCAGGGAGATACAGCTCAAGGCGATCGGAAACGCCGTTACGCTCGGCGTTATCACGACTGGCCTGAATAGCCTGCGGATCGATATCGATCCCGATGGCTTTTGCGGCGCCCAGCTTCAGTGCGGCAATGGCGAGGATCCCGGATCCACAGCCGAAGTCGATCACGGTTTTCCCTTCCAGATCCAGACCATCCAGCCACTGCAGGCACAGTGAGGTGGTCGGGTGGGTGCCGGTACCGAATGCCAGACCCGGGTCGAGCATCACGTTGACCGCGTTTTCATCGGGCACCTCGCGCCAGCTTGGGCAGATCCACAGACGCTTGCCAAACTGCATCGGGTGGAAGTTATCCATCCATTCGCGTTCCCAGTCTTTGTCTTCCAGCTGTTCGATTTTGTGCGCAAAACCCGCGCCCAGCAGAGGATGATGTTCCAGAATCGCGACCACTTCTTTCATGTCGGTTTCGGCATCAAAGAGGCCGATGACGTCGGTATCGCCCCACAGGCGGGTTTCACCTGGCAGCGGCTCAAAGACCGGCGTGTCATGCGTGTCCTGGAAGGTGATAGAGACCGAGCCGGCCTCCATCAGCGCATCGCTCAGCTCTTCGGCGTGAGCGCCGGTTGTGTTCAGTTTTAGTTGGATCCACGGCATGGCAAAACTCTTTATTTATCAGTAGACATCATAGCGGGTTGTGGGACGGGTTGACCGAAACGGTTCCCCACCACAAACGCCAGTAAACTTAACAGTAACGAAGGGACAATCGGGTGGAAGCCCAGGTACTGGATTTTAAAGGTGGCGAGTAGAGCATAAACGACACCGCCAACAATCATGCCGCTCAGGGCGCCTGCAGCATTCGCGCGCTCCCAGTAGAGGCCAAGCACCAGCGGCCAGAGGAATACCGCTTCCAGACCGCCAAACGCAAGCAGGTTTAGCCAGATGATCATCTCCGGCGGACGCCAGGCGGCCAGCAGCAGCAGTGCCCCTAACACCAGAGTGATCACCGCAGACATGCGTTTTAAGCGTCGTTCGTTTTCCATCTGCTCGGGACGCAAATTCAGATAGAGATCTTTGATAATCGTAGCGGAACTTTGCAGCAACTGAGCGTTGATTGTCGACATAATGGCAGCCATCGGTGCGGCAAGGAAAATCCCGGCAGCAAACGGTGGCAGGACTTTTACCATCAGGGTAGGGATCACCAGATCGGGCACGGTAAGGTCAGGGATCACCGCACGGCCTAATGCTCCTGCCAGATGCATTCCCAACATCAGGATCGCCACCACAATGGTGCCGATAATAATCCCGCGGTGGACAGCTTTACTGTCTTTATACGAGATACACCGTACGGCGGTATGCGGCAGACCAATGACACCAAAGCAGACCAGCACCCAGAAAGAGGTCATAAAGGTGGGCGACAGAATATCATCAGCCCCTTCCGGCGCGACCAGTTTCGGGTCAATCGCTTCCAGGGTTTCAACAGCATGGCTCAGGCCGCCTGCCGCATGGACAACCCCCACCAGCAGCACAATGGTGCCGATGAGCATCACCATGCCCTGCAGAGTGTCGTTCAGTACGCTGGCGCGGAATCCACCAAACGCCGTATAAAGCGCGATACTGATCCCAAAGATAAGCAGGCCTGTCTCGTAAGGGATCCCCGCGGCGGTTTCAAGCAGACGCGCACCGCCAATAAACTGCACCGTCATCGCACCAATAAAGGCGACCAGCAGGCTTAAACTTGCCAGCCATACCAGTAAACGGCTGCGGTAACGGGCAAACAGCATGTCGTTTAGCGTCACGGCATTATAACGACGCGCCAGGATAGCGAATTTTTTGCCGAGTATTCCCAGAGAGAGCCAGACGGCAGGAAGCTGGATCATCGCCAGCAGCACCCAGCCTAACCCATATTTATAGGCCGCACCGGGACCGCCAATAAATGAACTGGCACTGATGTAGGTGGCGGTGAGCGTCATCGCTAACACAATACCGCCCATTGAACGGCTGCCGAGGAAATATTCGTTCAGGAAGGTGCCGGTTGCCCTTTTGCGCATCGCATACACGGACACGCCAAACACGACCAACAAATACGCGATAAGCGGCAGAATGACTTCAAGCTGCATCGTCGTCCTCCAGCGGAATATCGCGATAAATGAATTTCACCATTGCCCAGCACAGCAGGATAAAAATCAGTGGCACCAGCAGGCAGGCCATTTCAAACCAGTGTGGCAGGCCGGTGATACCCATCGCAGAATCAGGTGAGTAAGCGCACACTAACCATGCGGCAAGATAGAGAAGGGTCAGCCACAGCGCCCAGCGCGCTTCTTTATGGGCCTGAACAAAACGTTTGTCCATTTTTTGTCCCTTGTGGATGAAGAAAGCGGGGATTGTACATGATGGGCCTTGACGATCCCCAGAAATAAAAAAGGCCGGTTAAACCGGCCTTTTCGCAAAGATGCTTTCTTACTTCTCGTTGAGACCGAGTTTTTTCTCCAGATAGTGGATGTTAGTCCCACCATTCTGGAAGTGCTCGTCGCTCATGATACGCATCTGCAGATCAACGTTGGTTTTGATACCGTCGATGATCAGTTCCTGCAGGGCGTTCTTCATGCGGGCAATCGCCACGTCACGGTTTTCGCCGTAGCAGATCAGTTTACCGATCATGGAGTCATAGTACGGCGGTACGGTGTAACCGGCGTAGATATGAGACTCCCAACGCACACCAAAGCCACCCGGCGCGTGGAAACGCGTGATTTTACCCGGGCTTGGCAGGAAGGTATTCGGGTCTTCGGCGTTGATACGGCACTCGACCGCATGGCCTTTGACCACCACTTCTTCCTGTTTGATGGACAAAGGCTGGCCGGCAGCGATACGCAGCTGCTCTTTGATCAGGTCAACGCCGGTGATCATTTCGGTAACCGGGTGTTCTACCTGAATACGGGTGTTCATCTCAATGAAGTAGAACTCACCGTTTTCGAACAGGAATTCGAAGGTACCCGCTCCGCGATAGCCGATGTCGACACACGCTTTGGCACAACGCTCGCCGATGTAGCGACGCAGTTCCGGAGTAATGCCCGGTGCTGGTGCTTCTTCGACCACTTTCTGGTGACGACGCTGCATGGAGCAGTCACGTTCTGCCAGATAGATAGCGTTACCCTGACCGTCAGCCAGCACCTGAATTTCGATGTGGCGTGGGTTTTCCAGGTATTTTTCCATGTACACCATGTCGTTGCTGAAAGCCGCTTTCGCTTCCGCTTTGGTCATGGAGATGGACTGTGCCAGTTCAGCGTCGCTGCGCACTACGCGCATACCGCGACCGCCGCCGCCGCCGGACGCCTTGATGATCACCGGGTAGCCAATGCGTTTAGCATGCGCACGGTTTGCATCCATGTCGTCAGTCAGAGGACCGTCGGAACCCGGAACGGTTGGAACACCGGCTTTTTTCATCGCGGTGATAGCAGACACTTTGTCGCCCATCAGGCGGATGGTGTCAGCTTTCGGGCCGATGAAGATAAAGCCAGAGCGTTCAACCTGCTCAGCAAAGTTGGCGTTCTCGGAGAGGAAGCCATAACCCGGGTGAATTGCCACCGCGCCAGTGATTTCAGCGGCGCTGATGATAGCCGGGATGTTCAGATAGCTTTTTACGGACGGAGCCGGACCGATACAGACCGTCTCATCCGCCAGCAATACGTGTTTTAAATCGCGGTCCGCGCTTGAGTGCACAGCGACAGTCTTGATGCCCAGTTCTTTACAGGCACGAAGAATACGCAGTGCGATCTCGCCGCGGTTGGCGATAACAATTTTATCCAGCATGTTCGCCTCGTTACTCGATGACGACCAGCGGCTCGTCAAATTCTACCGGCTGACCACTTTCGACCAGAATCGCTTTCACAGTACCTGATTTGTCTGCTTCGATCTGGTTCATCATTTTCATGGCTTCAACGATGCACAGGGTATCGCCTACGTTGACTTTCTGACCCACTTCGATGAACGCCTTCGCGTCCGGGCTCGGGGTGCGGTAGAAAGTACCAACCATTGGGGAACGTACGATGTGACCACTGATTTCTGCTGCAGCGGCAGGTGCGGCTTCAGTTGCGGCTGGCGCAACGGCTGCGGAAAGCGCAGGCTGCTGCACTGGCGCAGCATAAGCTTGCTGCATTACCGGGAAGCTAGCGGCTGGGGCTGCACGGCTGATGCGTACAGACTCTTCGCCTTCAGAAATTTCCAGTTCGGAGATGCCTGATTCTTCAACCAGCTCGATCAGTTTTTTAATCTTACGAATATCCATGAGTGGGTTCCGTACTCTTGTTTAGTGTGATTGTGACAAGCGTTTTACCGCTGTCTGTAAAGCGTATGAATAACCGTCTGCGCCCAGTCCGCAGATAACGCCAGCGGCGATATCCGACAGATACGAATGGTGGCGGAACGGCTCTCGGGCGTGCACGTTGCTGAGGTGGATCTCGATAAACGGGATACTCACCGCCAGCAGTGCGTCGCGGATAGCAACACTGGTGTGCGTAAACGCGGCCGGATTGATCAGGATATAGTCCACAGTGTCTTTAGCCTGATGAATACGGTCGATGAGTGCGTACTCCGCATTTGACTGAAAATGATCCAAATCCACATTCAGTGACGCTGCTTCCGTGCCCAAACGGTTAACAATTTCACTCAATGTCAGCGTGCCATACTTCTCTGGCTCACGGGTGCCGAGCATGTTCAGGTTCGGTCCGTTCAAGACTAAGATTCGGAATTTTTCCGCCATTGTGTCGCTATCTCCTGCGAATCTCGGGTAAAAACCAAAATATACCTTTGAAACGCGAAAGTCACCTGATGACTTTCCTAAAATGCATTCAGGAAAACCAAAGTCGCACATTATAACGATTTCGTAGCATTTGGCAGCTAAATACTGGTCTTATCAGGGAAGATTATCAACCGCTATCCGAAAAAGAATTGCGGTTGATAAGTAATCTGCGGGAAAACGCACAGTTTCGCGAACTATCGCAACCACTGGCGGAACTTCTTGTAACGCCATGCTAAAAGCGTCAAAGCCAGCAGCGCGTAGATGACGGGTTGCGGCGAGAGGATCTTCACGGACCACAGATAATGGATGGGGGCGAGGATCGCCACAAGATAGACGAAGTTGTGCAGCAGCTGCCAGCGCTTACCCAGTTTTCGCTGCGCATATTGCGTGGATGTCAGCGCTAATGCCAGTAACACCAGCCAGCTGACAATGCCCAGCGTCAGATAAGGACGCGTGACCAGTTCGCGGCCCAGCAGTGTCAGGTTGTTAATCCCCAGTTCCAGCAGCGCGTAGCTGGTCAGGTGCAACGTGGCCCAGGCAAAACACCATAGCCCTAAAAGTCGACGTGTGCGTATCAATAATGGCTGTTTAGCGTAGCGTGCCAGCGGCGAAACCAGCAAGGTCGCCAGTAAAAATTTCAGAGCCATCCGACCGGTAAAGTGCTGGATATCTTTAGCCGGATCGGCACTAAAAAGCCCCTGGCTGGCGGCCCAGAACAACCAGATAAAAGGGAGTAACCCGGCTAAATGCAGCAGCACTTTCAGCCAGGTTACCTGTTTTGCCGTTAAACGCACTCAGAAGTTCTCCCGTAAATTAAGCCCACGGTAGAGCGACGCCACTTCATCCGCATAGCCGTTAAAGAGCAATGTGGGCTGACGCTTCACATCCAGCGCACCGCCGGAACCGATAAAACGTTCCGTCGCCTGGGACCAGCGGGGGTGATCGACTTGCGGGTTCACGTTGGCGAAGAAACCGTATTCGTCCGGCGCGGCCAGATTCCATGTCGTGGGCGGACGCTCGCGGGTGAGCTTAATACTGACGATAGATTTAATGCCTTTGAAGCCATATTTCCACGGCACGGTCAAGCGGATGGGGGCGCCATTCTGCGGCGGCAACGCTTTACCGTAAACACCGACGGTCAGCAGGGTAAGAGGATGCATGGCTTCGTCAAGGCGTAATCCTTCTACATAAGGATATGCAAGCCCACCGCCGATGAACCGGTCCTTTTGGCCTGGCATCTCGTCCGGGGCGTAACGCGTCTGGAATGCGACATATTTCGCATTGCTGGTGGGTTCAACCATCGCCAGCAGCTTATGCAGCGGAAAACCGACCCACGGTACCACCATCGACCAGGCTTCCACGCAGCGCATACGATAGATGCGTTCCTCTAACGGGAAACGGGTGGTGAGATCGTGGTGATCCAGCGTTAAGGGTTTTGCCACTTCGCCGTCAATTTTCAACGTCCACGGATCGGTTTTCATGCTGCCGGCATTGGCCGCAGGATCGGCTTTATCAAGCCCAAATTCGTAGAAGTTGTTATAGCCAGTGACTTTATCTTCCGGCGTGAGCGTCAGTTTGTTTTGCCACTCGGCAGGTTTCGTAAAGGTGAGTGGGGCACCGGAAGGGGCTTTTGGCCGATCGTTGCCTTTAAACCAGTCGAGCAAATCGGCGTGAGCCGCAGGGGTAAGCGTCAACGCGGTGGCACTGATGCCAAGCATTTTCAGGATCTGGCGGCGCTGTAACATAAAGACAGATTCGGACGTTACGTCGGCTTCCGTCAGTTTTCGGGTTTTCATGGCATCCTCCGTCATGCGTTTTTCTAAGCATGACGGAGGAGAAGGATTAGCGCGAATATGTCACGAAAATTTGAAGATTAGGCAATTTTCACCAGCGCACGGCCGTGGAACTGGTTATCCATGATCTTACTGGCATATTCCGGGGCCTGGCTGAGGGTGATTTCGGTTGCGCTCTGCGTGAAGAAGGACTCCGGCAGGTCACGCACCAGACGCTCCCAGGCTTCTGCACGACGGGCCGCCGGGGTCATGACGGAATCCACACCCTGCAGACGCACGTTACGCAGGATAAAGGGCATCACGGTGGTGGGCAGGGCAAAACCGCCCGCCAGACCGCAGGCCGCCACGCAGCCACCGTAGTTCATCTGCGCCAGCACTTTTGCCAGCACTTTGTCACCGACGGTATCAACCGCACCGGCCCAGACCTGTTTTTCCAGCGGACGGGTTTCGGCGAACTCATCGCGGCCAAGAATGCGGCTGGCGCCAAGCTGACGCAGGTAGTCATGGGTGCTTTCGCGCCCAGAAACCGCGACGACCTGATACCCGAGTTTATGCAGCAGCGTCACTGCTGTACTGCCAACACCACCGCTGGCGCCAGTCACGACAATCTCACCCGACTCAGGACGGATACCGGCATCTTCCAGCGCCATGACGCACAGCATGGCGGTAAAGCCTGCGGTGCCGATAATCATCGCTTTGCGGCCATCCAGCCCTGCTGGCATAGGCACCAGCCAGTCGCCCTTCACCCGCGCCTGCGTTGCCAGCCCGCCCCAGTGGTTTTCACCCACGCCCCAACCGGTGAGCAGCACCTGCTGGCCTGCATGGAAGCGAGGATCTTCGCTGGTATGAACATGGCCCGCAAAATCGATCCCCGGCACCATCGGGAAATTTCGGATGATTTTACCTTTGCCGGTGATGGCCAGCGCATCCTTGTAATTCAGACTGGACCAGTCGATGTCGACGGTGACGTCGCCTTCGGGCAGTCGGCTCTCTTCAAGGGCTTGCACCGAGGCAATGGTTTTGCCGTCCTGCTGTTCTAAGATCAAAGCCTGCATACAGGATCCTCACTATTCTGATGATTGGAAAATTCGTTCTGAAGACTATACTCGCTCAGTGAAACGCTATGCCGATTTAACGCAATAAATTGCCAGATACACCAGGTTTGGTAGTATGCCGCATTTGAAATGCAAGTTAGCGCTTACTCGCTACCCCATCAACCCACGGAGTAATCTCAAGGATGCGATTAACGACGAAGTTCTCAGCTTTTATCACCTTGCTGACGGGGTTAACCATTTTTGTCACGCTGCTCGGCTGCTCCCTGAGCTTTTATAACGCCATTCAGGACAAGCTGGTCAACCGGGTTGAATCTGTTGCGTCGGTTATCGATACGCGTCTGATCACCACTCCGCTTCCGGAA
The DNA here is from genome assembly GCF_003965585.1 of Enterobacter sp. WCHEn045836. NCBI lineage: Bacteria > Pseudomonadati > Pseudomonadota > Gammaproteobacteria > Enterobacterales > Enterobacteriaceae > Enterobacter > Enterobacter sp. WCHEn045836. The sequence continues at coordinate 23,226 of NZ_RXPT01000002.1, forward strand.
CTCTCCCGCGAGCTGGATGAGTTAATGGTACCTGTTGATATTGTGCAGGTAGACATCACCCAGGGAAAGCATCAGGTTTTGAGCCATCAGCGCCAGGGAAGTTATCGTCCCGCGGGTGTTGTCAGCCAGTATCGGGAAGTGAAAGTCCATTCGCTTAAAAATCCGGGGATGACGATACGCATGGTCTACCTCGATCCCATGGCCAGCTACTTCCGCTCAATGATGACCACCGCGCCGCTTACCGTCGCCGTCGCCTTTATTGTAGTGCTGATATTTCTTGCGGTTCGCTGGCTACGCCGCCAGCTCTCCGGTCAGGAGTTACTGGAAACCCGCTCCGTGCGGATACTTAACGGGGAGCGCGGCCCGCAGGTGCGCGGGTCGGTGTATGAGTGGCCGTCCAGCACCAGCAGCGCCCTGGATACCTTGCTCTCTGAAATCCAGTTCGCCAGCGACCAGCGCAGCCGCATGGATACGCTGATCCGTTCCTATGCCGCGCAAGATAACAAAACCGGTCTTAACAACCGTCTGTTCTTTGATAATCAGCTGGCCACGCTGCTGGACGATCCGGAAAAGGTCGGAACGCATGGAGTGGTCATGATGATCCGCCTTCCCGATTTTGATCTCCTGCGCGATACCTGGGGACGGCGTGTGGCGGAAGAGAACCTCTTTACGCTGATTAATTTGCTCTCGACCTTTATTATGCGCTACCCCGGTGCACTGCTGGCGCGTTATCACCGCAGCGACTTTGCGGTACTGTTACCCCATCGCACGCTGAAGGAGTCAGAGAGCATCGCCAGTCAGTTGCTGAAGGCGGTGGATGCGCTACCGCAAAGTAAAATGCTCGACCGGGACGATATGGTACATATGGGCATCTGCGCCTGGCGCGGTGGGCAGTCGACAGAACAGGTCATGGAACACGCGGAAGCGGCAACCCGCAACGCCGTATTGCAAGGGGCGAACGGTTGGGCGGTGTATGATGATTCCCTGCCGGAAAAAGGGCGCGGCAATGTGCGCTGGCGGACACTGATTGAGCAAATGTTGAGCCGCGGCGGACCCCGTCTTTATCAAAAACCGGCGGTCATGAAAAACGGCCATGTCCATCACCGGGAGTTGATGTGCCGTATTTTCGACGGGACGGAAGAGGTTATTTCGGCTGAATATCTGCCGATGGTCCTGCAATTTGGACTCTCCGAAGAGTATGACCGTCAGCAAATTAGCCGACTGATTCCGTTTTTATCGTTCTGGCCTGAAGAAAACCTGGCGTTGCAGGTAACCGTCGAGTCGTTAATACGCCCGCGTTTCCAGCGCTGGCTTCGCGATACATTAATGCAATGCGAAAAATCGCAACGTAAACACATTATTTTTGAACTTGCTGAGGCGGATGTTGGTCAACACATCAGCCGGTTACGTCCGGTGGTACGTTTGATCAATGCGCTCGGCGCGCGTGTGGCGGTGACACAGGCGGGCCTGACGCTGGTCAGTACCAGCTGGATCAAGGAGCTGGATGTGGAATTATTAAAGCTACATCCGGGGCTGGTCAGGAATATTGAAAAGCGCACGGAAAACCAGCTGCTGGTGCAGAGTCTGGTGGAAGCGTGCAAGGGAACGCGAACACAAGTATTTGCTACGGGCGTACGCTCCAGAGGCGAATGGCAGATGTTGACGGAGCGCGGTGTCATGGGCGGTCAGGGTGATTTTTTTGCCGCCTCTCAGCCGCTGGACACCAATGTGAAAAAATATTTGCAAAGATACTCGGTTTGACCTGCCGTTTACGCTGTTTTCACGTAGAATATCGCGCCTGTAGCTTTGAGTATGACGAGCAAAAAGCCAGTGAACGACCTTTTGCGGGTTACAAATGAAAGTGAGGAACGCTACTGTGTACTCAGCCCTGAGGGAGTCAGGGGATGAATTTGTAACAGAAGGAAACGTACTGCACAAATTTTCACCGCAGCAGGTGATTTTTGCGCCTTGTCGCTGCTGCGTGTGGTTGGTAAAGTAAGCGGATTTTGTTTTCCGCCCCAGCTTTCAGGATTATCCCTTAGTATGTTGAAAAAATTTCGTGGCATGTTTTCCAATGACCTGTCCATTGACCTGGGTACCGCGAATACCCTTATTTATGTAAAAGGACAAGGCATCGTATTGAATGAGCCTTCTGTTGTGGCCATTCGTCAGGATCGTGCCGGCTCGCCGAAAAGCGTAGCCGCAGTGGGTCATGACGCGAAGCAGATGCTGGGTCGTACCCCAGGTAACATCGCCGCGATCCGCCCAATGAAAGACGGCGTTATCGCTGACTTCTTCGTGACTGAAAAAATGCTTCAGCACTTCATCAAGCAGGTCCATAGCAACAGCTTCATGCGTCCAAGCCCGCGTGTTCTGGTCTGTGTGCCGGTCGGTGCGACCCAGGTAGAACGTCGCGCAATCCGCGAATCTGCCCAGGGTGCAGGCGCGCGTGAAGTGTTCCTGATTGAAGAGCCAATGGCTGCGGCTATCGGTGCAGGCCTGCCTGTTTCTGAAGCAACCGGTTCTATGGTGGTGGATATCGGTGGTGGTACCACTGAAGTGGCCGTTATCTCCCTGAACGGCGTGGTGTACTCCTCTTCCGTGCGTATCGGTGGTGACCGTTTCGACGAAGCCATCATTAATTACGTGCGTCGTAACTACGGTTCTCTGATCGGTGAAGCGACCGCAGAACGTATTAAGCACGAGATCGGTTCTGCTTATCCGGGTGATGAAGTGCGCGAAATTGAAGTGCGCGGCCGTAACCTGGCGGAAGGCGTTCCACGCGGCTTTACCCTGAACTCCAACGAAATCCTGGAAGCGCTGCAAGAGCCACTGACCGGTATCGTGAGCGCGGTGATGGTTGCTCTGGAACAGTGCCCACCAGAACTGGCGTCCGATATCTCTGAGCGCGGTATGGTTCTGACCGGTGGTGGTGCGCTGCTGCGTAACCTCGACCGCCTGTTAATGGAAGAGACAGGTATTCCTGTCGTAGTTGCAGAAGATCCACTGACTTGCGTCGCCCGTGGTGGTGGCAAGGCGCTGGAAATGATCGACATGCACGGCGGCGACTTGTTCAGCGAAGAGTAGTCATTGTGAAAGGGTAGCGAATCGCTACCCTTTCTCTCTGACACGAGAATACGCATAGCCTATGAAGCCAATTTTTAGCCGTGGCCCCTCGCTACAGTTTCGCCTGATCCTGGCGGTTCTGGTTGCGCTTGGTGTCATTATTGCCGATAGCCGCCTCGGTACGTTCAGTCAGATCAGAACGTACATGGATACCGCCGTCAGTCCTTTCTATTTTATATCCAATGGTCCCCGTGAACTGCTCGACTCCGTTTCTCAAACGCTGTCTTCACGTGACCAGCTCGAACTTGAAAACCGGGCATTGCGCCAGGAACTGCTGCTGAAAAACAGCGAACTGCTGATGTTAGGGCAATACAAGCAGGAAAACGCGCGTCTGCGTGAGCTGCTTGGCTCGCCGTTGCGTCAGGATGAACAGAAGATGGTGACGCAGGTGATCTCCACCGTGAACGACCCTTACAGCGATCAGGTGGTGATCGACAAAGGTAGCGTTAACGGGGTGTATGAAGGTCAGCCTGTGATCAGTGATAAAGGTGTGGTGGGCCAGGTGGTCGCCGTCGCCAAACTGACCAGCCGTGTGCTGCTGATCTGCGATGCCACCCATGCGCTACCTATTCAGGTTCTGCGTAACGATATTCGCGTCATTGCGGCGGGTAACGGCTGTACGGACGATCTGCAGCTGGAACACCTGCCAGCCAACACGGACATCCGTGTGGGCGACGTGCTGGTTACGTCTGGCCTGGGTGGACGTTTCCCTGAAGGGTATCCGGTTGCGGTTGTCTCTTCTGTGAAGCTTGATACGCAGCGTGCCTACACCGTGATTCAGGCGCGTCCAACGGCGGGTTTACAGCGTCTTCGCTACCTGCTGCTGTTGTGGGGTGCCGATCGCAACGGTGCCAACCCAATGACGCCTGAAGAAGTACATCGCGTCGCCAATGAGCGCCTGATGCAGATGATGCCGCAGGTTCTCCCTGCGCCGGATGCAATGGGGCCGCCTGCGCCAGTACCCGCGCCGGCTACCGGGATAACGGATGCGCCGCCACCGCCTAAACTCTCATCCGGAGGGCAGTAGTGGCAAGTTATCGTAGCCAGGGACGCTGGGTTATCTGGCTCTCGTTTCTCATTGCGCTGTTGCTGCAGATTATGCCCTGGCCGGACGACATTCTCGTTTTCCGGCCAAACTGGGTATTGCTCATTTTGCTCTACTGGATCCTGGCCCTGCCGCACCGCGTAAATGTTGGCACAGGTTTTGTGATGGGTGCCATACTGGATCTCATTAGTGGCTCAACGCTGGGTGTTCGTGCGTTATCCATGAGCATTATTGCGTATCTCGTTGCACTCAAATTCCAGCTCTTTCGTAACCTCGCGCTCTGGCAACAGGCGCTGGTGGTGATGTTGTTGTCGCTTGCCGCGGATATCGTTGTTTTCTGGGCAGAGTTTTTAGTGATCAACGTCTCTTTCCGACCCGAAGTGTTCTGGAGTAGTGTAGTAAACGGTGTGCTCTGGCCGTGGCTGTTCCTGTTGATGCGTAAGGTTCGCCAGCAGTTTGCTGTGCAGTAAAAGGTTTCCATGACGTCTATATATCTTGCCTCCGGTTCTCCACGTCGTCAGGAGTTGCTCACACAGCTGGGCATCTCTTTTGAACGTATCGTTACCGGCATCGAAGAAAAACGGGCTGAGGGTGAAAGCGCTCAGCAGTATGTCTCTCGCCTGGCGCGTGAGAAAGCGCAGGCTGGCGTAGCACGTGTGCCATGCGACCTGCCGGTGTTGGGGGCGGATACCATCGTTATCCTTAACGGTGAAGTGCTTGAGAAACCGCGCGATGCTGAGCATGCGGCGCATATGCTGCACAAAATGTCCGGGCAAACGCATCAGGTGATGACCGCCGTGGCGCTGGCGGACAGCCAGCACGTGCTGGATTGCCTGGTCGTGACGGACGTCACCTTCAGAGTACTGACCAACGACGAGATCGCCGCGTATATTGCCAGCGGTGAACCGATGGATAAAGCAGGTGCATACGGTATTCAAGGGCTGGGTGGCTGTTTTGTCAGGAAGATTAATGGCAGCTATCACGCCGTAGTCGGCTTACCGCTGGTGGAAACGTATGAGTTGCTGAGCAATTTTAACTCACTGCGTGAGGGAAGGGATAATTATGACGGCTGAATTGTTGGTAAACGTAACGCCATCGGAAACCCGTGTGGCCTACATTGATGGTGGCATTCTTCAGGAAATTCATATTGAGCGTGAAGCGCGACGCGGAATAGTAGGCAATATCTACAAAGGTCGTGTCAGCCGCGTACTGCCAGGTATGCAGGCGGCTTTTGTAGATATTGGACTGGATAAGGCGGCATTTTTACATGCCTCCGATATCATGCCGCATACCGAGTGTGTCGCTGGCGAAGAGCAGAAGCAGTTTGCCGTGCGCGACATTTCAGAGCTGGTGCGTCAGGGGCAGGATCTGATGGTGCAGGTGGTCAAAGATCCCCTTGGTACTAAGGGTGCCCGTCTGACAACCGACATCACGCTACCTTCCCGTTACCTGGTGTTTATGCCTGGCGCGTCGCACGTGGGGGTTTCCCAGCGTATTGAAAGTGAGAGCGAGCGTGAGCGTCTGAAGAAAGTGGTCAGCGCCTACTGCGACGAACAGGGCGGGTTTATCATCCGTACCGCCGCCGAAGGGGTCAGCGAAGAGGATCTGGCGTCCGATGCGGCTTATCTGAAGCGTGTCTGGACCAAGGTGATGGAGCGTAAAAAACGCAACCAGACCCGCTATCAGCTGTACGGTGAGCTGGCGCTTGCCCAGCGCGTCCTGCGCGATTTTGCTGATGCTCAGCTCGATCGAATCCGCGTGGACTCGCGTCTGACGTATGAAGCGCTGCTGGAATTTACCGCTGAGTACATTCCGGAGATGCCTGGCCTGCTGGAACATTACACCGGGCGTCAGCCAATCTTCGATCTCTATGATGTCGAAAATGAGATCCAGCGTGCGCTGGAGCGCAAGGTTGAACTGAAGTCCGGTGGTTATCTGATCATCGATCAGACCGAAGCAATGACCACCGTGGATATCAACACCGGAGCGTTTGTCGGCCATCGCAACCTGGATGACACCATCTTCAATACCAACATCGAAGCGACACAGGCGATTGCGCGCCAGCTTCGCCTGCGCAATCTGGGCGGCATTATCATTATCGACTTTATTGATATGAATAATGAAGACCATCGCCGTCGCGTGCTCCATTCGCTGGAGCAGGCGCTGAGTAAAGATCGCGTGAAAACCAGTATCAACGGCTTCTCACAGTTGGGGCTGGTGGAAATGACGCGTAAACGGACCCGTGAAAGCGTGGAACATGTGCTGTGTAATGAGTGTCCAACCTGCCACGGACGCGGCACAGTAAAGACGGTGGAGACCGTCTGCTATGAGATCATGCGTGAAATTGTCCGCGTTCATCATGCTTACGACTCCGATCGTTTTCTGGTCTATGCTTCCCCTGCGGTGGCTGAAGCACTGAAAGGCGAAGAGTCCCACGCGCTGGCGGAAGTAGAAATCTTTGTCGGCAAACAGGTAAAAGTACAAATTGAGCCGCTCTATAACCAGGAGCAATTTGACGTCGTCATGATGTAAGACGCAGTTCGCTGTGTGACCAAAGCTGACAAGGAGAGATGCGTGAGGCGATTGCCGGGGATTTTACTGCTTACAGGGGCAACGCTTGTCGTGATTGTCGCGTTGCTCGTGAGCGGGCTACGCCTCGTTTTACCGCATCTGGACAGCTGGCGTCCACAAGTGCTGGCGAAGATCGAATCCGCCACCGGTGTACCGGTTGACGTCAGTCAGGTCAGCGCCAGCTGGCAAAACTTTGGCCCGACGCTGGATGCCCGGGACATCAGTGCCAGCCTGAAAGATGGCGGCTATCTGAAAATCAAACGCGTGACCCTGGCACTGGATGTCTGGCAAAGCCTGCTGCACATGCGCTGGCAGTTCCGCGACCTTACCTTTTATCAACTGCAGTTTTTGACCAACACGCCGCTCTCTGGCGGTGATAATAATCAAAGTCTTGAAGCCAACCGCCTGAGCGATCTCTTTCTGCGTCAGTTCGATCATTTCGATCTGCGCGACAGTGAGGTGAGCTTTATTACCCTGTCCGGCCAGCGCGCCGAACTGAAGATCCCGCAGCTGACCTGGCTTAACGGCAAAGAGCGTCACCGTGCCGAGGGGCAGGTGAACCTCTCCAGCCTGAACGGCCAGCACGGGGTCATGCAGGTTCGTATGGATCTGCGTGACGACGACGGCTTACTCAACAACGGCAAGGTGTGGCTACAGGCTGACGACGTGGATGTGAAGCCGTGGCTCGGCGACTGGTTGCAGCAAAACATGCAGCTGGAAACGGCCCGTTTTAGCCTGGAAGGCTGGATGACCCTGACAAAAGGCGTGTTCGCCAGCGGCGATATCTGGCTGAAGCAGGGCGGTGCAAGCTGGCAAGGCGAAAGCAAGCAGCATCAACTCTCCGTGGATAACCTCACCGCACATGTGACGAAAGAGAAAGGGGGCTGGCAGTTTGCCATCCCGGATACACGCATCACCATGGACGGCAAACCCTGGCCGCGCGGCGCGCTGACGCTGGCATGGATGCCTGAGCAGGATGTCGGCGGCACGAATAATAAGCGTAGCGATGAGCTGCGTATCCGCGCCACGCATCTCGACCTGGCGGCCATTGAAGGGCTGCGCTCCATGGCGGCGAAACTCTCTCCGGATTTGGGTGACGTTTGGCTGGCGACGCAGCCTGGTGGAGAAATTGACGCCCTCGCGCTGGATATCCCGCTGCAGGCAACCGAGAAAACCCGTTTCCTGGCAACATGGAAAGATCTGGCCTGGAAACAGTGGAAACTGCTGCCGGGGGCTGAAAACTTCAGCGGTAAGCTGGAGGGCAGCGTTGAGAACGGCAGACTGACCGTTGAAATGCATGACGCCAAAATGCCTTACGAAACGGTCTTCAGGGCACCTCTGGAAATTGAAAAAGGCAACGCGGTGCTTAACTGGCTGCGCAACGATAAAGGCTTCCAGCTTGATGGCCGACATATTGATGTGAAAGCCAAAGCGGTTCATGCCCGCGGGGATTTCCGCTATTTAAAGCCTGAAGGTGAAGAGCCGTGGCTGGGTATTCTGGCGGGGATCAGCACCAGCGACGGTTCTCAGGCCTGGCGTTACTTCCCGGAAAACCTGATGGGTAAAGCGCTCGTGGATTACCTGAGCGGGGCGATCCAGGGTGGTCAGGCAGATAACGCCACCCTGGTCTATGGCGGTAACCCGCATCTTTTCCCGTACAAACATAACGAAGGTCAGTTCCAGGTGCTGGTGCCGTTGCATAACGCCACCTTTGCGTTCCAGCCGGGCTGGCCTGCCCTGAAAAACCTCGATATCGAGCTTAATTTTCTCAATGACGGGTTGTGGATGAAGTCAGACAGCGTCGCGCTGGGCGGCGTGACGGCTACCAACCTGACGGCAAATATCCCCGATTACTCAAAAGAGAAACTGCTGATTGATGCCGATATCAACGGGCCAGGCAAGGCGGTCGGCCCCTATTTTGACGAGACGCCGCTGAAAGCCTCGCTGGCGGCCACGCTTGAGCAGCTCCAGCTTGATGGCGATGTGAATGCTCGCTTACATCTGGATATCCCGCTGGACGGCGAAATGACCACCGCCAAAGGCGACGTCCGTCTGAATAATAACAGCCTGTATATCAAGCCCCTGGAAAGTACGCTCAAGAACCTCAGCGGGCAGTTCAGCTTTGTGAATGGCAACCTGAAGAGTGAGCCGCTCACAGCCCGCTGGTTCAATCAGCCTGTGAATATTGACTTCTCGACCACCGAAGGCGAGAAGGCCTATCAGGTGGCCGTCAACCTGGATGGCAACTGGCAACCGTCGCAGATGGACGTGCTGCCGAAACCCATTCAGGAGTCGGTTGGGGGGGCTGCCGCCTGGAAAGGGAAGGTTGATATAGAACTGCCCTACCATGCCAGTGCGCATTATAAGGTCGACCTTACTGGTGACCTGAAAAATCTCAGCAGTCAGTTGCCTGCACCGCTGGATAAACAGGCCGGACAGGCACTGCCGGTGAAGCTTAACGTCGACGGTAACCTGAACAGTTTCGAACTGACCGGCAGCGCGGGTGGCACAAACCACTTTAACAGCCGCTGGATGCTCAACCGCAAGCTGACGCTGGACAAAGCCATCTGGACGACGGACAGTCGAACCACGCCTCCGCTCCCGGATCACCAGGGCGTTGAGCTGAATCTCCCACCGCTGGATGGCGCGCAGTGGCTGGCACTGTTCCAGAAAGGCGTCGGGCAAAACGTGGATGAGGCGGCGCAGTTCCCGCAGACCGTTACCGTGCGTACACCGTCGCTCACGCTGGGTGGGCAACAGTGGAACAACCTGAGTATCGTTTCTCAGCCGACGGCTAACGGCTCGAAAGTAGAGGCTCAGGGCAGGGAGATCAACGCCACTCTGACCATGCGCGAAAACGCCCCGTGGCAGGCGGCCATCCGCTATCTCTACTACAACCCGGCAACGGCGGGCGGGAAAGATCAATCGACTCCGGCATCGCCGTTGAGTAACACTTCCCGCGTGGACTTCAGCGGCTGGCCGGATCTGCAACTGCGCTGCGCTGAGTGCTGGCTGTGGGGACAAAAATATGGCCGCATTGACGGTGACTTCGCGATTCAGGGCAACACGCTGAGCCTCACGGGCGGGCTGGTGGATACCGGCTTTGGTCGTCTGACGGCCGCGGGCGAGTGGGTGAATAACCCTGGCGAACAGCGCACCTCGCTGAAAGGCGACATTAAGGGCAACAAACTGGATGCGGCAGCCAATTTCTTTGGTATCAGTACACCGCTGCGCGGCTCGTCATTTGACGTCGATTACGATCTTCACTGGCGTGATGCGCCGTGGAAGCCGGATGAGGCCTCGCTTAACGGCATACTGAAAACCCGCTTCGGAAAAGGGGAAATTGCCGACGTGAGCACGGGACGCGCCGGGCAGATCCTGCGTCTCCTGAGCTTTGATGCATTGCTGCGCAAGCTGCGCTTCGATTTCAGCGATACCTTCAGCGAAGGGTTCTACTACGATTCCATCCGCAGTACGGCGTGGATCAAGGACGGCGTTATGCATACGGACGACACGCTGGTGGACGGCCTGGAAGCGGATATCGCCATGAAGGGCTCGGTTAACCTTGTGCGTCGCGAGCTGGATATGGAAGCCGTGGTGGCGCCGGAAATCTCCGCGAGCGTGGGGGTGGCAGCCGCCTTTGTGGTGAACCCGATTGTTGGGGCCGCGGTGTTTGCCGCCAGTAAAGTGCTGGGGCCGCTGTGGAGTAAGGTCTCTATTCTGCGCTACCGCATCACCGGTCCGGTGGATAAACCGCAGATTAATGAAGTGCTGCGCCAGCCGCGCAAAGATGCACAGCAATGATTTGACGTGGGCAGGTAATTGCCTCACTCTCAATAAATACGATCTTTATACCGCCACGGGCGGCAACGAACGAGTAGCAATACGATGAGTCTGAACCTGGTAAGTGAACATTTGCTCGCAGCGAACGGCCTGAGCCATCAGGACCTGTTCTCCATTCTTGGTCAACTGACCGAACGCCGTCTCGACTACGGCGATCTCTATTTCCAGTCGAGCTATCACGAATCCTGGGTTTTAGAAGACAGCATCATCAAAGATGGTTCTTACAACATTGACCAGGGCGTGGGTGTGCGCGCCATCAGCGGCGAGAAAACCGGTTTTGCCTACGCCGACCAGATAAGCCTGGCTGCGCTGGAGCAGAGCGCGCAGGCGGCGCGTACCATCGTGCGTGATGCTGGCGATGGTCGTGTGAAAACGCTGGGTGAGGTGCAGCATTCTGCGCTCTACACCAGCATCGATCCGCTGCAGAGCATGAGCCGTGAAGAGAAGCTGGATATCCTGCGCCGCGTGGATAAAGTGGCGCGCGCTGCCGATAACCGCGTGCAGGAAGTGTCTGCCAGCCTGAGCGGTGTCTATGAACTGATTCTGGTTGCGGCCACTGACGGCACGCTGGCGGCGGATGTCCGTCCGCTGGTGCGCCTCTCTATCAGCGTGCAGGTCGATGACAACGGTAAACGCGAGCGCGGCTCAAGTGGTGGCGGCGGTCGTTTTGGCTATGACTGGTTCCTGGGTGACGTCGACGGTGAAGCGCGCGCTGACGCGTGGGCAAAAGAAGCCGTGCGCATGGCGCTGGTGAATCTTTCTGCCGTGGCGGCACCGGCGGGGTCATTCCCGGTGGTGCTGGGTGCCGGCTGGCCAGGCGTGCTGTTGCACGAAGCGGTAGGACACGGTCTGGAAGGGGACTTTAACCGGCGCGGTACGTCCGTATTCAGCGGTCAGATGGGGCAGCTTGTCTCCTCTGAGCTATGCACCGTGGTGGATGACGGTACCATGCCTGACCGTCGTGGCTCTATCTCCATCGATGATGAAGGCACACCCGGCCAGTACAACGTGCTGATCGAAAACGGTGTCCTGAAAGGTTACATGCAGGACAAACTGAACGCGCGCCTGATGGGCGTAGCGCCAACCGGTAACGGCCGTCGTGAATCCTATGCGCACCTGCCGATGCCACGTATGACCAACACCTATATGCTGCCGGGCAAATCTACGCCGCAGGAGATCATCGAATCCGTTGATTACGGTATCTTTGCGCCAAACTTTGGCGGCGGCCAGGTGGACATTACCTCCGGTAAATTCGTCTTCTCCACGTCAGAAGCCTATCTGATCGAGAAAGGCAAAGTGACCAAAGCGGTGAAAGGCGCGACGCTGATTGGCTCCGGCATTGAAGCTATGCAGCAGATCTCCATGGTCGGTAACGATCTCAAGCTGGATAACGGCGTGGGTGTCTGCGGTAAAGAGGGGCAGAGCCTGCCGGTGGGTGTGGGTCAGCCAACGCTGAAAGTGGATAATCTGACGGTGGGCGGTACAGCCTGACCTGACGACCTGTAAAAAAATGGCGCTACTCTGGGGTAGCGCCTTTTTTTTAACGCAAGTGACCCAGCGGTATCTCCGGATCCGGCTCATGAGTGATGCGGTTACGCAAATCACGACGAATAATTTCAATCGACCAGAACCAGATCAAATGGCCCACGATCTCTGAGACGTGCTCGTACCAGGGCAGCTCAAACAGCGGCGGCGTCAGTCCCATCAATGGGAAGGAGATCATATGGACAAAAAGCTGCGCTAACGCACCCGCCAGCAAACCTTGCCAGAGTTTAATTTTCGGGAAGACTTCCGCAACTACGCAATAACCTACGGCGAAGACGATAGAAAAAATAATATGCGTGACGCCGACCCAGTTAAAAATATGTCCGGCAAAGGTGTAAACCGCTGCGTTAGGATCGACGACACCCAGCCAGTCACGCAGAAATATATAGGGAGGATTTAAGAAATTGCGGGAACAATCAATCTGACTTGCTGCTCTTATTAATTGCTCTGGCCCGCATGCGCCGGTGAATAAATCTGTGGGACTGCGCGGCGGCAGTGGAACTTCGGCTCCCCATTTGACAAAGGCGGAGACAATCCCCGCGATCAACCCAATGAATGCGGCTAGCCCATAGCGCCTGCGTGAGGGCGGTGTTTGTTCAAATATATTCATTTCTGTTCCTTGTTCAATGTCATCCTGCGAAATACATTTTATTATTCATATTGGTAACATAAATATAACAACCTGAGATTCAGGCTCCTCACAAAATAAATGGCGTAAGGCGACGGTGTCAATTAACTATTATTTAGAGTGAGGGAGGGGAATTGCGCCATGCAGGGGAAATTATCCCGGACATTGTCATGCCAGAAAGGCGTTCCGGGATAATTTCATTACTCTTTTCTGCGTCCCCGCATTCCCTGAAACAGTTCTGCCACGTCCACAAAATACTCGGTCAGATAGTTAATGCACACCTGCACCTTAAGCGGCAGTTTGTCTTTTTCGGTATACAGGGCATACACCGGACGCGGATCGGACTGGTAGCGAGGGAACAGGATCTCCAGTACGCCGCTGTTGATCTCATTGATCACCCACATTAACGGTACGTAAGCGATCCCGGCGCCCGCCACCAGCCAGCGCGAGATGGTCATCGGATCGTTGGTGACAAACCGCCCTTCCGGCAGCAGTCGGGTAGAAATGCCTTCCGGGGCAATCAGTTCAAACTCATTATCGGGGCGGACGCTGTACTCCAGCCAGGAGTGGTTGGCGAGATCGGCAGGTTTCTCCGGCACGCCGTACTGCGCCAGATAGCTCTTTGAGGCGCAGACCACCATCGGCATGCTGCCGAGTCGACGGGAGAAGAGGCTGGAGTCCTGCAGTGCGCCGACGCGGATCACTACATCCAGGCCATCGGCAATCAGGTCCGGGGCAGGAATACCCGTGACCAGATTCACGGTTAATCCCGGATATTCTTTCAGCATCTCGGCGGTCATGGCGGCGAGAACATTTTGTGCCATAGTTGAAGAACAACCGATCCGCAGGGTCCCGATGGGTGTGTTGTTAAAGGCATAGAGCTGTTCGTGAACATCCTGCACTTCATGCAGCATGCGGCGACAGCCCTGATAGTAAATTTTACCCGCTTCCGTCAGCCCGATGCTGCGGGTGCTGCGGTTGAGCAATTTCACCTGCAGTTCATCTTCCAGTTTTGACACCGTCTGACTGATGGAGGAGACGCTCATCTGCAACTGCCGGGCAGCAGCAGTAAATGAGCCAAGTTCAACCACTTTGGCGAAGACCGACATGCGTTTTAAACGTTCCATTGTTCACTCTGGCTTAAAAGTGATTTAGATCACATATTATAGATAACAGCATAACAGTTACGTTAATATACTATTAATTACATAACGGCTGCGCCATTCTCGCCCGGCGTTTCTTGCTCTCCTGCGATGGCGTGCGCTAAAAATTCTGAAGCCTGCACTCTCTCTTATCAAGGTCAACATGAGTCTGTTTCCCGTTATCGTAGTGTTCGGTCTGTCGTTCCCACCGATATTTTTCGAGCTTCTTTTATCACTGGCGATCTTCTGGCTGGTGCGCAAGGTGCTGGTTCCTACCGGGATCTACGATTTCGTCTGGCACCCTGCATTGTTCAATACCGCGCTGTATTGCTGCCTGTTCTACCTGATATCGCGCATGTTTGTCTGAGGTTGATGTGAAAACGCTAACAAGAAAAATCTCCCGCACCGCCATCACCATGGCGCTGGTTATCCTCGCGTTCATCGCTATTTTTCGCGCCTGGGTCTATTACACCGAATCACCGTGGACACGTGACGCGCGTTTTAGCGCGGATGTCGTGGCGATCGCCCCCGACGTGGCCGGTCTTATCACCGCGGTTAACGTCCACGATAACCAGCTGGTGAAGAAAGACCAGGTGCTGTTCACCATCGACCAGCCGCGTTACCAGAAAGCACTGGAAGAAGCGGAAGCGGATGTTGCCTATTACCAGGCGCTGGCCGCAGAGAAACGCCGTGAGGCGGGCCGCCGTAACCAGCTGGGTGTCCAGGCGATGTCCCGGGAAGAGATTGATCAGTCCAACAACGTGCTGCAAACCGTACTGCATCAGCTGGCAAAAGCGCAGGCGACGCGCGATCTGGCGAAGCTCGATCTGGAGCGTACCGTGATCCGCGCGCCAGCCGATGGTTGGGTTACTAACCTTAACGTCTATGCCGGGGAGTTTATTACCCGCGGTTCAACCGCCGTGGCGCTGGTAAAACAGAACTCGTTCTATGTGCTTGCCTATATGGAAGAGACCAAGCTGGAAGGCGTTCGTCCGGGCTATCGCGCAGAGATCACGCCGCTTGGCAGCAACCGCGTCTTTAAAGGCACCGTCGACAGCGTCGCGGCTGGCGTCACCAACTCCAGCAGCTCCAACGACGCAAAAGGGATGGCGACCGTCGATTCCAACCTGGAGTGGGTGCGTCTGGCCCAGCGTGTGCCGGTACGTATTCATCTGGACGAACAGCAGGGCAACCTGTGGCCTGCTGGCACGACGGCGACGGTGGTGATCACCGGTGAGAAAGATCGGGACGCCAGCCAGGACTCAATCTTCCGTAAAATTGCCCACCGTCTGCGCGAATTTGGTTAATCGCTATGGGTATCTTTACTATCGCCAGCCAGCACATTCGCTTCGCCGTGAAGCTGGCGAGTGCTATTGTGCTGGCGCTGTTTGTCGGCTTTCACTTCCAGCTGGAAACCCCGCGCTGGGCGGTGCTGACGGCGGCGATTGTCGCGGCTGGCCCGGCATTTGCGGCCGGCGGTGAGCCCTACTCCGGGGCGATCCGCTATCGCGGCATGCTGCGTATCATCGGGACGTTTATCGGCTGTATCGCCGCGCTCACCATCATCATTCTGATGATCCGCACACCGCTGCTGATGGTGTTGGTATGCTGTATCTGGGCGGGTTTCTGCACCTGGCTCTCCTCGCTGGTGAAAGTAGAGAACTCTTATGCCTGGGGGCTGGCGGGCTATACCGCGCTGATTATTGTCATCACCATTCAAACCGAACCGCTGCTCGCGCCGCAGTTTGCTGTGGAACGCTGTAGCGAGATCGTGATTGGTATCGTCTGCGCAATTGTCGCTGACCTGCTTTTTTCCCCGCGCTCCATCAAACAGGAAGTGGATCGCGAGCTGGACGCGCTGATTGTCGCACAGTACCAGCTGATGCAGCTGTGCATTAAGCACGGTGACAGTGAAGAGGTGGACAAGGCGTGGAGCGGACTGGTCCGCCGTACGCAGGCCCTGGAAGGAATGCGCAGCAACCTTAACATGGAGTCTTCGCGCTGGGCACGCGCCAACCGCCGACTCAAAGCGATCAATACCGTCTCCTTAACGCTGATTACCCAGGCGTGCGAAACCTACCTCATCCAGAACACTCGCCCGGAATCGGTCACCGATACCTTCCGCGAACTGTTTGCCGAGCCGGTGGAAACGGTGCAGGACGTGCATAAGCAGCTCAAACGCATGCGCCGGGTCATTGCCTGGACCGGAGAGCGCGACACGCCGGTGACCATATACACCTGGGTTGGCGCTGCGACGCGCTACCTCTTGCTGAAACGCGGCGTGATTGGCAATACCAAAATCAGCGCCGCGGAAGAAGAGGTCCTGCAGGGGGAAGTGGTGATCAAGGCGGAATCGGCTGAACGCCATCACGCAATGGTCAACTTCTGGCGTACCACGCTGGCCTGTATGCTCGGTACGCTGTTCTGGCTGTGGACCGGCTGGACCTCCGGCAGTGGCGCGATGGTCATGATTGCTGTTGTCACAGCGCTGGCAATGCGCCTGCCCAACCCGCGTATGGTCGCCATCGATTTCCTGTACGGGACGATAGCCGCGCTGCCCATTGGTGCGCTCTATTTCCTGGTGATCCTCCCGTCCACGCAGCAGAGCATGTTGCTGCTCTGTATCAGTCTCGCGGTGATGGCGTTCTTTATCGGGATCGAAGTGCAGAAGCGCCGTCTGGGATCGCTGGGTGCTCTCGCCAGTACCATTAACATTCTGGTGCTCGATAACCCGATGACGTTTCATTTCAGCCAGTTCCTCGACAGCGCGTTGGGTCAGCTGGTGGGCTGTTTCCTGGCGATGATGGTGATCCTGCTGGTGCGCGATAATTCGCAGGCACGGACGGGTCGCGTGCTGCTGAACCAGTTCGTCTCGGCCGCGGTTTCGTCCATGACCACCAACACTGCGCGCCGTAAAGAGAACCACCTACCGGCGCTCTATCAGCAGCTGTTTTTACTGCTGAATAAATTCCCCGGCGACATTGCCCGTTTTCGTCTGGCGTTAACAATGATCATTGCGCACCAGCGTCTGCGCAACGCCCCGGTGCCGATCAACGACGATTTGTCGGCTTTCCATCGCCAGTTGCGCCGCACCGCCGACCATGTGCTTTCCGCCTCCAGTGATGACAAACGGCGCCGCTACTTTAAGCAACTGCTGGAAGAGCTGGATGTCTACCAGGAGAAGCTCAGGGTCTGGGAAGCGCCTCCTCAGGTGACAGAGCCGGTAGGACGGCTGGTGCTTATGCTGCACCGCTACCAGAACGTCCTGACGGATAACTGACTGAAGTAAAAAAACCGACGCCAAAAGCGTCGGTTTTTTGTAGCTATACTTATTGCTGCAGTCTCTTACATTCAGAAAGGGAGGACACATGACGACCCAGGCGCTTCAGGACAACATCCTTTTTCAGACCGGTTATCTGGTCAACGGCATTTGGAAGACGCTGGATACGACCTTTGATGTGTTGAACCCGGCTACCGGTGACGTTATCGCCAGAGTGGCGAAAGCGGGTAAAGCAGAAACCGAAGAAGCTATTGCTGCTGCCGTGAAAGCTTTCCCGGCATGGCGGGCCAAAACCGCGAAAGAGCGCTCGACTATCCTCTATCGCTGGTACGAACTGATTATTGAGCACAAAAGCTGGCTTGGTCGGTTAATGACCACCGAACAGGGCAAACCCCTGAAAGAAGCCGAAGGTGAGGTGGAGTACGCCGCCAGTTTTATTCAGTGGTTTGCCGAAGAGGCCAAGCGCGCTAACGGTGAAATTATTCCGCCGATCAAGCCGGGGTCCCGCATTCTGGCTACCCGTGAACCTGTTGGCGTGGTGGCAGCGATCACGCCGTGGAACTTCCCGATGGCCATGCTCACCCGCAAACTAGGTCCGGCACTTGCTGCGGGCTGTACCGGGGTGATTAAACCGGCCAATAACACCCCACTCAGCGCCTTTGCGCTCCTCACGCTGGCGAAACAGGCCGGTGTGCCGGATGGGGTGCTCAACGCCGTGGCAGGTAATACGCATGAGATCAGCGACGCGATTATGGCGAGCCATGAGGTGCGTAAAATCTCGTTTACCGGCTCCACTTCCGTCGGCAAAACGCTGGTGCGTAACGCCGCGGAGACCATGAAAAAAGTCTCTATGGAGCTGGGGGGAAATGCCCCGTATATCGTGTTTGAGGATGCGGACATTGATGCTGCCGTCAAAGGGGCAATCGCCAACAAATTCCGTAATGCTGGACAAGTCTGCGTCAGCGTTAACCGCTTCTATATTCAGGAAACCGTCTACGACAAGTTTGTGAACAAACTGGCCGATGCGGTGAACGCGCTGAAGGTGGGAAATGGTCTGGAGGACGGTGTGGTCGTAGGCCCGCTGATTGAACCCTCCGCAGTGAACAAAGTGCGTGAGCACGTTGAGGATGCGGTTGCCCGTGGAGCAACGGTCCTGGCGGGCGGCAAACCGCACCCGCTTGGCGGCAATTTCTGGATGCCCACCGTGCTGGGCGACTGTCATGAAGGCATGAAACTGGCAGAAGAAGAGACGTTTGGTCCCGTTGCAGCCTGCTTCCGTTTCACTTCTGAAGATGAAGTCATCCAGCGCGCCAACAACACGCCATATGGTCTGGCGGCTTACTTCTATACTCAGAATCTGTCGCGCGTGTTCCGTGTGTCGCAGGCGATCGAAAGCGGGATGATCGGGATTAACGAGTGCGCCGTCTCCACGGAGCTTGGCCCCTTCGGAGGAGTAAAAGAGTCTGGCCTGGGCCGTGAAGGGTCCGTGCTGGGGCTGGAAGAGTATCTGGAAGTCAAAACCCTGCATATCGGCGGATTATAATAGACAGGGCGGCATCTGCCGCTCGCCTGGACTGGGTGGCTGGCAATGAAAACCTATACCTTTGATTTTGACGAGATCGATAGTCAGGAAGACTTCTATCGTGAATTTATCCGGGTGTTTGATCTTGAACGGGAAAGCGTCACGAATCTGGATACGTTGTGGGATGTGGTAACCGGCAGTCAGTTGCCTTTACCGCTGGAGATAGAGTTTATCCATCTGCCTGAGAAACTGCGCAGACGCTTTGGTGCACTGATTTTATTGTTTGATGAAGCGGAAGAAGAGCTGGAAGGGCAGTTGCGTTTCAACGCGCGCCAGTGATTAATCAAAAAAAGCCCCTGACCAGCGAGGCCAGGGGCAAGTCGTATGATGAGATACGACGAGGGTTTATTTATACAGTTCTGCCGTCGCATGCCAGTGGTCACCCTGATTCAGTTCGGTGACGCGATAGCTGCTGGCGCCTGCTTTTTCAGCTTTTGCGGCCAGTTCCTGACGGATATCCATCGGAGAGCCGGTGACAGATGTCACGGAGATACTACCCATAGACTGCAGATTCTGCGCCTGGTCGGCATTCACCTGCTGAACGGCTGCGCTTGCACCGAAAGAGAGAACCGATGCCAGACCGAGGGTTGCGATGATTAATTTGCTTTTCATAGTCTTTGCTCCTGAAGAGGTTTTTGCTCAACGGCGAGAAGGGTTGAACTGCTATTTTTATGCCTGGTGCCGTTGAGGGAGATTTTCGTCTTTTGCTATTACTAAAACTTATTTGTACAGCTCAGCGGTCGCGTGCCAGTGGTCACCTGAACGCGCTTCAATGATGCGATAGGATGATGCACCCTGTTCTTCCGCTTTTTTGTTCAGCATTTCACGCATATCCATTGGAGACGTGCCGATCGCGCCGACAGAAACCGTACCGATAGCCTCACGGGATTGCGCCTGGTCGGCATTGATGGAGTCCGCTGCGAAAGCACCGAATGACAGGACAGACAGGACGCTCAGCGCCGCTACAGTAGTTTTGATTTTCATGATTCTTTACCTCGTCGAATTTTTAGTGGGGTCTTTGTTTCGTGACCCTCATCACAAAATCAAGTATACACTAATAACGGTAAAAATTAATACCAGACTAATTGTTTCACGGGTAATTACGCGTTAAACAGCGCCATTTTTATAACCAAACTGCATAATGTTGGTCGATTTTTGTTCACATTGATGAGTTATATCTAAGAAAATCATATGGATATTTGATTTTGATTTTTTGTGCGATTTTTTGATTTACCATTCACTGGATGAATGTTAATGGGTGGTAAAAAGCACTATTTGTCAAATCAGGGACAGAAGAAAGCAGGGGAAAACGCAGCGGGGGCAGAATGAACCCCGTAACGGTGCTACGGGGCTAGAGAGGACTACAGCTCCTGTTCGAACAGAACCAGGATTGCCTCGTGGAGATCTTTCACGGAAAAACCGTTAGCCGGGGTGGTAAAGATGGTGTCGACACCGGCGATGGTGCCGAGGATACCTTCCGTTTTACCTAAAGAGTCCAGCATGCGGGCAATCAGCTGTGCGGCGCCAGGGCTTGTGTGGATCACCACAACGGCGTCGTTATGGTCGATATCCAGAACCAGGTTCTTCAGCGGGCTGGAGGTTGTCGGCACGCCAAGTTCAGCCGGCAGGCAATAGACCATCTCCATTTTGGCGTTACGGGTACGCACCGCGCCAAACTTGGTTAACATGCGGGAGACTTTCGACTGGTTGATGTTATCGAAGCCTTGTTCCTGCAACGCCTGAACAATTTCTCCCTGAGAACTGAATTTCTCTTCTTTGAGTAGCGCTTTAAACGCCTTTACTAATTCTTCTTGCTTAGACGAGCTTCGCATAAGTCACCCGGAATATGACGATAGAAACAACATTATTATGCATGTGGATGAATTTTTATGCAAATTATCTACCAGGCAGTAGCCTGAAATAATGTTATGAAAGGGAGTGATTTTATCAGATTTCGTTATCAGAAAACATGCCTGGGTCACGCCACGCAAATAAGCTTAAAAGTAAATTAAATGTTATCAAAATGATGTTGTTTTGGTGGCGTGGCAGGGTGTATTGTAACCACCTCTTAATTCGTTGCCGTCTGTTGTCAGAGAGTCTTCTGGTGAGAGATAAAGTCGCGTGACCTCAAATTCTTTAGCTACGAAAATTGTAATTAATTACCTGCTGAATTAAGGTCGCCGCAACGGATTTACAGATACTTAAGTTAACCATAATAAGGAGTTTAGGATGAAAGTCGCAGTCCTCGGCGCTGCTGGTGGTATCGGCCAGGCGCTTGCCCTACTACTGAAAACCCAACTGCCTTCAGGCTCAGAACTCTCCCTGTACGATATTGCTCCGGTAACCCCAGGTGTGGCGGTTGACCTGAGCCACATCCCGACAGCTGTAAAAATCAAAGGCTTTTCCGGTGAAGACGCGCGTCCTGCGCTGCAGGGTGCTGACGTTGTGCTGATCTCCGCTGGTGTGGCGCGTAAGCCAGGCATGGATCGTTCAGACCTGTTCAACGTCAACGCAGGCATCGTGAAAAACCTGGTGCAGCAGATCGCTGAAGTTTGTCCGAAAGCGTGCATCGGTATCATCACCAATCCGGTGAACACCACGGTCGCTATCGCGGCGGAAGTGCTGAAGAAAGCGGGTGTTTACGACAAGAACAAACTGTTCGGTGTGACCACGCTGGATATCATCCGTTCTAACACCTTCGTTGCTGAGCTGAAAGGCAAGCAGCCTACGGAAGTGGAAGTGCCGGTCATCGGCGGTCACTCTGGTGTCACTATTCTGCCTCTGCTGTCGCAGATCCCAGGCGTGAGCTTCACCGAGCAGGAAGTGGCTGACCTGACCAAACGTATTCAGAACGCAGGCACCGAAGTGGTGGAAGCGAAGGCGGGTGGCGGTTCTGCAACGCTGTCTATGGGCCAGGCGGCTGCACGTTTCGGTCTGTCACTGGTTCGTGCGCTGCAGGGCGATAAGGGCGTGGTTGAATGCGCTTATGTAGAAGGCGATGGCGAACACGCGCGCTTCTTCTCTCAGCCGCTGCTGCTGGGTAAAAACGGTATTGAAGAACGTAAGCCAGTTGGCACGCTGAGCGCGTTTGAACAACACGCGATGGAAGGCATGCTGGATACGCTGAAAAAAGATATCACCCTGGGCGAAGAGTTCGTTAACAAGTAACACGAACCTTCTTCCGCAGGCCGGGTAAGCGTTAGCGCCACCCGGCAAAAAAAACCGAAGCACTGGCTGGCTTCGGTTTTTTTATGGCTGTCAGTTGGTGGCCGGGTATTCCTGAATGGTGACCTGAATCGTCAGCTTCTTATCGTTACGCATGACTTCAACAGGGATGATAGAGCCAGGGCGGATCTCCGCAACCTGGTCCATTGTCTCCAGCGCCGATACCGCCGGTGTGCCGTTCACCGACAAAATGACATCATTAACCTGAATACCCGCGTTAGCTGCCGGGCCGCCAGGCGCCACCTCGTTGACCACAATCCCCTGAATCTGATCGATACCGCCACCCTGGGTATGCATGGGGGCAATCTCACGACCGCCAATCCCGATATAACCGCGGATGACACGGCCGTCGCGGATCAGCTTATCCATAATCTTGGTAGCCAACTGGAACGGAATGGCAAAGCCAATTCCTTCCGGCGTTTCGCCATCGTTACTTTTATCGAACGAAAGGGTGTTGATGCCCATCAGCTCGCCCAGGGAGTTGACCAGCGCACCGCCGGAGTTTCCGTGGTTGATGGAGGCATCGGTTTGCAGGAAGTTCTGCCGTCCCGATGGATTCAGACCGATTCGACCGGTGGCGCTGATGATACCCTGGGTGATGGTCTGGCCCAGGTTGTAAGGGTTGCCGATAGCCAGAACCACGTCGCCAATATGAGGAGTACGTTTACGGTTAATCGGAATAACCGGCAGCCCGCCGGTGGCGTTGATCTTCAGTACCGCCAGGTCGGTCAGGCTGTCAGAACCCACCAGCAAGGCCTCAAACACGCGGCCATCCTGAAGCGCAACGATGATCTGGTCCGCATCGTTAATCACATGTTTGTTGGTAATAATGTACCCGCGATCGTCCATAATCACGCCGGAGCCGAGGGTGCGGATCTCCAGCTGGTTATGGGCGGAACTGTTGAGGCCGCGATTATAGACGTTAACCACAGCGGGTGCGGCACGGCGAACAGCCTGATTATAGGTAGCAGGCGTTTCATCCGTGCTGTCAAACTGAGGCGCCGACAGCTTGTTGAACTGGCGTAAAGACGGCATGGCCGCTAACAGCAGGGCTGCAACAATCAAACCGATGGCAATTGAACGAAAGAGCTTTAAAAGCATGATGCGCGTGTCGTTAAAAAAGGAACGATTTGCAGCATAACATGAGTTATCCCGGACATCACACGCAGCGGTGATACCCGGGATCGCACATGCTTAGCGCAACAGAATATAGATAGACTCGTTGCCGCGCATGATTTGCAGGGCAATGACCGTTGGTTTACTTTCCAGCACTTTGCGCAGCTCAGCAATGGATTGCACGCGCGTGCGATTCACGCCGATGATCACATCATCCTGATGCAATCCTGCCTGTGCAGCAGGGCTGCTTTTCTCGACGGTATCAATGCTGATGCCTTTTGTCCCGTCTTTCAGTTGTCCGTCGCTAAGGGTCGCGCCCTGCAGTGCCGGTGCGATTAGCTCCGCGCTGGCAGAGGAGGATGTGCTCTTATCCAGGGTTACTTCCACGTTCAGCGGCTTGCCGTCACGAATCAGACCCAATTTCACTTTGGCGCCCGGTTCAGTGGTGGCAATTCGTGAACGCAGCTCTGCAAAGCTGCTCAGCGGCTTGTCATTCAGGCTGACGATCACATCGCCCGATTTAATGCCCGCTTTGGCCGAGCCGGAGTTTGGCAGCACTTCACTGACGAACGCACCACGCTGCACGTTGATATTGAACGCTTTTGCGATATCGGCGCTCATCTCCATCCCTTTAATACCCAACAGCCCGCGTTTGACTTCGCCAAACTGGATAAGCTGTTGTGCCAGCGTTTTGGCCATGTTGCTGGGGATAGCAAAACCAATCCCGATACTGCCGCCGCCCGGGGCCAGAATTGCCGTGTTAATGCCAATCAGCTCACCGTTAAGGTTCAGCAGCGCACCGCCGGAGTTACCGCGGTTAATTGAGGCGTCGGTCTGGATAAAGTTTTCCAGCCCTTCCAGGTTCAGACCGCTGCGGCCCAGCGCAGAGATGATCCCGGAGGTGGCTGTTTGTCCTAAACCAAAGGGGTTACCCACGGCAACGGCAAAGTCGCCGACGCGCAGTTTGTCGGAGTCTGCGATGGCAATCTGCGTCAGGTTGCTCGGGTTCTGCACCTGCAAAAGCGCAATATCGCTCTGATCATCGCCACCAATCAGTTTGGCATCAAATTCCCGGCCATCATTCAACTGCACGCTGATTTTATCGGCCTGACTGATGACGTGGTTGTTGGTCAGAATATAGCCTTTGGCCGCATCAATAATGACGCCAGACCCCAGCCCTTCAAAAGGCTGAGCCTGCTGGTCGGGAGACTCATCGCCAAAATATTTTTTCAGTTCTTCAGGTACGCGCTGGCTTTGTACTGCCGTTCCCTCTACCTGCACGCTAACCACTGCAGGCAACACTTTGTCCAGCATGGGGGCGAGGCTCGGAATAGCCGTCTGGCCCGGCACCTGCGAAGGAAGGGCGGCCAGGGCAGGGAAGGACGCCGAGAGAGATAACCCGACACTTAACGCTAACGCGCTCAACAGCTGGTTCTTTTTCTTCATCGATGCTGACTCTCGTAACCTGGAGTAAAGGAAAAAACGGGCCCAAAAACATGTTGATGTTATTGAATTTTAAACCGCTGAACAATGAGGTGTTTAACTAAATAATAGCTGGGGTCAGGAAGAAAGGACGGGCGCAATCGCTGCGCCCGTAAAATAAATTCAGGTTGTGCGATTAATCGCGTTTTACACCGCCGCGCAGCAGGCCGGACGCGCCATCAGAATAGTCGCGAGGCATCTGAACAGGGGCCTGATCGTTACCGGCCTCAGAGTCTGCCAGACGGTTGCGGAACGGGTTGGTTTCCGCGGTCATTTCCGGCAGCAGGCTGCTGGAGCTTTTTGCCATGTGCTGATACAGCTGGCGATAGTCGGTTGCCATGTTGTCCAGCAGCTCGGCGCTACGGGCAAAGTGGCTGACCAGCTCTTCGCGATACTCTTCCAGCTCGGCTTTGTTCTTTTCCAGTTCGTATTGCAGTGACTGCTGCTGACGCAATTTGCGATTACCGAAACGCATGGCCACAGCACCGATCACGATGCCGACGACTAAACCGATTAGCGCATATTCCCAGGTCATGAACTTCTCCCGTTGTCTTGTTGTTCCGTAGGGTGTTGGCTCGGCTCCTGCCTGTGCCTGATATTGCCACTATAACCGCTATTTCTGCAGAAGTGGAATCCTGACGTATCATCGCGTAGTGTAGAACGGCCTTTTTTTCATCAGTCACGCCTGCTGATGAGGTTTAATTGAAGGAATAACAACAAGATTATGCAAAACCTGTCCCCCGCATCGCGATATCAACTGGCCCTGGACGAGGGCTCACATCAGCCGGATGACGTTCAACGTGAAGCGGTTAACCGTCTGGATACGATTTATCAGGAACTCACGGCAAAACCTGCTGAGGCAGGGCAGAGCGGTGGGCTGAAGGCGGCATTGGGTCGGCTGCTTGGCAAAAAAGAGCAGCAGGCTAACCCTCCCGTGCGCGGTTTATATATGTGGGGTGGTGTCGGGCGCGGGAAAACCTGGCTGATGGATCTCTTTTATCAGAGCCTGCCGGGTGAGCGAAAACAGCGTCTGCACTTCCACCGCTTTATGCTGCGGGTGCATGAAGAGCTGACGGCGCTGCAGGGCAAAAGCGATCCGCTGGAGATTGTGGCTGACAGATTTAAGGCCGAAACGGACGTCCTCTGTTTCGATGAGTTTTTTGTTTCGGATATTACCGATGCCATGCTGTTGGGCGGCCTGATGAAAGCGCTGTTCGCCCGCGGGATCACGCTGGTCGCCACCTCGAATATTCCGCCGGATGAGCTGTATCGTAACGGCCTCCAACGGGCGCGTTTCCTGCCTGCCATTGATGCCATCAAACAACATTGTGACATTATGAACGTTGATGCGGGCGTGGATTACCGTTTGCGCACGCTGACCCAGGCGCACCTGTGGCTCTCGCCGCTGAACGCAGAGACTACCCGCCAGATGGATAAACTCTGGCTGGCGCTGGCCGGGGCAAAGCGCGAAAACGCGCCGACGCTGGAGATTAACCATCGTCCGTTGCCAACGCTTGGCGTGGAAAATCAAACGCTGGCGGTCTCTTTCTCTACGCTCTGCGTCGATGCCCGCAGCCAGCACGACTACATCGCCCTTTCGCGCCTGTTCCACACGGTGATGCTGCTGGATGTCCCCGTCATGACACGTTTGATGGAGAGCGAAGCGCGGCGCTTCATTGCGCTGGTGGACGAGTTTTACGAGCGCCACGTCAAGCTGGTGGTGAGCGCCGAGGTGCCTTTATATGAGGTGTATCAGGGGGAACGTCTGAAGTTTGAGTTCCAGCGCTGCCTGTCGCGCCTGCAGGAGATGCAGAGCGAGGAGTATCTGAAGCTGGAGCATATGCCTTAAATGCTACCCTCTCCCCGTGGGAAAGGGGCTGGGGGTGAGGGCACCAGACCGCAAAAACTCGCCCCCCGAAAAACCCATTCCAAATCACATTTAAGGGTCGATCTTTGACCTCAACTTCTCTATAATCTTGCGACCCCACGTTACGAGAAGGTTTTTTTCCCGAAACTTTCTATGTGTCGGCATGAGCTATTCGAAGGGGTAGGTTTGCCGGACTTTGTCGTGTGAACCTCAACTGACTAAACGTTTGGGTGTTCACCAACGTGTAACTTATTATTTGGGTAAGCTTTTAATGAAAACTTTTACAGCTAAACCAGAAACCGTACAACGCGACTGGTATGTTGTTGACGCGACCGGTAAAACTCTGGGCCGTCTGGCTACTGAACTGGCTCGTCGCCTGCGCGGTAAGCACAAAGCGGAATACACTCCGCACGTTGATACTGGTGACTACATCATCGTTCTGAACGCAGAAAAAGTTGCTGTAACCGGCAACAAGCGCGAAGACAAAATGTACTACCACCACACTGGCCACATCGGTGGTATCAAAGAAGCGACCTTTGAAGAGATGATTGCTCGCCGTCCTGAGCGTGTGATTGAAATCGCGGTTAAAGGCATGCTGCCAAAAGGCCCGCTGGGTCGTGCTATGTTCCGTAAACTGAAAGTTTACGCAGGTAACGAGCACAACCACGCGGCACAGCAACCGCAAGTTCTTGACATCTAATCGGGATTATAGGCAATGGCTGAAAATCAATACTACGGCACTGGTCGCCGCAAAAGTTCCGCAGCTCGCGTTTTCATCAAACCGGGCAACGGTAAAATCGTTATCAACCAGCGTTCTCTGGAACAGTACTTCGGTCGCGAAACTGCCCGCATGGTAGTTCGCCAGCCGCTGGAACTGGTTGATATGGTAGAAAAACTGGATCTGTACATCACCGTTAAAGGTGGTGGTATCTCCGGTCAGGCAGGTGCGATCCGTCACGGTATCACCCGCGCTCTGATGGAGTACGATGAATCCCTGCGTTCTGAACTGCGTAAAGCTGGCTTCGTTACTCGTGACGCTCGTCAGGTTGAACGTAAGAAAGTGGGTCTGCGTAAAGCACGTCGTCGTCCACAGTTCTCCAAACGTTAATCATTTTCTGCTCACGCAGAACGATTGGCGAAAAACCCGCTTCGGCGGGTTTTTTTATGGATAATGCTCAGGTTATCCACAATATCAATGCATATATCTCCTCTTTTTCCACATTTCCAGAATCCCCTCACCACAAAGCCATCAAAATCTGGTAAACTATCATCCAATTTTCTGCCCAAATATCGGTGAATACTCGATTTTTGTTCGATTCTTGAACAATGTGTCTTCTCGGGGATGGGCGCTACATCATCTGGCTGGCCCCACCGGGCCGGTAGCAGTAAAAATTCTGAATATACCTGGAGGTTTTCATGGCTGTCGCTGCCAACAAACGTTCGGTAATGACGCTGTTTTCTGGTCCTACTGACATTTATAGCCATCAGGTTCGTATCGTGCTGGCCGAGAAGGGTGTCAGTTTTGAGATCGAGCATGTGGAAAAGGATAACCCACCTCAGGATCTGATCGATCTCAACCCGAGCCAAAGTGTACCAACGCTGGTGGATCGCGAGCTGACCCTGTGGGAATCCCGTATCATTATGGAATACCTGGATGAGCGTTTCCCGCATCCACCGCTGATGCCTGTTTACCCTGTTGCGCGTGGTGAAAGCCGCCTGTACATGCAGCGTATCGAGAAAGACTGGTACACGCTGATGAACGTGATCGTAAACGGCTCTGCCGCTGAAGCGGACGCTGCGCGTAAACAGCTGCGTGAAGAGCTGCTGGCGATTGCCCCGGTGTTCGGCCAGAAACCGTTCTTCCTGAGCGATGAATTCAGCCTGGTGGACTGCTATCTGGCACCCCTGCTGTGGCGTCTGCCAACACTTGGCGTTGAGTTCAGTGGCCCAGGTGCAAAAGAGCTGAAAGGTTATATGACCCGCGTCTTTGAACGCGACTCCTTCCTGGCATCCTTAACTGAACCGGAACGTGAAATGCGTCTCGGCCGAGGCTAATGACTGTGGAAATGTCACAACTTTCACCACGCCGTCCGTATCTGCTGCGCGCCTTCTATGAATGGCTGCTGGACAACCAGCTCACGCCGCACCTGGTTGTGGATGTGACGCTGCCGGGCGTGCAGGTTCCTATGGAATATGCACGCGACGGACAAATTGTATTGAACATTGCGCCACGTGCGGTGGGTAACCTGGAGTTGGCCAACGACGAAGTCCGCTTTAATGCGCGTTTTGGCGGTGTGCCGCGTCAGGTTTCTGTGCCGTTGGCTGCTGTGCTGGCAATCTACGCGCGTGAAAACGGTGCGGGGACGATGTTTGAGCCGGAAGCGGCTTACGACGAAGACGTTGCCAGCCTGAATGACGACGATGCAACCGAAGAACGCGAAAGCGATACGGTGATGTCTGTTATTGACGGCGACAAACCCGATCATCAGGATGATAACGATCCGGATGACGATCCGCCACCACGCGGCGGGCGTCCGGCGCTACGTGTCGTGAAATAATTCAACAGGCCCAACGGGCCTGTTTTGCTTTGTGTCCTTTTTCGCCCCCTCTTGTTCCTGTGTTATGATGAATTGTTCTTCTTCAATGGCACCGGATTGCAATGAAACCGACTGATCTTAAAGCTGAAAACTCTGATGAACCTCTTGGGCGCAGCCTGCGTCGTCGACCGCTGACGCGCAAAAAACTGTCCGATATGGTGGAAGAAGAGCTGGAGCAGATGATCCGCCGAAAAGAATTTGCACAGGGAGAGCAATTGCCCTCTGAGCGTGAGCTGATGGAGTTCTTTAATGTGGGCCGGCCCTCGGTGCGGGAAGCGCTGGCGGCACTAAAGCGTAAAGGACTGGTACAGATTAACAATGGTGAACGTGCTCGCGTCTCCATTCCTTCTGCTGATACCATCATCAGTGAATTGTCGGGCATGGCGAAAGACTTCCTGACTCAGCCAGGCGGCATTGCCCACTTTGAGCAGCTCCGTTTGTTCTTTGAATCCAGCCTCGTTCGTTATGCCGCCGAATACGCGACTGACGATCAGATTACGCAGCTGACGAAAGCCCTGGAGATCAATAGCCAGTCTCTGGATGACAATACGCTGTTTATTCGATCCGATGTCGATTTTCACCGCGTACTGGCGGAGATCCCCGGCAATCCGATCTTCAATGCGATCCACGTTGCGCTGCTCGACTGGTTAATAGCGGCACGCCCTAAAGTGCCGGATGCAGAGCTTTATCAGCATAATGAAGCCAGCTATCGCCAGCATATCGCGATAGTTGATGCGATCCGCCGCCGCGATCCCGATGAAGCCGATCGGGCGTTGCAAACCCACCTCAACAGCGTTTCAGCCACCTGGCACGCTTTCGGACAGTACGCCAAAGCCAACAAATAACGATCCTTTAGTGAAGTCGATCGCAATATAAACGATCTGGTCATCACTGCTGCTTAATTGATCTGGTATAACAGGTATAAAGGTATATCGTTATTATTGACTCACCCAATCTGGAGGTATCTATGACAACGCAATTACGAGGCGTAATGGCTGCACTTTTGACCCCTTTTACCCAACACCAGGCTCTGGATAAAGAGAGTCTGCGCCGTTTGGTCCAGTTCAATATTGGGCAGGGGATCGACGGGCTTTATGTTGGTGGCTCAACGGGAGAGGCGTTTGTGCAAACCCTTTCAGAGCGTGAACAGGTAATGGAAATTGTGGCGGAGGAGGCGAAGGGGAAAATCACGCTCATCGCGCATGTGGGTTGTATCAGTACGGCTGAAAGCCAGCAACTCGCCATCGCCGCCGCTCGCCTGGGCTTTGACGCAGTGTCCGCCGTCACGCCGTTTTACTATCCCTTCAGCTTTGAAGAGCATTGCGATCACTACCGCGCCATTATTGAGTCAGCAGAGGGGTTGCCGATGGTGGTCTATAACATTCCAGCATTAAGCGGCGTGAAGTTAAGTCTGGAGCAGATCAACACCCTGGTGACGCTGCCGGGTGTCGGTGCCCTGAAACAAACCTCAGGCGATCTTTTCCAGATGGAGCAGATCCGTCGCGCGCATCCTGATCTGGTGCTCTATAACGGCTATGACGAGATCTTCGCATCTGGCCTGCTGGCGGGGGCCGATGGGGGAATTGGCAGCACCTACAACATCATGGGCTGGCGCTATCAGGCGATCGCAAAAGCGGTTCGCGACGGGGATAACGCCACCGCTCAGCGCCTGCAAAGCGAGTGTAACAAGGCTATCGATCTGCTTATCAAGTCAGGTGTATTCCGTGGACTAAAAACGGTATTGCACTACATGGACGTGGTTTCCGTGCCGCTGTGCCGCAAGCCGTTTGCCCCCGTGGATGAACAATATGTGCCGGAGCTGAAAGCGCTGGCGGAGCAGTTAATGGCGGAAAAACGCTAACGCATCGCCGGATGACGCGTTGCTTGTCCGGCTAAAAATCCTGTTCGGGAGAGTGTTATGAGTATGTCTACCCAAAGCATCCCGTGGTATCGCCATCTTACGCGCCCTCAATGGCGTGCCTTCTCCGCCGCCTGGCTGGGGTATCTGCTTGATGGCTTCGATTTTGTACTGATTGCCTTAGTCCTGACAGAAGTAAAAAGTGAATTTGGCCTGACGACCGTTGAAGCGGCGAGCCTTATTTCAGCGGCATTTATCTCGCGCTGGTTCGGCGGCTTGTTGCTGGGCGCGATGGGCGACCGCTATGGCCGAAAGCTGGCGATGATCACCAGCATTGTGCTTTTTTCCTGCGGTACGCTGGCCTGCGGTTTTGCACCGGGCTACGTCACCATGTTTATCGCCCGCATGGTGATTGGGATGGAAATGGCAGGGGAGTACGGCTCCAGCGCAACCTATGTTATTGAAAGCTGGCCAAAACATCTGCGCAATAAGGCCAGCGGTTTTCTCATCTCTGGATTCTCTGTTGGTGCGGTGGTTGCGGCGCAGGTGTACAGCCTTGTGGTACCCGTCTGGGGCTGGCGGGCATTATTCTTTATCGGCATCTTGCCTATTGTCTTTGCCCTGTGGCTGCGTAAAAACATCCCGGAAGCCGGGGACTGGAAAGCGAAGCATGAAGGAAAAACCCCGGTGCACACGATGGTCGATATTCTTTATCGTGGCAAATACCGTGTGATCAACATTGCGATGACGTTGTTTGCCGGAGTGGCACTGTGGCTCTGTTTTGCGGGAGAGCTTAATAACGTCGGGATGGTGGTCATACTGGGGCTGCTGTGCGCTGTCGTTTTTATCAGCTTTATGGTGCAAAGTAGCGGCAAACGCTGGCCTACCGGCGTCACGCTGATGGTAGTGGTGCTGTTTGCCTTTCTCTACTCGTGGCCGATTCAGGCATTGCTGCCAACCTATCTGAAAACGGAGCTGGCCTACGATCCGGCTACGGTGGCTCGCGTGCTGTTCTTCAGCGGGTTTGGTGCGGCGGTAGGCTGCTGTGTAGGCGGCTTTCTTGGCGACTGGCTGGGAACGCGTAAAGCCTACGTCTGTAGCCTGCTGGCCTCGCAGCTGCTCATCATTCCGGTGTTTGCGATTGGCGGCGCTAATATCTGGGTGCTCGGGTTATTGCTCTTTTTCCAGCAGATGTTAGGTCAGGGTATTTCCGGGATTTTGCCTAAGCTGATTGGCGGCTATTACGATACCGATCAGCGGGCAGCTGGGCTTGGATTTACCTATAACGTCGGCGCTCTGGGCGGGGCGATTGCGCCGGTAGTAGGTGCACTCCTTTCACAACGAATGGAACTGGGAACCGCGCTGGGATCGCTCTCCTTTGGCCTGACGTTTGTGGTTATTCTGTTGATCGGCCTGGATATGCCGTCTCGCGTACAGCGTTGGATCAGGCCGGAAGCACTGCGCACTCATGACGCCATCGACGGTAAACCACTGAGCGGCGCTTTTCCTGCGGGGACAGTAAAAAGCGAGCAGGTGGTAAAATGACGATGCTGGCAATGGATACTGGCGCAACAATGCTCGCCGCGGCTCTGTTAGTACCAGGAGACACATTATGATTTTGGGAGAACTGCGGTCAATGGCGTCTTCCGGGTTGCCTTCTGTCCTGGCAAACGCCCTCTCGCTGGCGGTTGCTGCCCGACCTCAGGAGAAGGCGCCGGGCCACTACGAACTGCCGGGCAACGATATCTTTATGAATGTTATGCAGTTTGACACGCAGACGCCGGAACAGAAAAAGGCAGAACTGCACGCGCAATATATCGATATCCAGCTGTTGCTAGCCGGAGAAGAGCGCATTCTGTTTGGTGTTACCGGCTCTGCGCGTGAGTGCGAGGAAATGCATAACGCCGAAGATTATCAGCTTTGCAGGCGCATTGAAGGGGAGCAATTCGTCATTCTGAGACCGGGTATGTTCGTGGTGTTTATGCCGGGGGAACCGCATAAACCGGGGTGTATTACCGAATCGGCGAGAGAAATAAAAAAGGTCGTGGTGAAAGTGCGTGCCAGCCTGTTAACCGCATAAAAAAAGCCGGATGGTTATCCATCCGGCTCGTTTTTACACTTCCAGATAGTTCAGTATACCGTCTGCCGCCTTACGCCCTTCGGCAATCGCTGTGACCACCAGGTCAGAGCCACGAACGATATCACCACCGGCAAAGATTTTCGGGTTGCTGGTCTGGAACGCATTGTCACTGCCTTCTGGCGCGATAATGCGACCCTGTGAATCCAGCTCAACGCTGTGTTTCGCCAGCCACTCCATGCTGTGAGGGCGGAAACCGAACGCCATCACTACGGCATCGGCCGGGATCACATGCTCAGAGCCAGCCACGATCTCCGCACGACGACGGCCTTTGGCATCCGGCGCACCCATCTCGGTACGCGCCATCTTCACGCCGCTCACCTTGCCGTTGGCATTCACTTCAATACCCAGAGGCTGGATGTTGAACTGGAACTCCACACCCTCTTCACGCGCGTTTTTCACTTCGCGTTTGGAGCCTGGCATGTTTTCTTCGTCACGACGGTAAGCACAGATCACGTGCGCCGCGTTCTGGCGAATGGAGGTACGCACGCAGTCCATCGCGGTATCACCGCCGCCCAGCACCACCACGCGTTTGCCTTCCATACTGACGAAAGGCTCATCAGCCGTTTCGCCATAACCCATGATCTGCTTGGTGTTGGCAATCAGGAACGGCAGCGCGTCGTAGACGCCCGGCGCGTCTTCGTTCTCCAGCCCACCACGCATGGACTGATAGGTGCCCACGCCGAGGAACACGGCGTCGTAATCTTTCAGCAGATCGTCGAGCTGCACGTCGCGGCCCACTTCCACATTCAGTTTGAACTCAATGCCCATGCCGGTGAAGATTTCACGGCGGCGGGTCATCACCTCTTTCTCCAGCTTAAAGGCCGGGATACCGAAGGTCAGCAGGCCGCCGATCTCCGGATGACGGTCAAAGACCACCGCCTTCACGCCGTTACGGGTCAGGACATCTGCACAGGCCAGGCCCGCCGGGCCTGCACCGATAATCGCCACGCGCTTGTCGGTTTGCTTCACGCCGGTCATATCCGGACGCCAGCCCATCTCAAACGCTTTATCGTTGATGTAGCGCTCAATGTTACCGATGGTCACTGCGCCAAACTCATCATTCAGCGTACAGGAGCCTTCACACAGACGGTCCTGCGGGCACACGCGGCCGCACACTTCCGGCAGGGTGTTGGTCTGGTGAGAAAGCTCAGCGGCTTCGAAAATACGCCCTTCGTTGGCCAGCTTCAGCCAGTTCGGGATGTAGTTATGGACCGGACATTTCCACTCACAGTAAGGGTTACCGCAGGACAGGCAGCGGTCTGCCTGTGCTTTGGCCTGGCCTTCTGAAAACGGCTCATAGATTTCTACAAATTCAATTTTACGGATCTTCAGCGGTTTCTTTGGCGGATCAACACGCTGCAGGTCTATAAACTGGTATACGTTCTGGCTCATCTGAATTCCTTACTGCGCCTGCACACGCAGCTCTGCTGCGCTACGACTACGGTGACCCAACAGGGCTTTAACATCGCTGGACTTCGGTTTAACCAGCGCGAATTTCGCAGAGAACGCCGGCCAGTTCGCCAGGATCTCTTCGCCGCGCGAAGAACCGGTATGCTGCACGTGTTCGGTAATCAAACCGCGCAGGTGTTCTTCGTGGATCGCCAGCGTATCAACGTCCAGCACTTCCACCAGTTCCGGGTTCACGCGTTTGCGGAACTCGCCGTCTTCATCCAGGACGTAAGCAAAACCACCTGTCATGCCTGCGCCAAAGTTCACGCCGGTTTTACCCAGCACGCACACAATCCCGCCCGTCATGTATTCACAGCCGTTATCGCCAATGCCTTCCACCACGGTGATGGCACCGGAGTTACGCACCGCAAAACGCTCACCCGCACGGCCCGCGGCAAACAGACGACCGCCGGTTGCTCCATACAGACAGGTGTTACCGATGATGCTCGCTTCGTGACTGCGGAACGCTGAGCCCACCGGAGGACGCACGGCCAGCAGACCCCCCGCCATGCCTTTACCGACGTAGTCGTTGGCATCGCCAGTCAGGTACAGCTCAACGCCGCCGGCGTTCCACACGCCGAAGCTTTGACCCGCCGTACCGCTGAAGTGCGCGGTGATCGGATCCGCTGCCAGCCCCTGGTCGCCATGTGTTTGCGCGATGTAACCAGAGAGCGACGCGCCCACAGAGCGGTCGGTGTTGCGGATATCAAACCAGAACGTTTTGCTCTGCTTCTCATCTACATACGGCTTTGCCTGCTGCAGCAGCTGCGCGTTCAGCACGCCATTGTCGAACGGCGGGTTATTCTCGGTGCAGTAGACCGCTTTACCCGGATGCGGCTCGGCCGTTTCCAGCAGCTTGCCGAGATCCAGTTTCTGCTGTTTGGCAGTGAAACCGTCCAGCTCTTTCAGCAGGTCGGTACGGCCAATCAGATCCACCAGACGCTTCACGCCCAGTTGCGCCATCAGCTCGCGGGTTTCGCGGGCGATAAAGTCAAAGTAGTTCGTCACTTTGAACGGCAGGCCGTGATAGTGGTTCTTACGCAGTTTCTCATCCTGGGTTGCCACACCGGTCGCACAGTTGTTCAGGTGGCAAATACGCAGGTATTTACAGCCCAGCGCAACCATCGGGCCGGTACCAAAGCCAAAGCTTTCCGCACCCAGAATCGCCGCTTTGATGATGTCGAGGCCGGTTTTCAGGCCGCCATCCACCTGCAGACGGATCTTATGACGCAGACCGTTCGCCACCAGCGCCTGTTGGGTTTCCACCAGGCCAAGCTCCCACGGGCAGCCCGCGTATTTCACGGAGGAGAGCGGGCTTGCGCCGGTACCGCCGTCATAACCGGCGATGGTGATGAGATCCGCATAGGCTTTCGCCACGCCGGTAGCGATGGTGCCGACGCCCGGTTCGGAAACCAGCTTCACGGAGATCATCGCTTTCGGGTTGACCTGTTTCAGGTCGAAAATCAGCTGCGCTAAGTCCTCGATAGAGTAGATATCGTGGTGCGGCGGCGGGGAGATCAGCGTCACGCCCGGTACGGAATAGCGCAGTTTGGCGATGTACGGGGTGACTTTATCACCCGGCAGCTGACCGCCTTCGCCCGGTTTCGCACCCTGAGCGACTTTAATCTGAATGACGTCAGCGTTGACCAGGTACGCTGGCGTTACGCCAAAGCGACCAGATGCCACCTGCTTGATACGGGACACTTTATTGGTGCCGTAGCGGGCAGGATCTTCACCGCCTTCACCGGAGTTAGAGTTACCGCCGATGCTGTTCATCGCTTCGGCCAGCGCCTCGTGGGCTTCCGGGCTCAATGCACCGATGGACATCGCGGCGGTGTCGAAGCGTTTGAACAGCTCAGACGCCGGCTCCACCTCGTTAATGCTGACTGCTTCATCACCCGGATTCAGCGCCAGCAGGTCGCGCAGCGTGGCCGCCGGGCGCTCGTTAACCAGTTTTGCATACTGCTGATAATCGCTGTACTCGCCGCTCTGAACGGCCTGTTGCAGCGTGCGCACCACGTCCGGGTTGTAGGCGTGATATTCGCCACCGTGAACGTATTTCAGCAGACCGCCTTGCTCCAGCGGCTTACGTGCCAGCCAGGCGCGTTTCGACAGGTTCACCAGATCCTGCTGGAAGTCGGCAAAACCGGCTCCGCCGATACGGCTGACCACGCCCTGGAAGCAGAGATTTGCGACCTCATTATGCAGACCAACCGCTTCAAACAGCTTCGAGCAACGGTAGGAGGCAATGGTCGAGATGCCCATTTTGGACATGATCTTATACAGGCCTTTGTTGATGCCGTTACGGTAGTTCAGCATCACTGCACGGTAGTCTTTGTCGATCGCGCGGGTATCGACCAGACGTGCCAGCGTTTCGTAGGCCAGGTATGGATAAATCGCCGTCGCACCAAAACCTAACAGTACGGCAAAGTGGTGTGGGTCGCGTGCGCTTGCGGTTTCAACAATGATGTTGGCGTCGCAGCGCAGGCTCTTATCGACCAGACGCGTCTGGATAGCACCCACCGCCATCGGCGCAGGCACCGGCAGGCGGTTCTTCGCGATATTACGGTCAGACAGCACCAGCAGAACGGTACCGTTACGTACCATCTGTTCAGCTTTGTCACACAGCGCGTTCACCGTCTCTTCGAGGCTCGCTTCAGTCACGTCGAAGGTGATATCGAGCGTGTCGGCGCGGTAGTGATCCTCTTTCAGCGTGGTGAGCTGTTTGAAATCGGAGTAGAGCAGGATCGGCGATTTAAAGGTCAGGCGGTGGGCCTGGCCTTCAGCTTCGCAGAAAACGTTCATCTCGCGACCAATACTGGTAGCCAATGACATGACGTGTGCTTCACGCAGCGGATCGATTGGCGGGTTGGTCACCTGCGCAAACTGTTGACGGAAGTAGTCATAAATTACACGCGGCTGGCTGGAGAGCACGGCAAACGGGGTATCGTCACCCATGGAGCCGACCGCTTCCTGGCCGTTTTCACCCAGTACGCGGATGACGGAGTCCAGCTCTTCCGCGCTGTAGTTAAATTGTTTCTGGAAACTCGCCAGCGTATCGTCGTCCAGTTCGCGGCTGCCCACTTCTTCATCCGGCAGATCTTCGAACGGCACCAGACGGCGCACGTTTTTCTCCATCCACTCTTTGTATGGATGGCGGCTCTTCAGGTCGTGGTCGGTTTCAGCGGAGTGCAGAATACGTCCACCGCGGGTATCGATAACCATCAGCTCGCCCGGGCCAACGCGGCCTTTCTCAACCACTTCGTCAGGCTGGTAATCCCAGATACCGACTTCAGAGGCACAGGTGATGAGCTTATCTTTGGTGATGACATAGCGCGCCGGACGCAGGCCGTTACGGTCCAGGTTACAGGCGGCAAAACGACCGTCGGACATGACGATGCCCGCCGGACCATCCCACGGCTCCATGTGCATGGAGTTAAAATCGAAGAAGGCGCGCAGCTCCGGATCCATATCCGGGTTGTTCTGCCAGGCTGGTGGCACCAGCAGACGCATGGCACGAACAATATCCATGCCGCCTGCCAGCAGCAGTTCCAGCATGTTATCCATCGAGCTGGAGTCAGAGCCGGTTTCGTTAACGAACGGCGCGGCATCGTGCAGGTCCGGGATCAGTGGGGTCTGGAACTTATAGGTACGGGCGCGTGCCCACTGGCGGTTACCGGTGATGGTGTTGATCTCACCGTTGTGCGCCAGATAGCGGAACGGCTGTGCCAGCGGCCAGCGTGGCACGGTGTTGGTGGAGAAGCGCTGGTGGAACAGGCAAATGGCCGATTCCAGACGCAGATCCGCCAGGTCCAGGTAGAAGCGCGGCAGGTCAGCCGGCATACACAGACCTTTATAAATGTTCACCAGATTCGAGAGGCTACAGACGTAGAACTCTTTATCGTCCTGGAGACGTTTTTCAATGCGGCGGCGAGCGATAAACAGACGGCGTTCCATATCACGTGGACGCCAGCCCGCAGGCGCATTAACAAAAATCTGTTCAATACGAGGCAGCGAGGAGAGGGCGATTTCACCGAGCACCCCTTCGTTGGTTGGCACATCGCGCCAGCCGACAATAGACAGGGTTTCACGCTGAAGTTCTTCTTCGACGATGCGGCGTGAGGCGGCAGCTTTTTCAGGATCCTGATTCAGGAACAGCATACCGACAGCGTAGTTTTTGGCTAAACGCCAGCCGCGCTCTTCCGCTACGATACGGAAGAAACGATCCGGTTTTTGCAGCAGCAGACCGCAACCGTCGCCGGTTTTACCATCGGCAAGGATGGCACCACGGTGCTGCATACGGGCCAGTGCGTGAATAGCAGTACGCACTACCTTGTGGCTAGGTTCGCCTTCTATGTGGGCGATCAGGCCGAAACCACAGTTATCCTTCTCAAGGGATTTATCGTACAACATATCAGTGAACCTCCCCAGGCTCGTCGGGCTTCCCACTGAACCGTGGCGCACAGGCACAGAAAGAGCATGGCGACGGGGTTTGCGTTTCATACGCGGACCTCGCATTCGCCCTCTTTTTCATCCTTTCGCGCAGGTAAACAAGTTTGAGGACTTGCTTCAGAGGGAAATCTCAATTACTGCATA
Organism: Enterobacter sp. WCHEn045836; assembly: GCF_003965585.1. NCBI lineage: Bacteria > Pseudomonadati > Pseudomonadota > Gammaproteobacteria > Enterobacterales > Enterobacteriaceae > Enterobacter > Enterobacter sp. WCHEn045836. The sequence goes on from NZ_RXPT01000002.1 coordinate 62,318, forward strand.
AATATGATGAGCAGGCCGCTCATCCAGAAAGCTTCCAGCGGATTTCCAACTTATCGGGAATTGGTACACAGGTCAAATGGCAATCTTATTTATACAAAAATGTGCTAAAGATAAGTTATGTTATTGTATGTAAAAGGTATTTAACTATTTTTACAACCACCTGGCGCCCGGGGAAGTCGCCGAGGAGTGTGATCTGACTCACTATATGAAAGCGGTATTATCGATGCAGCGTGCTGAATAGCGGTTTTTTAGCAGAATAATACGCTGTCATGGAGTTTAAACCCGCATAAAGACACTGTTTTTCAATGCTGGCGTGATAAATGAAAAAAACAATCAGAACATAAGGAAAAGTAATCACGTCTGGCGTGAATGAAATTGCAGTAATCTTGAGTATTTATTCATGAGGATAATGGCCATCCAGGGCGATTGATCCAGGTCATCGCCGACGGTGGCTAAAAATGGCAGGCTTGTCCCCTTTCTTCGGGACGGTCTATCAGATTATGCAGTTACAGAAATTAGTCAATATGTTTGGTGGGGATCTTTTGCAGCGCTACGGGCAAAAGGTTCACAAGCTGACGCTGCATGGCGGTTTTAGCTGCCCGAACCGCGATGGCACTCTCGGACGTGGTGGCTGTACGTTCTGCAACGTGGCTTCGTTTGCGGACGAAGCGCTGCAGCATAAATCTATCGCGGAACAGCTCGCGCATCAGGCCCGTCTTGTGAACCGGGCAAAGCAGTATCTGGCCTATTTTCAGGCCTACACCAGCACATGGGCGGAAGTGCAGGTGCTGCGTTCCCTGTATCAGCAGGCGGTCAGCCAGGCCAATATTGTGGGGTTGTGCGTAGGCACGCGACCGGACTGCGTGCCGGACGCGGTGCTGGATCTACTCAGCGAGTACCAGGATCAAGGGTACGAGATCTGGCTGGAACTGGGTTTGCAAACGGCTCATGACAAAACGTTGCATCGTATTAACCGTGGGCATGATTTTGCCTGCTATCAGCGCACCACTCGCCTGGCGCGCGAGCGCGGGTTGAAGGTCTGCTCGCATCTGATTGCCGGTCTGCCGGGCGAAGGGCTGCAGCATGGCCTGGAGACGCTGGAAAAAGTCGTTGAAACGGGCGTAGACGGGATCAAGCTGCACCCGCTGCATATCGTCCAGGGCAGCATTATGGCCAAAGCGTGGCAAGCCGGACGATTAAACGGCATTCCACTTGATGAGTATACGGAAACGGCAGGGGAGATGATCCGCCATACGCCGCCCGAGATTGTCTACCACCGCATCTCCGCCAGCGCCCGCCGTCCAACGCTTCTGGCACCGCTGTGGTGTGAGAACCGTTGGACGGGGATGGTGGAAATTGACCGCTATCTGCATGAGCACGGTGTGCAAGGATCGGCGCTGGGAAGACCGTGGGTTGCCCCGCTACCGACGGCGACCGCCTAACAAACTCCCCAGCATGCCGCGCACAATCTGATTCGTGACCTGCCGCGCGGCGCTTTTCGCCATCGTCTGTACAACGCCATCGCGCTTGCCGCCGCGCGGCCCGGTGCTGCCAAACAAAATGTCTTTCAGCCCACCCAGAATGCCGTCATCCACCGCGACTGACTGGCCTTTGGCAGGAGGCGCATCCTGCGATTCGGTGGTGGCCTGTACGCCTTTTTGTAGCATCTCGAAGGCAGATTCACGATCCACTTCGTCTTCGTATTTCCCGTAAACCGGGGAGTGGTTAATCAGGGCATTGCGCTCATCGTCTGTCACCGGTCCCATCCGCGAGCAAGGGGCAATCACCATGGCACGTTCCACAATGGACGGGCTGCCCTTGGCATCAAGGAACGAAATCAGCGCTTCACCGGTGCCCAGCGCCTGGATCGCCGCTTCGGTATTAAAGTCCGGATTCGCGCGCATGGTTTGTGCGGCAGCTTTGACGGCTTTCTGATCTTTTGGCGTAAAGGCGCGCAGGGCGTGCTGGACGCGGTTACCGAGTTGTCCCAGTACGTTATCGGGGATATCCGACGGGTTTTGCGAGACAAACCAGACGCCGACGCCTTTGGAGCGGATCAGGCGGATAACCTGCTCGATCTTGTCCAGCAGCACCTGCGGTGCGTCGTTAAACAGCAGGTGCGCTTCATCAAAGAAGAACACCAGCTTCGGCTTCTCAAGGTCGCCCGCCTCTGGCAGCTGTTCGTAAAGTTCAGAGAGCATCCACAGCAGGCTGGCGGCGTAGAGTTTCGGCATCTGGTAGAGCTTCTCTGAACTCAGGATATTAATGATGCCCTTGCCGCTGCTGTCGGTGCGCATCCAGTCTTTGATATCCAGCATCGGCTCGCCGAAGAAATGTTCTGCCCCCTGTTGCTCCAGCGTCAGTAACCCGCGCTGAATAGCCCCTACTGAGGCACTGCTGATGTTGCCGTACTGGTTCTGGAAAGATTTAGCGTTATCGCCGATGTACTGGGTAATGGCGCGCAGATCTTTGAAATCAAGCAGCAGCAGCCCCTGGTCATCGGCAATACGGAAGATGATGTTCAACACCCCGGACTGGACATCGTTGAGGTTCAGGAGACGGGCCAGCAGCAGCGGGCCAAGATCGGAGACGGTGGCTCGTACCGGATGACCTTTCTCACCAAAAATATCCCAGACAACAACCGGGTTGTTGTGGGGCGTCCAGTCATTGACGCCGATATTTTTCAGGCGCTCAATCAGTTTCTCGGACGGAGTCCCCTCCTGAGCCACACCGGTTAAATCGCCTTTTACATCGGCCATAAAGACCGGCACGCCAATCTCAGAGAGCGATTCGGCCAGCTTCTGCAGGGTCACGGTTTTCCCTGTCCCGGTGGCACCGGTGATCAGGCCGTGACGGTTCGCCATCGCAGGCAGTAAAAACAGCTCTTTCTCCAGCGTCCTGGCAATCAACAATGGTGTACTCATGATACTCATCCTCTCTTAGTCCTCGGTGGAGTATAGGCAACCTGACGGCAAAATGGCGGTAAAAATTCCTTACTTTGCGGCGTATTACCCAGCGCGGACTATGCTTTTGCATACGGTTCACAACATGTTGGGAATGTATGTCCAGATTCTTTTTTAATAATCGCAAACAACTGGTCAACGATGCTATTGAAGGCATTCTGATTTCTGCTCCGCACGGCAATCTCGTCAAGCTCGATGTTGATCCCGCCATTCGCATTGTGGCGCGCAGCGACTGTGACAAGAGCCGCGTGGCGGTGATCTCCGGTGGCGGCTCAGGGCATGAACCGGCACATGCCGGGTTTGTTGGTAAAGGGATGCTCACGGCGGCGGTCTGTGGCGACCTGTTCGCCTCGCCGAGCGTGGATGCGGTGCTGAATGCCATTGTGGCGGTAACGGGCGACCGTGGCTGCCTGCTGATCGTTAAAAACTACACCGGTGACCGCCTGAACTTTGGCCTGGCGGCAGAAAAGGCTAAACGCTACGGCCTGAAGGTGGAGATGGTGATTGTGGCAGACGATATTGCGCTGCCGGACAACAAACAGCCGCGCGGCATTGCCGGTACGGCGCTGGTTCATAAGATCGCGGGTTATGCCGCAGAGCATGGAAAATCGCTAAGTGAAGTGCGTGATATTGCGCAACAGGCCTGCGATAACCTCTGGAGCCTGGGCGTTGCGATGCAAACGTGTAATTTGCCGGGAAGCGACGAGGAAGAAGGGCGCATTAAGCAAGGCCATGTCGAGCTGGGTCTGGGCATTCATGGTGAGCCGGGGGCTTCCGTCGTGGATACGCAGAACAGCAAAGCGATTATCGACACGCTGGTGACGCCGCTTAAGACTCAGGCCGGAGACGGGCGCTTCGCAGTGTTAATCAATAACCTGGGTGGGGTATCAGCGCTTGAGATGGCTCTGCTCACCAAAGAGCTGGCGCACTCGGCCCTGAAAGAGAACATTGCGTACCTGATTGGCCCGGCACCACTGGTGAGCGCCCTGGATATGAAGGGCTTTTCGCTGACGCTGCTGAAGCTGAACGATCTGTTCGAGAAAGCCCTTCATGAAGAGGTGGAGACGCTGGGCTGGCAGAAGCCGGTGGCGTTTGCACCGTTGCGGACCCAGGAGCATAGCGCGATCCACGACCGCGTGGAGTTTACCCCGTCCGCGAATCCGCAGGTGGGCGAGTATGTCTCTGTGGCGACAAACACCCTGATTCGACTGGAAAACCGTCTTAACGCGCTGGATGCGAAAGTGGGGGATGGCGATACCGGATCCACCTTTGCGCAAGGGGCGCGGGAGATTGCGCAGCGTCTGGAGGAGAACAACCTGCCCCTTAACGATGTGTCGACATTACTCCTGCTGGTGGGGGAGCGGCTGGCAACGGTGATGGGCGGATCGAGCGGCGTATTAATGTCGATCTTCTTCACGGCGGCCGGGCAAAAGCTGCATGACGGACAATCGCTTGCGGATGCCTTGCTGAGCGGGCTGGCACAAATGAAGCAGTATGGCGGGGCCGATCTTGGCGATCGCACACTGATCGACGCGCTGCAACCGGCGCTGGAGGCATTACAGAAAGGGGATCTTAAGGCAGCAGCGCAGGCGGCACAGCAGGGCGCAGAGGCAACGGCCAGAATGGGCAAAGCAGGTGCGGGGCGCTCGTCGTATGTGAATAAAGAGAATCTTGATGGGGTAATGGATCCGGGGGCGGTCGCGGTGGCAGAGGTGTTTAAGGCCATGGTAGAAGCAAAACGGTAACAACCGTTACCGTTTTTAGTGTTTGCGCCCTCTCCCCGTGGGAGAGGGTTGGGGTGAGGGCATCAGGCCACACATACCCCGGCACAATCACATCAAAAATCCGCTTTCAACACCACGCGATAACGGGCTTTGCCGTCACGCACGTGCTGAATAGCTTCGTTGATTTTCGACATCGGATAGAGTTCGGTGGTGGGAGACACTTTCGTGCGCCCGGCGAACTTCATCAGTTTGCGCAACTCGTACGGCGTACCGGTTGCAGAGCCGGACACGCTGCGATCCCCGCCGATCAGGGTAAATGCCGGAACCGGTAGCGGCTTCAGCACGGCACCCACCGTATGGAAGTTACCGCCGTAGGCCAGCGCTTCAAAGTACGGCTGCCAGTCGAGATCGACATTAACGGTGTTAATGATCAGATCGAATTGACCTGCCAGCGCGTTCAGGGCTTCCGGATCGCGGCTGTTCACCACTTTATCCGCCCCCATCGCCAGCACTTCTTGCTCTTTCGCCGGGTTAGAACTGAACGCCGTTACTTCACAGCCCATTGCGTGCAGCAGCTTGATGGCGATATGACCCAGACCCCCGATGCCAATCACGCCCACACGGCTGGTGGCAGTAATATGGTGCATCAGCAGCGGTTTAAACACGGTAATCCCGCCGCACAGCAGCGGGCCTGCGGATTCGATATCAATGCTGTCCGGCAGCGGAATGACCCATTGCCAGTCGGCGCGCAGTTTATCGGCAAAACCGCCCTTGTTGAGGATGGTTGGCACGGCGCCTTCAAGGCAGTTGATCTGGTTACCGCTGATACAGGCGTCGCAATGACCGCAGCTGCGTGCCGTCCAGCCAATACCCACGCGCTGGCCTACTTTCAGGCCTTTGTCCTGCGCAGTGCTACCGAGCGCCACGACGCGGCCAATGACCTCGTGTCCGGCGACCAGTGGATAGCTTGAAAAGCCCCATTCGTTGTCGATCATGGAGAGATCCGAGTGGCAGATCCCGCAGTAATCAACCTGTACTTCGACGTCTTCTGCTTTTAGTTCGCCCGCATCGTACTCGTACAGCTCAAGTTCTGCACCCGCCTGCGGTGCGGCGTAGCTTTTTATCTTCGACATCGTGTTTCCCCCGTTGTGGTGTGAACTGAGAGTGTAGAGCATTCAGTTAACCATCGCTTAACAGAAGAGGGCGGGAACAAAATTTACAGCGCTTTCAGCATCCTGACTTCGCAATCGACGTGGCCGGTACAGCCCAGCGGCGCATCGATATGCTGAAAGCCCAGATGTTCATACAGGCCGATGGCCTCTTTGAGGAAGGCGGTTGTTTCGAGGTAGCAGCGTGTAAAACCCTGATTGCGGGCATGTTCGAGTGCAACCAGCGCCAGTTTTTTCGCCAGGCCTTGCCCGCGAACTGATGGCAGGAAATACATTTTCTGCAATTCGCAGATATCCGGCTCGCTGCAGCTGAGCGGTGCAACGCCGCCGCCGCCTACCACCCGGCCATTCTGCTCAATAACCCAATAGGCGTGGCCTGGCTGGCTGTACAGCTGAAACAGCTCATCCAGATTCGGGTCGGCAACCGTATAGCCTTTATCGGCCGTCAGGCCATACTCGGCAGAGACGGTGCGGATAACGGCGGCAATCGCCGGGTTGTCCTGCTCAGTGATCCGACGCATCGTCGTCGCGACGGGGGTAATCACGCTCATAGCATTACTCATGACAAAAATTGACACACAACTGCTGTTAATAGCACCGCAGAAAGGGGAGTGCAAGCGAGGAGTTTTCAGGAAGAGTACCCCTTACGCCCTGAAGCGTAAGGGGTAAAAGCATTACAGGGCCGCAATAACCGCCTGCTGCTCAATCAGCTTGGTTTTCGCATCGGCGAAAGCAACCAGGCGTTCACGCTCTTTGGCGATGACCGCTTCCGGCGCGCGGGCGACAAAGCCTTCGTTCGCCAGTTTGCTTTCGATTTTGCCAATTTCCACGTCGACTTTGGCCACTTCTTTCGCCAGACGAGCCAGCTCGGCATCTTTGTCGACAAGACCCGCCATTGGGATCAGCAGCTCAGCGCCATCGATGATTTTTGTCACAGAGACCGGACCTTTGTCATCGGCTGGCAGCACGGTGATGCTTTCCAGACGCGCCATGGTTTTCAGGAAGGTGTTGTTCTCGGTGACACGACGAACAGCCGCGTCGCTGCAACCGCGCAGGAGCAGTTCCAGTGGTTTGCCCGGGGCGATGTTCATTTCTGCACGGATGTTACGTACAGCGACGATCGCCTGCTTCAGCCACTCGGTATCCGCTGAGGCAGCTTCATCCACTTTAGCGGCATCGAATTCCGGGAACGGCTGCAGCATAATGGTGTCGGCGTTGATACCCGCAATCACTTTCACACGCTGCCAGATGGTTTCGGTGATAAATGGAATGACCGGATGCGCCAGACGCAGCAGACCTTCCAGCACGGTAATCAGCGTGTTACGCGTACCGCGCAGTTCCGCCTCCGTTCCACCGTTCATGACCGGCTTCGCCAGCTCCAGATACCAGTCACAGAACTGGTTCCAGGTGAATTCGTACAGAATGCCCGCCGCGATGTCGAAGCGGTAGCTGTCCAGCGCCTCGCGGAACGCTTTCACCGTCTGGTTGAACTCGGCCAGGATCCAGCGATCGGCCAGAGACAAGATCATCTCGCCGCCGTTGAAGCCGCAATCCTGATCTTCGGTGTTCATCAGCACGAAGCGGCTGGCGTTCCACAGTTTGTTACAGAAGTTACGGTAACCTTCCAGACGCTTCATGTCCCAGTTGATATCGCGACCGGTGGAGGCCAGCGCTGCCAGGGTGAAACGCAGGGCGTCGGTACCGTGAGATTCAATCCCGTTCGGGAACTGTTTCTCGGTGCGTTTGCGGATCTTCTCTGCCAGCTGCGGCTGCATCATGTTGCCGGTACGTTTTTCCAGCAGCTCTTCCAGGGAGATACCATCAACCATGTCCAGCGGGTCAATGACGTTGCCCTTGGATTTGGACATCTTCTGGCCTTCATCGTCACGGATAAGACCGGTCATATAGACGGTATGGAACGGAACCTGTGGCTTGCCGTTTTCATCTTTGATGAAGTGCATGGTCATCATGATCATGCGGGCAATCCAGAAGAAGATAATATCGAAGCCGGAGACCATCACGCTGGTTGGGTGGAACTGACGCAGCGCGTCGGTGTTCTCTGGCCAGCCGAGGGTGGAGAAGGTCCACAGCGCGGAGGAGAACCAGGTATCCAGCACGTCTTCGTCCTGACGCAGGGCAACATCCGCGCTCAGGTTGTTTTCCTGACGCACTTCATCTTCACTGCGGCCAACGTACACGTTGCCTTCGTTGTCGTACCATGCCGGGATACGGTGACCCCACCACAGCTGACGGGAGATACACCAGTCCTGAATATCGCGCATCCAGGAGAAGTACATGTTTTCGTACTGTTTTGGCACGAACTGAATGCTGCCGTTTTCAACCGCTTCAACAGCCGGTTTTGCCAGCACGTCGGCACGCACGTACCACTGGTCGGTCAGCATTGGCTCGATAACCACACCGCCGCGGTCGCCGTACGGCACGGTCAGATCGTGAGGTTTAATCTCTTCCAGCAGGCCGAGGGCGTCAACGGCAGCCACAATTGCTTTACGCGCGGCAAAGCGTTCCAGCTTCTGGAACTCAGCCGGGATGTCGCTTGAGTAAACGTCGGATTCGTTGCCTTTGGTGTCATACACTTCTGCGCTTTCGCGGATATCACCGTCGAAGGTCAGAATGTTGATCATTGGCAGGGCGTGACGACGACCTACTTCGTAGTCGTTGAAGTCGTGTGCCGGGGTGATCTTCACGCAGCCGGTGCCTTTTTCCATGTCGGCGTGTTCATCGCCCACAATCGGAATGCGGCGATTCACCAGCGGCAGCACCACGAATTTGCCAATCAGATCTTTATAACGCGGATCTTCCGGGTTAACGGCCACGCCGGTATCGCCCAGCAGGGTTTCCGGACGGGTGGTCGCCACCACTAAGTAATCTTTACCGTCTGCGGTTTTCGCGCCGTCGGCCAGCGGATAGCGGATGTGCCACATGGAGCCTTTAGACTCGCGGTTCTCCACTTCCAGGTCAGAGATGGCGGTGCGCAGTTTCGGATCCCAGTTTACCAGGCGTTTGCCACGGTAAATCAGGTCTTCTTTGTACAGACGGACGAACACTTCTTTCACGGCGTTGGAAAGGCCTTCGTCCATGGTGAAACGCTCGCGCTCCCAGTCTACGGAGTTACCGAGACGGCGCATCTGACGGGTAATGGTGCCGCCAGATTCTGCTTTCCACTGCCAGATTTTGTCGATAAAGGCGTCGCGGCCGTAGTCGTGACGGGTTTTACCCTCTTCAGCGGCAATCTTACGCTCAACCACCATTTGGGTCGCGATACCCGCGTGGTCAGTCCCCGCCTGCCACAGGGTGTTTTTGCCCTGCATGCGCTGGTAGCGGATCATGGTATCCATGATGGTCTGCTGGAAGGCATGACCCATATGCAAACTGCCGGTGACGTTCGGCGGCGGGATCATGATGCAGAAGGACTCTTTGCTTTCATCGCCGTTAGGCTTGAAATAGCCCTGCTGTTCCCAGTGCTCGTAAAGCGGCTGTTCGATATCGCGTGGGTTATATGTCTTTTCCATTATTTCCAGGTTGCCGTATTCAGGTTAAAACCAGCCAGGCGGTACGCTTTGTAGCGTTCGCGCGCCAGTTGTTTCAAGGATTCTTCGTAAGGGACAAAGTCTACCACTTCTGTGAAAGCGGTGGCAAAATCTGCAAAATCTATCCGCAGGCTAATCAGAATATCGCGCGCGCTGCTGTTGCGCTTTTGCGGCCAGGCTATCTCTACCGGTGCGCCGCCGCGCGGACCTTCGCCAGACAGGTTATGCGGAACAAAACTCTCCGGCGGGCGGGCCCACAGCGCTTCGTCCAGGCGAATCGCCTGTTGTTCATCTTCACAGGCAATGAGCACACGTTTACCTGCGCGCCAACGTTCTGCGGCAATTTCACACACCAGCTGTTCTACGGCGCTGAGGCCATCCTGATGGGTGTCGTTGTCCAGAAGGTAGAACGTTGCATTCTTCATATATGGGGCTTCTTAGTTTGGATTCAAATGCAAAGCCGGGTGGCGCTACCGCTTACCCGGCCTACGGTTGAGTGGCGTTGTAGGCCGGGTAAGGCGCAACCTCCACCCGGCTGTTACATCACTCGTCGCCATTAAATCCGGCGCGATTGAGCAGGAACTGCGACAGCAGCGCAACCGGATGACCGGTCGCACCTTTGGCTTTTCCGGAGCGCCAGGCGGTGCCGGCAATATCCAGGTGCGCCCAGTTGTACTTGCGGGTGAAGCGTGCCAGGAAGCAGCCCGCGGTGATGGCACCACCAGGACGGCCACCGATGTTCGCCATATCCGCAAAGTTAGACTCCAGCTGTTCCTGGTATTCGTCACCCAATGGCAGGCGCCATGCACGGTCACCGGCTTGTTCGGACGCGCCGATAAGCTCGTGCGCCAGCGGGTTGTGGTTCGACATCAGGCCGGTGATGTGGTGACCGAGCGCGATGACGCAGGCACCGGTCAGGGTTGCCACGTCGATCACCGCTTCAGGTTCGAAGCGCTCAACGTAGGTCAACACGTCGCACAGCACCAGGCGGCCTTCGGCATCGGTGTTGAGCACTTCAACGGTCTGGCCGGACATGGTGGTCAGGACGTCACCCGGACGGTAAGCACGTCCACCAGGCATGTTTTCGCAGCCAGCCAGGACGCCGATAACGTTAATGGGTAACTGCAGTTCAGCCACCATACGCATCACGCCGTAAACGGCCGCTGCGCCACACATGTCGTACTTCATCTCATCCATGCCTTCGGCAGGCTTGATGGAGATACCACCGGAGTCGAAGGTCAGGCCTTTACCGACCAGCACAATTGGACGCGCGTCTTCAGACGGATTGCCCTTGTATTCGATGACCGACATCAGGGATTCGTTCTGCGAACCGTTGCCAACCGCCAGGTAAGAGTGCATACCCAGCTCTTTCATCTGCTGTTCGCCGATGACGCGGGTGATGACATTTTTACTGTAGGAATCAGCCAGCTGGCGCGCCTGAGAGGCCAGATAGGCGGCGTTACAGATATTAGGCGGCATGTTGCCTAAATCTTTTGCGGCTTTAATCCCGGCGGCAATCGCCAGACCATGCTGGATAGCGCGCTCGCCGCTGGTCAGTTCGCGACGGGTTGGCACGTTAAAGACCATTTTACGTAACGGACGACGCGGCTCGCTTTTATTGGTCTTGAGCTGATCGAAGCTGTACAGACTCTCTTTTGCGGTTTCGACAGCCTGACGCACTTTCCAGTAGGTGTTACGGCCTTTGACGTGCAGTTCAGTCAGGAAGCAAACGGCTTCCATAGAGCCGGTATCATTCAGCGTATTAATTGTTTTCTGAATCACCTGCTTATACTGACGTTCATCCAGCTCGCGTTCTTTGCCGCAGCCAATCAGCAGAATACGTTCGGACAGCACGTTCGGAACATGGTGCAGCAACAGCGTCTGCCCAGGTTTGCCTTCCAGTTCGCCACGGCGCAGCAGGGCGCTAATGTAGCCGTCACTGATTTTATCGAGTTGCTCGGCGATCGGGGAGAGTCGGCGTGGTTCAAAGACGCCCACAACGATGCAGGCACTCCGCTGTTTCTCCGGGCTACCGCTTTTTACACTGAACTCCATGCACTACGCTCCTGAATCTTAAAGACAACAGCGGCTGCTACGGATAGAATTGAAACCTTTCGTAACTCAAGTCCGCTGTTGTGGTGACTTCGTGTTAATCTTACGTTATTACGGTTTCGACACGTCAGAAAAAGTCCTGAAGCGTGAATCCGCCGGATGTTTTAATCTTAGCGATGATTTCGACGACTCAAGAGAATAAATGACGTTTAAGCCATGAAACAAGCGATTTTCCAGCAAAGAGACGGGTTTTTACGGGCGTATTTAAAGTGATAATCATAAGATATCTGGTGCGGGAGACGCTCAAAAGCCAACTGGCGATCCTCTTCATCCTGTTGCTGATTTTTTTCTGTCAGAAGCTGGTTAAGATCCTCGGTGCGGCCGTTGACGGCGAAATTCCAACGAATCTGGTGCTTTCCCTGCTTGGTTTAGGGATCCCGGAAATGGCGCAGCTTATTCTGCCGCTAAGTCTTTTCCTCGGTCTGCTCATGACGCTCGGTAAGCTCTACACCGAGAGTGAAATCACGGTGATGCATGCCTGCGGCCTGAGCAAGGCCGTGCTGGTGAAAGCCGCCATGATACTGGCGCTGTTCACGGGGATCGTCGCCGCGGTGAATGTGATGTGGGCGGGCCCAATGTCCTCTCGTCATCAGGATGAAGTGCTGGCTGAAGCGAAAGCGAACCCTGGCATGGCGGCGTTAGCGCAGGGGCAATTCCAGCAGGCGACTGACGGTAACTCGGTGCTGTTTATTGAGAGCGTCGACGGCAGTAAATTCAACGACGTCTTCCTTGCGCAGCTGCGTACCAAAGGAAACGCGCGGCCGTCGGTTGTCGTGGCTGACTCCGGCCAGCTTGCTCAGCGCAAAGATGGTTCCCAAATCGTGACGCTGAATAAAGGCACCCGTTTTGAAGGTACCGCGATGCTCCGTGACTTCCGTATTACGGATTTCCAGAACTATCAGGCCATTATCGGCCATCAGGCTGTAGCGCTGGATCCAAGCGATACCGATCAGATGGATATGCTCACCCTGTGGAATACCAACAACGACGGTGCGCGTGCGGAATTCCACTGGCGTGTCACTCTCGTATTCACCGTCTTTATGATGGCATTGATCGTCGTTCCACTGAGTGTGGTGAACCCGCGTCAGGGACGCGTGCTCTCGATGCTGCCGGCGATGCTGCTGTACCTGATCTACTTCCTGCTGCAGACCTCGATTCGCTCCAACGGTGCTAAGGGCAAGCTGGATCCGATGGTTTGGACGTGGGCCGTCAACAGTTTGTACATCCTGCTGGCGCTGGGATTAAACCTGTGGGATACGGTGCCAGTGCGTCGCCTTCGTGCCCGATTCTCGCGTAAAGGAGCCATCTAATGCAGGCGTTTGGCGTTCTTGATCGCTATATCGGTAAAACCATTTTCACCACCATCATGATGACGTTGTTCATGCTGGTGTCGCTCTCCGGCATTATCAAATTTGTCGATCAGTTGAAAAAAGCCGGGCAAGGGAGCTACGACGCGCTGGGCGCAGGGATGTATACCCTGCTCAGCGTGCCAAAAGATGTGCAGATTTTCTTCCCGATGGCCGCCCTGTTGGGCGCGCTGCTGGGGCTGGGGATGCTGGCACAACGCAGCGAGCTGGTAGTGATGCAGGCTTCGGGCTTCACCCGTATGCAGGTGGCGTTGTCAGTCATGAAAACCGCGATCCCGCTGGTGCTGTTAACCATGGCAATTGGCGAGTGGGTGGCGCCGCAGGGTGAGCAGATGGCGCGTAACTATCGTGCGCAGGCGATGTACGGTGGTTCGCTGCTCTTGACACAGCAAGGGCTGTGGGCGAAAGACGGCCATAACTTTGTCTATATCGAACGGGTGAAAGGCGATGATGAACTGGGCGGCGTGAGTATTTATGCCTTCAATGATCAGCGTCGTTTACAGTCTGTACGTCATGCGTCGTCGGCGAAATTTGACCCTGAACACAAGCAGTGGCGGTTATCCCAGGTTGACGAGTCTGACCTGACAGATCCAAAACAGATCACTGGTTCTCAGACGGTGTCCGGGACGTGGAAAACCAACCTCACGCCGGACAAACTGGGTGTCGTGGCGCTGGATCCGGATGCACTCTCCATCAGCGGATTGCACAACTATGTGAAATACCTGAAGTCGAGCGGGCAGGATGCCGGACGCTATCAGCTCAACATGTGGAGCAAAATCTTCCAGCCGATGTCCGTGGCGGTGATGATGCTGATGGCCCTGTCGTTTATCTTCGGCCCGTTACGTAGCGTGCCGATGGGTGTTCGTGTGGTCACCGGTATCAGCTTCGGTTTTGTATTCTACGTCCTCGATCAGATCTTCGGCCCGCTGACGCTGGTTTATGGCATCCCGCCGATTATTGGTGCGCTGCTGCCGAGCGCCAGCTTCCTGCTGATCAGCCTCTGGCTGCTGCTGAAACGCTCCTGATTGTCCTCTCCTCGCTTCCGGTTATCCGGGAGCGAGGCTAATCTCCTGTTTCACCCCGCACTTTTTCTCACAACCTTCAACGCCGCGCCGCGAATTTGAGTATTATTGAGCGATAAAGTCGTGAAGGGATCCTCTATGAAGCAAATTCGAATGCTTGCCCAGTACTACGTCGACCTGATGATGAAGCTCGGGCTGGTGCGTTTCTCCATGCTGCTGGCGCTGGCGCTGGTTGTTCTGGCCATTGTCGTGCAAATGGCCGTGACCATGGTGTTACATGGTCAGGTCGAGAGTATCGACGTGATCCGCTCTATCTTCTTCGGTTTGCTGATCACCCCCTGGGCGGTCTATTTCCTCTCTGTCGTCGTGGAGCAACTGGAAGAGTCCCGCCAGCGCCTGTCAAAGCTGGTCGATAAGCTGGAAGAGATGCGCGAGCGCGATCTGAAGCTCAACGTGCAGCTGAAAGACAATATCTCCCAGCTTAACCAGGAGATTTCGGATCGTGAGAAGGCGGAAGCCGAGCGTCAGGCAACGCTGGAGCAGCTGAAAATCGAAATGAAAGAGCGCGAGGTGACGCAGATCCAGCTTGAGCAGCAATCCTCTTTCCTGCGTTCGTTCCTCGATGCTTCACCGGATCTGGTTTTCTACCGTAACGAAGACAAAGAGTTCTCCGGCTGTAACCGGGCGATGGAGCTGCTGACCGGCAAAAGTGAAAAGCAGCTGATTCACCTGAAGCCGCAGGATGTCTATTCTGAAGAGGCGGCTGCCAAGGTCATGGAGACGGATGAAAAAGTCTTCCGCCACAACGTCTCGCTGACCTATGAACAGTGGCTGGATTACCCGGACGGGCGCAAAGCGTGCTTTGAGATCCGTAAAGTGCCGTACTACGACCGCGTCGGGAAACGTCATGGCCTGATGGGCTTTGGCCGCGATATTACCGAACGTAAGCGCTATCAGGATGCCCTTGAGCGTGCCAGCCGCGATAAGACCACCTTCATCTCCACCATCAGCCATGAACTGCGTACGCCGTTAAACGGCATCGTTGGCTTAAGCCGAATTCTGCTGGACACCGACCTGACGGCGGAGCAGGAGAAATACCTCAAAACGATCCATGTCTCGGCGGTCACGCTGGGGAATATCTTCAACGATATTATCGACATGGATAAGATGGAGCGCCGTAAAGTCCAGCTGGATAACCAGCCGGTTGATTTCACCAGTTTCCTTGCCGATCTGGAAAACCTGTCCGGCCTGCAGGCGCAGCAGAAGGGATTACGCTTTGTCATGGAGCCAACCCTGCCGCTGCCGCACAAAGTGGTCACGGACGGCACGCGTCTGCGTCAGATCCTGTGGAACCTGATCAGCAACGCGGTGAAATTTACCCAGAAGGGTCAGGTGGCGGTGCGTATCCGTTATGACGAAGGAGACATGCTGCACTTTGAGGTGGAAGACTCCGGGATTGGCATTCCGCAGGAAGAGCAGGACAAAATCTTTGCCATGTATTACCAGGTGAAGGACAGCAACGGCGGTAAGCCAGCCACTGGTACGGGGATTGGCCTGGCGGTATCTAAACGGCTCGCGAAGAGCATGGGCGGTGATATCACCGTGTCCAGCCAGGCGGGCAAAGGCTCAACCTTTACCCTGACGGTGCATGCTCCGGCGGTGGCGGAAGAGGTTGAGGATACCTTCGAACATGATGATATGCCGCTCCCGGCGCTGCATGTCCTGCTGGTGGAGGACATCGAGTTAAACGTGATTGTGGCGCGCTCGGTGCTGGAAAAACTCGGGAACAGCGTGGACGTGGCGATGACCGGTAAAGCCGCGCTGGAGATGTTTAAACCGGGCGAATATGACCTCGTTCTGCTGGATATTCAGCTACCGGACATGACCGGGCTGGATATCTCCCGCGCGCTGACAACGCAGTACGCGGCCGATGAACTGCCGCCGCTGGTCGCGCTGACGGCCAACGTACTGAAAGATAAAAAAGAGTACCTCGATGCCGGTATGGATGATGTGCTCAGCAAGCCGCTGGCGGTGCCTGCTCTGACCGCCATGATCAAGAAGTTCTGGGATACCCATGATGAAGAGGAGAGCACCATGACGTCTGTTGATAGCGCCAAAGCCCAAACGATTCTGGATACTGCCATGCTGGAACAGTACATCGACCTGGTCGGCCCCAAACTGATTACCGACGGTCTGGCCGTGTTCGAAAAAATGATGCCGGGCTACCTGAACGTACTGGAGTCCAACCTGACCGCGCGCGATCAGAAAGGGATTGTGGAAGAAGGACATAAGATCAAAGGCGCCGCTGGCTCTGTCGGGTTACGCCACCTGCAGCAATTGGGTCAACAGATTCAGTCACCTGATTTACCAGCATGGGAAGATAACGTGGGTGATTGGGTCGAAGAGATGAAACAAGAGTGGCAGAACGATGTGGCGGTGCTTAAAGCCTGGGTGGATGCCAGAAAAAAATGACCCCGGCTTAACCGGGGTGCGCGAATACTGCGCCAACACCAGGGAAATCGTGGCTGCGCCTGATTTTTCGTGTTGTTTTCGCATGGGCGCCGCCTGAAAATTTAGGCCGCACGCAGATAAGATAGCAAATCTTAAATGATTTGTTACATGAATCAGTGAAATGTGTGAAGCATAGCGTTTTAATCAAAATTAATTATGTGCTTCAGCGAGTTGCAAAGAAGGAACGTCATGATGAAAAAGATTGGTGTCGTACTGAGCGGATGCGGTGTTTACGATGGTTCCGAAATACATGAAGCCGTCATCACGCTGCTGGCCCTGGCAAGGCAGGGAGCAGAGGCGATCTGTTTCGCACCGGACAAAAAACAGGCTGATGTGATTAATCATCTGACCGGCGAACCCATGGCGGAAACCCGTAACGTACTGATCGAAGCGGCGCGTATAGCGCGTGGCAATGTTCACCCTCTTATTCAGGCGGATGCGACAGAGCTCGACGCGTTAATCGTGCCGGGCGGATTTGGCGCGGCCAAAAATCTCAGTACTTTTGCTTCAGAAGGGGCGGCGTGTCAGATCGATCCCCAGCTGAAAGCGTTATCACAGGCGATGCATGCGGCGGGTAAACCGCTGGGCTTTATCTGTATCGCGCCGGCGATGCTGCCAAAAATCTTTGATTTCCCGCTGCGTCTGACGATCGGCACCGACATTGATACCGCCGAAATCATCGAGGAGATGGGCGGAGAGCACGTCCCTTGTCCGGTGGATGACATTGTGGTGGATGAAGACAACAAGATCGTCACCACCCCTGCCTGGATGCTGGCGCAGAATATTGCCGAGGCCGCGACGGGCATCGAAAAGCTGGTGGCCAGAGTGCTGGTGCTGACTGAATGAGTCGTAAATTCGGTGCAGGCGCATGGGTGAAACGTATTCTGTTGCGCATTGTTCTTGTGCTGGCAGTGTTCTGGGGCGGTGGACTCGCCTTATTCAGCATTATGCCGGTACCGTTTTCTGCCGTGATGGTCGAGCGTCAGCTTGGGGCATGGTTCACCGGTGATTTCAGCTATGTCGCCCATTCGGACTGGGTAAGCATGAGTGAGATCTCGCCTTATATGGGGCTGGCCGTGATTGCCGCAGAGGACCAGAAATTCCCGGTGCACTGGGGGTTTGACGTGGCGGCAATCGAGAAAGCGCTGGCGCATAACGAACGTCATGAAAACCGCGTGCGTGGCGCATCGACATTATCGCAGCAGACGGCAAAGAATCTGTTCCTGTGGGACGGCCGCAGTTGGGTGCGCAAAGGGCTGGAGGCGGGGGTGACGCTGGGGATGGAAACGGTCTGGAGCAAAAAACGCATTCTGACCGTCTATCTCAATATCGCTGAGTTTGGTGACGGTGTATTCGGTGTGGAGGCCGCCGCGCAGCGCTATTTCAATAAACCGGCCAGCCGACTGAGTATGTCTGAAGCGGCGCTCCTGGCCGCCGTCTTACCAAATCCTATCCGCTTTAAGGCCAACGCTCCGTCAGGATACGTGCGAAGCCGTCAGGCGTGGATCATGCGCCAGATGCGTCAGTTGGGAGGGGAAGGTTTTATGGAGCGCAATAAATTAATGTAGGGCGGGTAAGCGCAGCGCCACCCGCCTGAATAGCAGACCTTAATCTTCGTCGAACCCGGCGTTAAACAGTGCAATGACTGCCGCCAGCGCTTCTTCTTCCTGTGGACCAGTGGCTTCGACTTCAATCTGGCGACCTTTGGCTGAGTCCAGCATTAGCAGCGCAATGACGCTGTTTGCTTCCGCTTCGGTCCCTTCATCATTTCGCAGCAGAACTTCCGCATCGAAACCTTGCATCAGTTCAAACAGCTTCATCGCCGGGCGCGCGTGCATGCCCAGCTTATTGGTGATCTCAACGGTCTGTTTTACGGTCATGTTTTACGTTTTTCCAGCGTGCGATGACGGGACTGAACGTTCTTTCCGCGCGAACGGAAATAGTCGGCCAGCTGTTCGGCGATGTAGACCGAACGATGTTTACCGCCGGTACAGCCAATCGCCACCGTCAGATAGCTACGATTGTTTGTCTCCAGCATAGGTAACCATAGCTCAAGGTAGCTTCGCGTCTGGTAGATAAAATTGTGAACTTCTGTGTGCCTGTCAAGGAACGCCGCGACGGGTTTATCCAGACCGGTCATCGGACGCAGTTTCGGATCCCAGTGCGGGTTTGGCAGGAAGCGCACATCGAAAACATAATCCGCATCGATAGGAATACCGTGCTTAAAGCCGAATGACTCAAAGACCATCGTCAGCTCACGCTCGCGTTTGCCCAGTAAACGGGTGCGCAGCATTTCTGCCAGCTCGTGAACGGACATTTCTGAGGTGTCGACAATCAAATCGGCGCGTGAGCGCAGCGGCTCAAGCAGGTCGCTCTCTTCGTCGATTGCGCTCTCCAGAGAGAGGTTCTTGCTGGAAAGCGGGTGCAAACGACGGGTATCGCTGTAGCGACGGATGAGCGTGTTGCGGTCAGCGTCAAGGAACAGCAGCTGAGGCGAAAACGTGTCCGGCAGGTTACTCATCGCCTGTTCAAAGATTTCTGGCGATTCAGGCATGTTACGGACGTCGATGCTGACGGCGGCAGAGATTTGTCTGTCTGCAAGGGTGCGCGCCAGCTCGGGCAACAGTACCACCGGCAGGTTATCTACGCAGTAAAAACCCATGTCTTCCAGCGCGCGCAGGGCCACGGATTTCCCCGACCCCGAACGGCCACTGACAATCATCAGCACCATGTTCCGTTTCTCCTCAGGACAACAGATGTGAAGGCCATCTCCTGGTTACGCATCATCCTGACTGCCTTCTGCTTCAGTGATAATTTGATACAGCTCTTCATCACTTTGCGCTGAGCGCAGTCGACGGCAGATGGTTTTATCGGCCAGGCGTTTAGCGACCAGTGAAAGCGTATGCAGATGGGTTTTCGTCTGGTCGGCAGGAACCAGCAGCGCGAAGAGGAGATCAACGGGCTGGTTATCGATGGCATCAAAGGCAATAGGCGTTTCCAGTTGCACAAACACACCGACGGCACGCAGGGTGTCCTCTTCCAGTTTGCCATGCGGGATCGCAATGCCGTTGCCGATACCGGTACTGCCCATTTTTTCACGGGTCAGGATGGCTTCGAACACGACCTGCGGCGGCAGGCCCAGCTGTTTTGCGGCCAGTTCACTGATAATTTCCAGGGCACGTTTTTTGCTCTGGCAGTGAACGCCACTGCGGGTACATTCCTGGTTAAGGACATTGCTCAATTGAAGAGCGGAATCGTTGTTCATCATAATTTCACCTAAGCGCTAACTGTACAAATGGCCTGTTGTGTTCCACAACAGGCCTTCCTGCACCCGTTAACTGCCCGGACAATTAGTGTTGTTTCAGTTTATCTTTATGTTTATTGAGCTGTCGTGCAAGCTTATCAATCAAGCCGTCGATAGCAGCGTACATGTCTTGCCCTTCCGCACTGGCGTGGAGTTCGCCCCCATTGACATGCAGGGTTGCATCCGAGATATGAGTCACTTTTTCCACTTTCAACACAATATAGACCTGATTAATCCTTTCGAAATACTGTTCAAGTTTCGCGAACTTAGTATTCACAAAGTCGCGCAAGGCCTCAGTAATCTCGACGTTTTGTCCAGTGATGTTGAGCTGCATAGTGTCTTCCTTATCGGTTGTGTCAGACCAGCTGTTTACGCTGGTTAGACGGCGGAATGGATAAAGACTCTCGATACTTCGCAACAGTACGACGTGCCACCATAATACCCTGGTCGGACAGCATGGTGGTTAACTTACTGTCGCTCAGTGGCTTCGCGGGGTTTTCCGCGGCGATCAACTTCTTCACCAGGGCACGAATCGCCGTTGAGGAGGCTTCGCCCCCACCTTCGGTGTTCACATGGCTGGAGAAGAAATACTTAAGCTCAAATATACCGCGAGGACTGTGCAGATACTTCTGCGTGGTCACGCGGGAAATGGTTGATTCATGCATCTCGACGGCCTGGGCGATATCCGCCAGCACCATCGGTTTCATATACTCTTCGCCCTGCTCAAAGAAAGCTTGCTGCTGTTCAACGATGCAACGGCTCACGCGCAGCAGCGTATCATTCCGGCTCTCCAGACTTTTGATTAACCATCGCGCTTCCTGCAGGTTGCTACGAATATACTGGTTGTCGGAGTCGTTACGTGCGCTGGTACACATGGAGGCGTATTGCTGATTGATTTGCAGGCGAGGAATGCTGTCTGAGTTGAGTTCAACGACCCAGCGGCCATTGTGTTTTCTGACCAGCACATCAGGAATGACGTATTCAGGTTCGCTGGTCTGGATAGACTGACCGGGGCGAGGATCGAGCGACTGGATCAGGTTAACCGCCTCTTTCAGTACCTCTTCTTTCAGACGCGTAACGCGCATCAGGGTACGGAAATCATGGTTAGCCAGCAGATCCAGATGATCGCTTATGATTAAGCGGGCCTCATCGATCCAGGGCGTCTCTTTACTGAACTGCGAAAGCTGGATCAGCAGGCAGTCGCGCAGATCTTTTGCCGCCACACCCACCGGGTCGAAACGCTGAATGCGCTTCAGAACAGCTTCTATCTCTTCGAGTTCAATCTCGTCATCGCCCATGCTTTCCAGAATATCGTCGAGCGTGACGGTCAGATAGCCGGTGTCGTCTACGGCATCGACAATGGACGTGGCAATCGCACGATCGGTATCGGAGAAGGGGGTCAGCTCCACTTGCCACATCAGGTAATCCTGCAGTGACTGGGTGGTTTCACCCTGATAGACAGGTAGCTCGTCATCCTGGTAGTCTGCACGCGTTCCGGAAGGGGTCCCGGCGGTGTAGATTTCATCCCAGCTGGCATCCAGTGGAAGCTCGTCCGGCATCTCTTTTTGTTCGAGAGCATCAACGGTATCAAGGGTTTCCGTGTCCTGCGCTTGCTGAGTGTCTACCTCGTCATGAAGATCGGCTTGCTCCAGCAGCGGATTGCTGTCCAGCGCTTGCTGGAGCTCCTGCTGGAGTTCTAATGTGGACAGTTGCAACAGGCGAATCGCCTGCTGTAACTGCGGTGTCATCGCCAGTTGTTGGCTGAGCCTTAATTGCAAACCTTGCTTCATGTTCAGAGCATTTTTCTCCGGTTCGGCGTTACGTTACCTCTACCCTATCAGAGTCTGAAGTCTTCCCCAAGATAGACGCGCTTAACATGATCATCTTCGAGGATCTGTTGCGGCGTACCGTGGGCGATCAGATTGCCCTGGCTCACAATGTAGGCGCGTTCGCAAACGGCCAGTGTTTCACGGACGTTGTGGTCGGTGATCAACACGCCAAGCCCGCTGTCGCGCAGGTGCTCAATAATACGTTTAATGTCGATAACGGAGATCGGGTCAACACCCGCAAACGGTTCATCCAACAGGATAAACTTCGGATTTGCGGCCAACGCGCGTGCAATTTCAACACGGCGGCGTTCCCCCCCGGACAGCGCCTGACCGAGGCTGTCACGCAGGTGTTCAATGTGAAACTCTTCCATCAGCTCGTTGGCGCGATCCTGACGCTGCTCGCTGGTCAGATCGTCACGAATTTGCAGAACGGCCATCAGGTTATCGAAGACGCTCAGGCGACGGAAAATGGAGGCTTCCTGCGGCAGGTAGCCAATACCACGACGCGCGCGCGCATGCAGCGGCAGAAGGCTGATGTCTTCATCATCAATGATGATGTTACCGGCATCGCGCGGGACAATACCGACGACCATGTAGAAGGTCGTGGTTTTACCCGCACCGTTAGGGCCAAGCAGGCCAACAATTTCGCCGGAGTTGACGGTCAGACTGACATCTTCCACGACACGGCGGCCCTTGTAGGCCTTCGCGAGATTTTTTGCAGTTAATGTTGCCATAACGAATTAGTTACTCTTCTTCTGTGCCGGGGCCTGGCCCTTGCCTTTGTCCTGCAGCTGAGACGGCACCAGCACGGTGGTGACACGTTTGCCTTTCTCGCTGGAGGCCTGCATTTTTTGCTCTTTCACCAGATAGGTGATCTTGTCACCGGTGATATTGCTATCGAGCTGTTCCAGATAGGCGTTGCCGGTCAGGATGACCAGATCTTTCGCCAGTTCATAATGCATGTGGCTGGCATGACCTTTCACCGGTTTGCCGTTGTCCTGCATCTGGTAGAACGTGGCCGGGTTGCCGTAGCCATCAATGATCTCTTTGCCCTGTTCGCCACCTGGACGGGTAACGACCACCTTATCGGCGTTAATCTTGATGGTGCCCTGGGTCACGACGACGTTGCCGGTAAAGGTAACGACATTACCCTGCATATCAAGAGACTGAGTATCGGACTCGATATGGATCGGCTGTTCAGTATCGCCAGTAACAGCAAGCGCGGGAAGACTGGCCGCCAGCATCGCGCTGGCGATAATTACTTTAAGGCTGAGTTTGTTTGTTTTGAATTTCATAGGAGGTTCTAACCTTTTCAATCAGCTCGGCGTTTTTGCTGCGTAAGTTCCCGCGCATTCTTAAACCGCTGGAATTAAATGTTGTGCCGTACAGAGTAACCAGATCCTGCGACGTCACATCCTGGGTTACCAGGTTGATCTGGGCATTATCTGTCGTAATTTTGCGCAGTTGTGCGTCAGCGGTCAGGGCGTTGACTTCAACGTGGCCATAGAGATAAAGCATACGGTCATTTGTTAGTTTTGCCCGGTCAGACTTAATTGACCACGTCGGCACTTTGTCCTTATCAAACGTCGTCATCACCGGCTGGGTAAACCACGAAATACCGTCATCTGAAAAATATTCAACGTGCTGGGCAATCAGGCGATAGTTCAGCGCACCTTCCGGGCTATAGACTACGGTATCACTGTGATCGCTTTTATAGGTTGGATCGTTATTGTTGATCACTTCCGTTTGCGTATCGTCACGATCGGCAAGGTTCACGCCAATCAATATCAGTGCGACAAGCGAAAGCAGAATGATAACCCAACGTCTGGTTTTACTCATATCGATTGCCCTTTGGCCTCATCCAGCTTACCCTGCGCCAGCAGAAGCAGATCGCAGACTTCACGTACGGCACCACGGCCACCATTGATGTGGGTAACATAATCAGCCCGCGGGATCAGCAGCGGATGCGCATCCGCAACCGCGACACTCAGGCCAATCTCGGCCATAACCGGCCAGTCAATCAGATCGTCCCCGACATAGGCCACCTGTTCTGGCGCGATTGACAGTTTACCCAGTAAATCGTTGAAAGCCGCCA
Organism: Enterobacter sp. WCHEn045836; assembly: GCF_003965585.1. Taxonomy (NCBI): domain Bacteria; kingdom Pseudomonadati; phylum Pseudomonadota; class Gammaproteobacteria; order Enterobacterales; family Enterobacteriaceae; genus Enterobacter; species Enterobacter sp. WCHEn045836. Next base: position 85,962 of record NZ_RXPT01000002.1, read on the forward strand.
TCTTATCGGATTGCCCCTGATACAGATGGGTAATGCCCAACGTTTCACAGCGATCTTCTACCAGTTTAGCTTTTCGCCCGGTGATGATGGCAACCTCGATACCCGATGTGAGCGCACAACGAATACCGTAGCCATCGCGAACGTTGAACGCTTTCAGCTCTTCACCATTATTGCCCATGTAAATCAGGCCATCGGACAGTACGCCATCCACATCCAGAATCAGCAGACGGATGTTTTCCGCCTTTGCCATTACCTGGGTACTTACCGGACCATAACAGGTTGCAAGGGATGCACCCGCATTACTCATTGTCTTATCCTTCATTACACTACGCCTGCGCGCAGCAGATCATGCATATGTACCACACCCAGCAACTGGTCGCCATCGGCAACCATCACTGAGGTGATATGTCGGGACTGCATCAGGTTCAGCACATCCACCGCCAGCGTGCCCGGGCGAACGCGAATACCGCCAGGCGTCATCACATCGGCAATACCGAGAGTGCGGACATCCACGCCCATGTCAAACACGCGACGCAGGTCGCCATCGGTGAAAATCCCCTCGATCTTCATCAGGTCGTCACACACCACCGTCATGCCCAGATTTTTACGGGTGATTTCCAGCAGCGCATCACGCAGGGAGGCCTCTTTACTGACGTGAGGGATTTCATCGCCAGTATGCATAATATCGTTAACCCGTAGCAGCAGTTTCCGCCCCAGCGCACCGCCAGGATGGGACAGCGCGAAGTCTTCAGGGGTAAAACCGCGGGCTTCAAGGAGCGCAACGGCAAGCGCGTCGCCCATCACCAGTGCCGCGGTGGTACTGGACGTCGGTGCAAGGCCCAGCGGGCAGGCTTCTTTCGGCACTTTCACGCAGAGATGAATATCCGCCGCACGCGCCATGCTGCTTTCCGGGCGGCTGGTCATGCAGATGAGTGGCACCTGCAGTCGCTTCAGAACCGGAATCAGCGCCAGGATCTCATTGGACTCACCGGAATTCGACAGGGCAATCACGACATCCTGCGGCGTGACCATGCCCAGATCGCCGTGTGCCGCTTCCCCTGGGTGTACAAAGAATGAGGAGGTTCCGGTGCTGGCGAATGTTGCAGCCATTTTGCGGCCAATGTGACCGGACTTGCCCATCCCCATCACCACGACTTTACCGGCACAGTAGAACATCTTCTCACAGGCCAGACTAAAATCCTGATTAATGTACTGATCTAACTGCGCCAGACCTTCACGTTCAATCTCCAGAACGTCTTTGCCTGCTTTCTGAAAGTCAAAACCCGGCTGCAATTCTATTTGCGACATAATGCGTTTCCGTTTACCCAGAGAGAAGAGGCGAAAGCCAGTACAGCATCGCCATCCATACGATAAATCCACCCGTCAGCAGCGCGCCTGCGCCTTTGCCGATTTGTCTTTGCCGCCGCCAGCAGAGCAGGGCAAAGATAACGCTCACCAGCAACATCACCCCGTAATCACGTGAGAAGGCCAGCGGGTTAAACGGCCCAGGCGTTATCAGGGCTGGCAGGCCCATGACGATGGCGATATTAAAGATGTTGGAACCGATAATATTGCCGATGGCGATGTCATCTTCACCTTTACGCGCGCCCGCGATGGCCGTGGCCAGTTCTGGCAGACTGGTACCGATGGCGATGACGGTCAGGCCAATGGTCAGTTCGCTCATGGCGAAATAGTTCGCCAGCACCGTCGCGTTATCCACGATCATGCGTGTTGCCATTGGCATGATGATTAACGCGACACCCAGCCAGAGCAGCGCAACCGGCAGCGTGCCTTCACGCGGCAGTTCCGCGACCTGCTCACGCGTCAGGCTGTCGTGACCCTGTTTTTCCGCCTGGCGGGCGATTTTAACACTATACAGCAGCCAGATGACCGCCAGTGCCAACAAGAAAATGCCGTCACTGTAGCTGAGAACGCCATCGTAAAATACGCATCCTGCCAGCAGGCTTACGATTAACATTAGCGGCAATTCCCGGCGCAGAACATCAGAATGCACGCGAAATGGATGCAGCAGCGCGGCCAGACCTAAAATAAGCAGAATATTGACGATGTTAGAGCCAATCGCGGTGCCGACAGCAAGGTCTATCTGACCATGCAGCGATGCCGTAACAGAGACGATGATTTCAGGCAGGGAGGTGCCAACACTGACAACGGTCATCCCGATGACAACAGGCGGTACGCCACTCAGACGGCAAAGAATCGATGCAGCAAATACCAAACGGTCAGCACTGTAGACCACCAAAAGTAAACCAATTATTAACAGTGCTGTTGCTAAAAGCATCAAAAGTCCTTTCTTCAGGTATACTCGCCGGTCCACCGCGCGGGAATTGTTAGCGCTGCATACAGCCTAAGACGTAACGAATTCCTAATTTTGACTTTATGCGCCGGAAAAGTAAAACAAATGCCAGCTTTCGCTAACCTCTACGGCTAATATTCTGTAAAAATGTGGGGTTTAGGGCTGATTTAAGCTTCACGCTTCGCATGAAGCAGGGTAAGAAAGGAACCGTAAATGAGCCAAACGACGGCGAATTTAGTCGATGTCCGTGGGGTGAGTTTTTCTCGCGGCAACAGATTGATCTTTGATGATATTTCGTTGACCGTCCCGCATGGCAAAATTACTGCCATTATGGGACCGTCCGGGATCGGTAAAACGACCCTGCTGCGACTTATCGGTGGGCAGATCCCACCCGATAGCGGTGAAATCCTCTTCGACGGTGAAAACGTTCCGGAGATGTCGCGATCGCGCCTGTATACTGTGCGCAAGCGTATGAGCATGCTCTTTCAGTCGGGGGCCCTGTTCACCGACATGGACGTCTTCGATAATGTCGCCTATCCGCTGCGCGAGCATACGCACCTTCCGCCGGAGCTGCTGAAAAGCACGGTGATGATGAAGCTGGAAGCGGTAGGGCTGCGGGGTGCCGCAAAACTGATGCCGTCAGAGTTGTCAGGCGGGATGGCGCGCCGCGCTGCGCTGGCGAGAGCCATTGCCTTAGAACCCGATTTAATCATGTTCGACGAACCGTTTGTCGGGCAGGATCCTATTACGATGGGTGTGCTGGTGAAGCTTATCTCTGAATTGAACAGCGCGCTCGGCGTCACCTGCATTGTGGTTTCTCACGATGTGCCGGAAGTGTTGAGTATTGCCGACTATGCCTACATTGTGGCAGACAAAAGGATCGTCGCGCACGGCAGCGCCCAGGCGTTGCAGGAAAACTGCGATCCGCGAGTACGGCAGTTCCTCGACGGTATTGCGGATGGGCCTGTGCCGTTCCGCTATCCTGCGGGCGACTATCGTGACGATTTATTGGGAATAGGGAGTTAAGCCACTCATGCTGTTAAATGCGTTGGCCGCTCTTGGACACCGTGGCATAAAAACCATCAGGACGTTCGGGCGCGCCGGATCGATGTTATTCAACGCGCTGGTCGGCAAGCCGGAATTCCGTAAGCATGCGCCTTTACTGGTGCGGCAGCTTTATAACGTCGGCGTGCTGTCGATGCTCATCATCATTGTGTCCGGTCTGTTTATCGGCATGGTGCTGGGGCTGCAGGGCTACCTTGTTCTGACGACCTACAGTGCGGAAACCAGCCTCGGGATGCTGGTGGCGCTTTCGCTGCTGCGTGAACTGGGACCGGTTGTGGCGGCACTGCTGTTTGCCGGACGCGCAGGATCGGCGTTAACCGCTGAGATTGGTCTGATGCGTGCCACCGAGCAGCTTTCCAGTATGGAAATGATGGCGGTCGATCCGCTGCGTCGTGTTATCTCACCCCGTTTCTGGGCAGGGGTTATCTCCTTACCGTTGCTGACTATCCTGTTTGTGGCTGTCGGTATCTGGGGCGGTTCGCTGGTGGGCGTTCACTGGAAAGGCATTGATGCCGGTTTCTTCTGGTCTGCCATGCAGGACGCCATCGACCTGCGAATGGATCTGATTAACTGTTTGATTAAAAGCGTGGTATTTGCCATTACGGTCACCTGGATTGCGTTATTTAATGGTTACGATGCCATCCCGACGTCGGCGGGCATCAGCCGTGCAACTACACGTACTGTCGTACATTCGTCGCTGGCCGTACTGGGTCTGGATTTTGTGCTCACCGCACTGATGTTTGGGAATTGAGTTCATGCAAACGAGAAAAAATGAAATTTGGGTCGGCGTGTTCCTGTTGCTGGCGCTGCTGGCCGCACTGTTTATCTGCCTGAGAGCGGCGGATATCACCTCCGTGCGTACCGAACCGACTTATCGCATCTATGCCACTTTCGATAATATCGGCGGGCTGAAGGCGCGCTCACCGGTGCGTATTGGTGGCGTGGTGATCGGGCGCGTGTCTGACATTACGCTTGATGAGAAAACCTATCTGCCGCGCGTGGCGATGGATATTGAAGAGCGTTACAACCATATCCCGGACACCAGCTCGCTTTCTATCCGCACCTCTGGCCTGCTGGGCGAACAATATCTGGCACTGAACGTTGGCTTTGAAGATCCTGAGCTTGGAACGACTATTCTTAAAGACGGTAGCGTGATCCAGGATACCAAGTCCGCGATGGTGCTGGAGGATATGATTGGTCAGTTCCTTTACAACAGTAAGGGAGATGATAAAAAGTCCGATGCTGCCCCTGCGCAGACTGAAGATCATACCAACGTCGCACCGACACCTGGCACGACGAATTAATTTCAGGAGAAGTCATTCATGTTTAAACGACTGTTAATGGTTGCCATGCTGGTTATTGCCCCTCTTACGGCAGCACATGCTGCAGATCAGAGCAACCCGTACAAACTGATGGACGAAGCCGCGAAGAAAACCTTCGATCGTCTTAAAAACGAACAGCCTAAAATTCGTTCTAATCCTGATTATCTGCGTGATGTGGTCGATCAGGAACTGCTGCCTTATGTGCAGATCAAATATGCCGGTGCGCTGGTGCTGGGGCGTTATTACAAAGACGCTACCCCTGCACAACGTGAAGCCTACTTTGCTGCATTCCGTGAATACCTGAAACAGGCTTACGGCCAGGCGCTGGCGATGTACCATGGCCAGACCTACCAGATTGCACCTGAACAGCCGCTGGGGGATGCCACCATTGTGCCTATTCGCGTCACAATCATCGATCCTAACGGTCGTCCACCGGTTCGCCTGGATTTCCAGTGGCGTAAAAACAGCCAGACCGGCAACTGGCAGGCGTATGACATGATCGCCGAAGGGGTGAGCATGATCACCACTAAGCAGAATGAGTGGAGTGACCTGCTGCGTACCAAAGGCATCGATGGCCTGACCGCCCAGCTGCAGTCCATCTCTCGCCAGAAAATCACCCTGGACGAGAAGAAGTAATGTCGCAGCAACTGAGCTGGTCACGTGAGGGCGAGACGTTAACACTGTCCGGAGAACTCGATCAGGATCTGCTTAACCCATTGTGGGATAAGCGCCATGAAGCCATGCAGGGCGTTACGCTGATCGATTTAAGCCACGTCACGCGGGTGGATACGGCAGGGATCGCGCTGCTTGCTCACCTCGTTGCTGTGGGGAAAAAGCAGGGGGCAACCGTTACGCTTCACGGTGCGAGCGATAATGTCGTGACCCTGGCGCAGCTCTATAATCTCCCTCAGGACGTACTGCCCCATTAATATTTTCAGTGCGTTACTTCTGAAAGCCCTGACAGTTTCATCGTCGGGGCTTTTTGCTTGTTTAAGACGACGCCACTTTGCTCTAAGATGTTGGGCTTGTTTTCACTATCAGATGATTAAGAACCCATGGAAAATCATGAAATCCAGACAGTGCTGATGAATGCACTCTCCCTTCAGGAAGCCCACGTCACTGGCGATGGCAGTCACTTCCAGGTTATTGCTGTGGGTGAGATGTTCGACGGTATGAGCCGTGTGAAGAAACAGCAGGCTGTCTATGCGCCGCTGATGGAATATATTGCGGATAACCGCATCCACGCCCTGTCGATTAAAGCGTTCACCCCGCAAGAGTGGGCACGCGATCGCAAACTAAACGGTTTTTGAGCTGAGGGCGATGCGCCCGCAGCACGGTTGAATTTATAAGAGAGCACACCATGGATAAATTTCGTGTACAGGGGCCAACGCGCCTCCAGGGCGAAGTCACAATTTCTGGCGCGAAAAACGCCGCGCTGCCGATCCTCTTTGCGGCGTTGCTCGCGGAAGAGCCGGTAGAAATTCAGAACGTACCGAAGCTGAAAGATATCGACACCACCATGAAGTTGCTCACCCAGTTGGGGACGAAAGTCGAGCGTAATGGTTCCGTCTGGATCGATGCCAGCAATGTGAACAACTTCTCAGCACCTTACGACCTGGTGAAAACCATGCGTGCATCCATCTGGGCGCTTGGCCCGCTGGTGGCGCGTTTTGGCCAGGGACAGGTGTCACTACCGGGTGGTTGCGCCATCGGCGCGCGTCCTGTTGATCTCCACATCTTCGGTCTGGAGAAGCTGGGCGCGGAGATCAAACTGGAAGAAGGTTACGTTAAAGCGTCCGTTAATGGCCGTCTGAAAGGCGCGCACATTGTCATGGACAAAGTGAGTGTTGGCGCAACCGTCACCATTATGTCTGCGGCGACGCTGGCTGAAGGTACTACCATCATTGAAAACGCCGCGCGCGAGCCGGAAATTGTGGATACCGCAAACTTCCTCGTGGCGCTGGGCGCAAAAATCGCTGGCCAGGGTACCGATCGCATCACCATCGAAGGCGTTGAGCGCCTGGGCGGCGGTGTTTATCGCGTTCTGCCAGACCGTATCGAAACCGGGACTTTCCTGGTAGCAGCGGCTATTTCTGGCGGCAAGATTGTTTGCCGCAATGCGCAACCTGACACCCTGGATGCGGTGCTGGCGAAGCTGCGTGAAGCGGGCGCGGATATTGAAACCGGTGAAGACTGGATCAGCCTCGATATGCACGGTAAACGTCCGAAAGCGGTCACCGTTCGCACGGCCCCGCATCCGGCATTCCCGACCGATATGCAGGCACAGTTCACGTTGCTGAACCTGGTGGCGGAAGGTACCGGTGTGATCACCGAGACTATCTTCGAGAACCGCTTCATGCACGTACCGGAACTGATCCGTATGGGCGCTCATGCAGAGATCGAAAGTAACACAGTGATTTGCCACGGCGTTGAGAAACTGTCCGGTGCGCAGGTTATGGCTACCGATCTGCGTGCGTCTGCGAGCCTGGTATTAGCGGGTTGTATCGCGGAAGGAACGACGGTTGTGGATCGTATCTATCATATCGATCGTGGTTACGAGCGTATTGAAGACAAACTGCGCGCGCTGGGTGCCAATATCGAGCGTGTGAAGGGCGAGTAATCGTTCCGGCAGCCCCCTGCCAGAAATGACCGGGGGGTTGCTGTTCCTGTCAAAAAAGAGCCTCAGACTGACTGCTCTTTCTTCGTTTTTTTCTGGCGAATCATGCGTGTTCTGTCGATAAATTCATGGGTAATGGGATCGTGGTAACGCGAGGGCCAGATTACCCACGGATGCGTCTCCAGCGCCGACGCAATGATCAATTCACCTTTTGGCCAGGGGCGAGTCAGGGCATTTGCCAGCGTTGAAGAGCTCAACCCATTGCGGCGTGATTCTGCGGCGAGCGACGTTCCTTTTTTGCGCAGCGCAGCAATGATATCTGCTGAGTGCCAGTCGATAAATTTCATATCCATAAAGCTGTCCTTGTGTTCGTAATCACCCATGTCATTTCTACTGAAACGACGGGAGTTACTATACTCATTTCGAACACGGGTCCTAAAAAGTTCGTGTTACTTGAAGGAATATTCAGAATAAGACATAGCTTTATTCATGCGGCCTGTAAACCGATGATTTTACGTGAATAGGGAATTTATAAGCACTTATAAGAATCCCCCCGCGACGGGCACGGGGAGAAGAGAGGCATTAGCGATCGCGCTGTACGGCGATGTGGGCAAGACCGATTAACGCATCGCGCCACGGACTGTCAGGAATGACCTGAAGTGCCGCGATGGCTTTATCCGCCTCTTCTTCAGCGCGCTGACGTGTCCATTCCAGCGAGCCACAGATAGCCATTGTTTCCAGTACCGGTTCCAGAAGATGGCGACCATTTCCCTGCTCGATCGCTTCACGGATCATTTTCGCCTGGTCAGCCGTTCCGTTGCGCATGGCATGCAGCAGCGGCAGGGTCGGTTTGCCTTCATTGAGGTCATCGCCGACGTTCTTGCCGAGCGTTTCGCCATCAGCACTGTAGTCCAGCAAATCGTCAATCAGCTGGAATGCGGTCCCCAGATAACGGCCATAGTCCTGCAGCCCTTTTTCCTGCGCAGCGGTACAGCCAGCCAGAATACCGGAACATTGCGCGGCGGCTTCAAACAGGTGCGCCGTTTTGCTGTAGATCACGCGCATGTAGTTTTCTTCGGTGATGTCAGGGTCGTTGACGTTCATCAGCTGCAGTACTTCGCCTTCCGCGATCACGTTAACGGCTTCAGACATCACTTCCAGCACTTTCAGTGAACCGAGGCTGGTCATCATCTGGAAGGCGCGGGTATAGATAAAATCGCCGACCAGAACGCTGGCTGCGTTGCCGAAGGCGGCGTTTGCCGTGGCTTTCCCGCGGCGCATGTCCGATTCATCCACAACGTCATCATGCAGAAGCGTTGCAGTGTGAATAAATTCGATCAGTGCAGCGATAGTGACATGGGCATTTCCCTGATAACCAACGGCTCTGGCAGCCAGGATGGCAATCATCGGGCGAATACGTTTACCGCCACCGCTGACGATGTAATAGCCCAACTGATTGATTAGCTGAACATCAGAGTTGAGTTGTTCCAGGATTGCTGCATTCACACCCGCCATATCTTGCGCGGTTAACTCGTTGATTTTTTCTAAATTCATCGCAAAAGCCGGGCTTTTTATCCTGTTTATCCCATCTTCAATGGGGTAACGAAGGGTTTCGGTTTATCAATAGTATTGCTGATTGTACTGAAAAAACGGCTCAGATAAACGCTACCGTACGTGTTGTGTTTTTTTTCTTCATGTATTGACGGTAGCACTTGTCAAAGGCTCGCGTTTTGCGTAATATTCGCGCCCTATTGTGAATATTTATAGCGCACTCTGATTCATACGAGGATGTGCGCGGAAGCGGAGTTTATATGTACGCGGTTTTCCAAAGTGGTGGTAAACAACACCGAGTAAGCGAAGGTCAGACCGTTCGCCTGGAAAAGCTGGACATCGCAACTGGCGAATCTGTTGAGTTCGCAGAAGTTCTGATGATCGCAAACGGTGAAGAAGTCAAAATCGGCGTTCCTTTCGTTGATGGCGGCGTTATCAAAGCTGAAGTTGTTGCTCACGGTCGTGGCGAGAAAGTTAAAATCGTTAAGTTTCGTCGTCGTAAACACTACCGTAAGCAGCAGGGCCACCGTCAGTGGTTCACTGATGTGAAAATTACTGGCATCAGCGCCTAAGACCTGAGGAGAGATTTAAATGGCACATAAAAAGGCTGGCGGCTCCACACGTAACGGTCGCGATTCAGAAGCTAAACGCCTGGGCGTTAAGCGTTTCGGTGGCGAATCCGTTCTGGCGGGTAGCATCATCGTTCGTCAACGTGGTACCAAATTCCACGCTGGCAACAACGTAGGTTGCGGTCGTGACCACACTCTGTTTGCTAAAGCAGACGGTAAAGTGAAATTTGAAGTTAAAGGCCCGAACAACCGTAAATACATCAGCATCGTTGCTGAGTAAGGTTTTCTCGGTCCGGTAACGGATTAAAGCCCCGCAACCTGTTGCGGGGCTTTTTACATTGGAAACCCGGTAATTTTTTCTGTAGGGAAAACGGGCATGAAGCAGCAGGCCGGCATTGGTATTCTTTTGGCGCTCACAACCGCAATGTGCTGGGGTGCGCTGCCAATTGCAATGAAGCAGGTGCTGGAAGTGATGGAGCCGCCTACGGTGGTGTTTTATCGCTTTCTGATGGCAAGTATCGGCCTGGGTGCCATTCTCGCTGTTAAAGGTAAGCTTCCACCATTGCGTCTCTTCCGTAAACCGCGCTGGCTGGTGTTGCTGGCTATCGCGACCGGTGGACTGTTTGGCAACTTCATACTGTTCAGCTCTTCCCTGCAATACCTCAGCCCGACAGCGTCGCAAGTGATTGGTCAACTCTCACCGGTCGGCATGATGGTCGCCAGCGTCTTTATCCTCAAGGAGAAGATGCGGGGTACGCAGATTATCGGGGCGAGCATGCTGCTATGTGGTCTGGTGATGTTCTTCAATACCAGCCTGATAGAGATTTTTACCCGACTGACCGATTACACCTGGGGTGTGATCTTCGGTGTGGGGGCAGCAACAGTCTGGGTGAGCTATGGTGTCGCGCAAAAGGTGTTATTGCGTCGTCTTGCTTCACAGCAGATCCTCTTTTTGCTGTACACTTTGTGTACAATAGCATTATTGCCGTTAGCGAAGCCGGGGGTGATTACCCAGCTTAGCGACTGGCAACTGGCGTGCCTCATATTTTGTGGGCTGAATACGCTGGTCGGTTATGGCGCGCTGGCCGAAGCAATGGCGCGCTGGCAGGCAGCACAGGTGAGCGCATTGATTACGCTCACTCCGCTGTTTACGCTGTTATTTTCAGATTTGTTATCAATGGCCTGGCCCGATGTCTTCGTCAGACCGATGCTCAACCTGTTGGGCTATCTCGGTGCGTTTGTCGTGGTTGCGGGCGCGATGTATTCCGCCATTGGTCATCGTCTCTGGGGGCGTTGGCGCAAAAATGAAGCGGTTGTAGTAGTCCCCCGCTCAGGCGAATGAGTTACGGAGAGTAAAATGAAGTTTGTTGATGAAGCGACGATCCTGGTCGTGGCAGGTGATGGCGGCAACGGTTGCGTGAGCTTCCGCCGTGAAAAATATATCCCACGTGGCGGCCCTGACGGCGGCGACGGTGGTGACGGCGGTGACGTGTGGCTGGAGGCGGATGAGAACCTCAACACGCTGATCGACTACCGTTTCGAAAAATCTTTCCGCGCAGAACGTGGCCAGAATGGCCAGAGCCGTGACTGTACCGGGAAACGCGGTAAAGACGTGACCATCAAGGTGCCAGTCGGTACGCGTGTGATCGATCAGGGTACAGGTGAGACCATGGGCGATATGACCAAACACGGTCAGCGTCTGATGGTCGCAAAAGGCGGCTGGCACGGTCTGGGTAACAGCCGTTTCAAATCTTCCGTCAACCGTACACCTCGTCAGAAAACGATGGGTACGCCGGGCGATAAGCGCGACCTGCAACTGGAGCTGATGCTGCTGGCTGACGTGGGTATGCTGGGTATGCCAAACGCCGGTAAATCGACGTTTATTCGTGCCGTCTCCGCAGCGAAGCCAAAAGTGGCGGACTATCCGTTTACCACGCTGGTGCCAAGCCTGGGCGTTGTCCGTATGGATAACGAGAAGAGCTTCGTGGTTGCCGATATCCCGGGTCTGATTGAAGGTGCTGCTGAAGGTGCCGGTCTGGGTATCCGCTTCCTGAAACACCTTGAGCGCTGCCGCGTACTGCTGCACCTGATCGATATCGATCCGATCGACGGGTCCGATCCGGTAGAAAATGCCCGTATCATCGTCGGCGAGCTGGAGAAATACAGCGAGAAACTGGCGAACAAACCGCGCTGGCTGGTCTTTAACAAGATTGACCTGATGGATAAAGCCGAAGCAGAAGCAAAAGCGAAAGCCATTGCTGAAGCGATGGGTTGGGAAGAGAAATACTACCTGATCTCCGCGGCAAGCCAGGTTGGCGTGAAAGATCTCTGCTGGGATGTGATGACCTTTATCATCGAGAACCCGGTTGTTCAGGCGGAAGAAGCGAAGCAGCCTGAAAAAGTGGAATTCATGTGGGATGACTACCACCGTCAACAGCTTGAAGAGCTGGAAGCGGAGGAGGAAGACGACTGGGACGACGACTGGGATGAAGACGACGAAGAAGGCGTCGAGTTCATCTACAAGCACTGATGACCACAGAAGGCCCCTGTTGATACAGGGGCTTTTTTTATTCCAGTGTTGAAGGCAGCCAGCAGCTGGCGATGAGACCGCCTTGCGCGCCATTCTCCAGCGTCAGTTTTCCGTGGTGAAGCTGCACGATGCGTTGCACGATGCTCAGACCCAGGCCACTACCGCCGTAGCGCTGGTCGAGACGACGGAACGGCTCGGTGATCGACTGCCGGTGCGCTTCATCAATACCGGGTCCCTGATCGATAACGCTGACCCGCGTACCGCCGTCCTGGCCGGTTAATGTCACGGTGATGGTTGTTCCTGCCGGGCTGTAACGTCCGGCATTCTCCAGCAGGTTACGCAGCATCAATCGCAGAAGCACCGCGTCCCCCTGCACCGTTAGTGGGCTTTTGGCCGGCCATATCACCGTATGTTCTTTGGCTTCATGCTCAAGGCCAAGCGGGGTGATTATATTGTCTGTCCAGTTCACCGTCTCGTAGTGGCCGCTTGCCATCGCCTGCCCGGCACGCGCCAGCATGAGCAACTGTTCAATGGTATGCATGAGCTGATCGATACGGCTGATGAGTGTCGAAGCCTGCGGCGAACCTGACTGCGCCATGAGTTCCAGATGCAGCCTGATCCCGGCGAGAGGCGTGCGCAGCTCGTGCGCAGCATCGGCGGTAAAGAGTCTTTCTTGCTGGATGGTGTGATCCAGCCTGGCGAGCAACTGATTCAGAGAGGTGGTGACGGCACCGATTTCTTCCATATCGGAATACATTGGCAGCGGGGTCAGGTTGTCCGCGGAACGATTCGCCAGACTGGCACGCAGCTTGTTCAGGGGGCGGGTTATCCAGGTAACTGCCCAGAAGGAGAAGAGCAGGGTGAAGCCAACCATCACCAGGGAGGGGACCAGCAGCGAGGCAATCGCTTCGCGGATCTCTTTTTCAACGTGGTTGTTGCGTGATTTTGCCGACAACGTTTCATTGACCAGAAAACCAATCTGTTCGCGGCTTTCATGCCAGAGCCAGATTACGCTTATCAACTGGAAAAATAATAGAATAACCGCCAGCAGAACCATCAATCGCCGACGCATGCTGTTCATTTCTGGCTCTCCAGACGATAGCCCACACCGCGTACGGTTTTTATTCTGTCTTTACCGAGTTTGCGCCGCAGATTGTGAATGTGCACTTCAAGGGTGTTTGACCCCGGATCATCTTGCCAGGAGTAAATATCCTGCTGGAGGGTTTCTCGGTGTACCGTCTGTCCGCTCCGCATGATCAGACGCGTAAGCAGAGCGAACTCTTTGGGGGTGACCTCAACGGGCTGGGACTCACGCAGCACCTGTTGGGTTTGCAGATTCAGCGTAATATCCCCGTCGGTGAGTAAGTTATCACTATGCCCCTGATAGCGGCGGATTAACGCCCGCACGCGTGCCTGTAGCTCTGCGAGGGCAAAAGGCTTCACCAGATAATCATCCGCGCCGGAATCAAGGCCGTTGATACGATCTTCGATGGCATCACGTGCCGTCAGGATCAACACCGGGTTGTCGACACCGCGGCGGCGCCACTGGCTTAACAATGTGGCACCGTCTTTATCTGGTAAGCCAAGATCGAGGATCACCAGACTGTATTCCCCGCTCTGGATCAGGGCATCCGCCTCTGCCGCCGTGGCGGCGCAGTCGAGGGCATATCCTTCATTGGCCAGCGCAAGCGCAAGCCCTTCCTGTAATAACAGATCGTCTTCAACTATAAGTAGTTTCATCGCTAGTTATTCTGGTAGATGTCCTTATAAAGCCTGCTTTCGAAGCGTACCAGCGGGATACGGCGATTGCGCTGGTCGGCCGGTTCGACGGCATAGCCGGAAAGATACTGCACGAATGCCATGCGTTGCCCGCTGGCGGTAGTGATGAAGCCTGCAAGGTTGTAAACCCCCTGCAGTGAACCTGTTTTAGCGGACACTTTACCGTCCACACCGGCAGCGTGAAGGCCGGCCCGGTACTGAAGTGAACCGTCATGCCCGGCAAGGGGCAGCATCGAGATAAAGTTTAGCTCAGTGTCATGTTGTGCAATGTACTGAAGCACTTGCATCATGGTTGCCGGAGAGATCAAATTGTGACGCGATAACCCGGAACCATCGACAGCGATCGTATTGCCCAGATCGATGCCCGCCTGCTGACGCAGGATCTGACGCACGGCGTCGGAGCCTGCACGCCAGGTTCCCGGAACACCGAAACGCGCGTGACCAATCATGCGGAATACCGTGTCGGCGATCATATTGTCAGACTTCTTCAGCATGATCCTTAGCAAATCGTGCAACGGTTCAGACTGTTTGCTGGCGATAACCGTGCCGGGTTGATTAACCTGCGTCTGACGCAGGAGAGTACCGGTATAGGTGATCCCAGCCTGTTTCAGTTCGTCCTTGATAATTGCGCCCGCGTAGCTTGCGCCATCCTGGATGGCGAAGGCCAGCGGTAGGGGGTCGGCGCGTTGCGTCAGGCATCCGGTAAGGGTGAAGCGGTTAAGATCGCCGGGCACGACATCCAGTTCGCAATACTGTGCGTCCGGGGAGCCTTTGGCCAGCGTACGGACCTGGCTGAACATGGTGACCGGGTAGTAAGACGCTACGCGAATAAACGCTAAATCGTCCGGTTTTGGCGCGCTGTAAAGCGAAATCGAGAAGCAGTTACGGTCAACAATAGCGGCCGCTGGCGGCGCGCTAAAGCACTGCGTCATGTCGTTCCACGGCCAGCCAGGGGCTTTATCGTGGCTGGCAAAGATGGAGGTATCGATCAACACGTTGCCATCGATCTTCTGCACGCCGGATTTTTTCAGCACCGCCACCATGTTGCGGATATCCTGGCGTTTGAAGGTGGGGTCACCGCCAAAGCGGGCGATGAGATCGCCTTTCAACTCACCGTCTTCAACCTTGCCTTTGGTCTCAAGGGTGGTGGTAAAACGGAAGTCAGGCCCGAGCTGAAGCAGGGCGGCGAGCGCAGTGATCACCTTCTGGGTACTGGCAGGCAGCGCCATTTGTTGACTGTGGTAGTCAATCTCTGGTGCCTGTGCCCCGACCTTCTGCACCATCAGTGCAAGGTTAGCACCGGCGGGTAGCTGATTAATGTACTCATCAACATTCGCGGCCTGAACGCTGAACGTTATACTGGTAGTCAATCCGATGATAAATCTGGAAAATCGCATAATCTCGCGCTAACAACCCGAAAACAAACCGTCATACTACGGTGCATAGCACTGCAAAGTAAACGATGACCCATAGTGAACTTCGCGGTAAAATGCGTATCAAATTGAAAATTGCTGCTGACCTGGGGCGTAGCTCCCGGGTCGGTTTTCTTTTTGCTTCTGGCCCGCTCATGAGGGCCGGGGCAGGGAACACTGCTCCCAACAGGAATGTTTAAGAGGTATAACAAATGCAAGCTATTCCGATGACCTTACGTGGTGCCGAAAAACTGCGCGAAGAGCTGGATTTCCTGAAATCGGTTCGTCGCCCTGAAATCATCGCCGCTATCGCGGAAGCGCGTGAGCATGGCGACCTGAAAGAGAACGCTGAATACCATGCGGCGCGTGAGCAGCAGGGGTTCTGTGAAGGGCGTATTAAAGATATCGAAGCAAAACTGTCCAATGCGCAGGTTATCGATATCACCAAAATGCCAAACAATGGCCGTGTGATCTTCGGTTCGACCGTTAGCGTGCTGAACCTGGACACTGACGAAGAGCAGACTTACCGCATCGTGGGTGATGATGAAGCTGACTTCAAACAGAACCTGATCTCAGTGAACTCTCCGATTGCCCGCGGCCTGATTGGCAAAGAGCAGGACGATGTGGTCACCATCCGTACCCCGGGCGGGGAAGTGGAATACGAAATTATCAAGGTTGAGTACCTGTAATTCGCCTCGCCACACAGATGTTGATACATTGTAAAGAAAGGAAAAAGGCCGCATAGCGGCCTTTTAACAACTCAAGGAGCATGGCATTTTGCTCACCTGCTGACAGAAATCCCTCGTTTTACACAGAAAATGTGTTTAATTCAGGATATCCTTAGCGTGGCAGCGAGATTTTACGCTCTTTAGTTGGGCGATAGAGCACCAGCGTTTTACCGATGACCTGTACATTACAGGCACCGGTTTCGCGCACGATGGCTTCCACGATCAAGTTCTTCGTGTCTCTGTCTTCAGAGGCAATTTTCACCTTGATCAGCTCGTGGTGTTCCAGCGCTTGTTCAATCTCGGCAAGCACCCCTTCGGTCAAACCATTGTTGCCAAGCATGACTACAGGCTTGAGCGGATGTGCCAGACCTTTAAGGTGCTGTTTTTGTTTAGTACTCAGATTCATCGTATATTTTTGCTTACGTTGGGATTGAAAACGGTTCATTCTACCGCCATCTCCCTTATATCGCCAAATAGCTGCGTAGAAATTTACGTCACAGGCAAGCAACGATGAACCAGGACGGAAATGTTAAATGACAGGTAAAAAGCGTTCTGCCAGTTCCAGCCGCTGGCTTCAGGAACACTTTAGCGATAAATATGTTCAACAGGCACAGAAAAAGGGGTTGCGTTCCCGTGCCTGGTTTAAACTTGATGAAATACAGCAAAGTGACAAACTTTTTAAGCCGGGGATGACGGTGGTTGACCTCGGTGCGGCACCTGGCGGATGGTCCCAGTATGCGGTAACGCAGATTGGCGGCACGGGCCGAATCATCGCATGCGATCTTTTACCAATGGATCCCATCGTTGGTGTCGACTTCCTTCAGGGCGACTTTCGTGATGAATTAGTGCTGAAAGCGTTACTTGATCGTGTAGGTGACAGTAAGGTCCAGGTTGTCATGTCAGATATGGCACCAAATATGTGTGGAACACCGGCGGTGGATATCCCCCGCGCCATGTATCTGGTGGAGCTAGCGTTAGAAATGTGTCGTGATGTACTAGCGCCTGGTGGTAGTTTTGTTGTGAAGGTGTTTCAGGGCGAAGGTTTCGAGGAGTACCTTAAGGAAATTCGCTCCCTGTTTGCGAAGGTCAAAGTTCGTAAGCCGGACTCTTCCCGGGCCCGTTCCCGTGAAGTGTATATTGTAGCGACCGGGCGAAAATGATAGCTGGTGGATTTCAGACGAAAGTTTGAATGACACTGGATATAGAGTATCCTGACGCTGTTTTTAACACAGTTGTAATATGAGGTTAATCCCTTGAGTGACATGGCGAAAAACCTAATACTCTGGCTGGTCATTGCCGTTGTGCTGATGTCAGTATTCCAGAGCTTTGGGCCCAGCGAGTCGAATGGCCGCAAGGTGGATTATTCTACCTTCCTGCAGGAGGTCAATCAGGACCAGGTTCGCGAAGCGCGTATCAACGGACGTGAGATCAACGTTACCAAGAAAGATAGTAACCGTTACACGACTTACATCCCGGTGAACGATCCTAAGCTGCTTGATAACCTTCTGACTAAAAACGTCAAGGTGGTAGGTGAGCCGCCAGAAGAACCAAGCCTGCTGGCTTCTATCTTCATCTCCTGGTTCCCGATGCTGCTTCTTATCGGCGTCTGGATCTTCTTTATGCGCCAGATGCAGGGCGGCGGTGGCAAAGGTGCCATGTCGTTCGGTAAGAGCAAGGCGCGTATGTTGACGGAAGATCAGATCAAAACCACGTTTGCAGACGTCGCCGGTTGTGACGAAGCAAAAGAAGAGGTGGGTGAACTGGTTGAATACCTGCGCGAGCCGAGCCGTTTCCAGAAGCTGGGCGGTAAGATCCCGAAAGGCGTCCTGATGGTCGGCCCTCCGGGTACCGGTAAAACCCTGCTGGCGAAAGCCATCGCGGGTGAAGCGAAGGTGCCGTTCTTTACTATTTCGGGTTCTGACTTCGTAGAAATGTTCGTGGGTGTCGGTGCATCTCGTGTGCGTGACATGTTCGAGCAGGCTAAAAAGGCAGCACCGTGCATTATCTTCATCGATGAAATCGACGCCGTAGGTCGCCAGCGTGGCGCAGGCCTGGGCGGTGGTCATGATGAACGTGAGCAGACTCTGAACCAGATGCTGGTTGAGATGGACGGCTTTGAAGGTAACGAGGGTATTATCGTTATTGCGGCAACTAACCGTCCGGACGTTCTTGACCCGGCGCTGCTGCGTCCAGGCCGTTTCGACCGTCAGGTTGTGGTTGGTCTGCCGGATGTCCGTGGTCGTGAACAGATTCTGAAAGTTCACATGCGTCGCGTACCACTGGCGCCAGATATCGACGCGGCAATCATTGCGCGCGGTACACCGGGCTTCTCCGGTGCGGATCTGGCTAACCTGGTCAACGAAGCTGCACTGTTTGCTGCTCGCGGTAACAAGCGCGTGGTATCGATGGTGGAATTCGAAAAAGCGAAAGACAAAATCATGATGGGGGCGGAACGCCGCTCCATGGTGATGACGGAAGCGCAGAAAGAGTCCACGGCATACCACGAAGCGGGCCACGCGATTATCGGTCGCCTGGTGCCGGAACACGATCCGGTGCATAAAGTGACGATCATTCCGCGCGGTCGTGCGCTGGGTGTGACCTTCTTCCTGCCTGAAGGCGACGCGATTAGCGCCAGCCGTCAGAAACTGGAAAGCCAGATTTCAACCCTGTACGGCGGTCGTCTGGCGGAAGAGATTATCTACGGTGCGGAACATGTTTCTACCGGTGCGTCCAACGATATTAAAGTGGCGACAAACCTGGCGCGTAACATGGTGACCCAGTGGGGCTTCTCCGACAAACTCGGTCCACTGCTCTATGCAGAGGAAGAGGGCGAAGTGTTCCTGGGCCGCTCTGTGGCGAAAGCGAAACATATGTCTGATGAGACAGCTCGCATCATCGACCAGGAAGTGAAAGCGCTGATTGAACGTAACTACGGTCGCGCACGTCAGATCCTGAACGACAATATGGACATTCTGCATTCGATGAAAGATGCGCTCATGAAATATGAGACCATCGATGCTCCGCAGATTGACGACCTGATGGCTCGCCGCGAAGTGCGTCCGCCAGCAGGCTGGGAAGACCCAGGTGCTTCCAACAATTCTGACAACAATGGCACCCCGCGTGCGCCGCGTCCGGTTGATGAACCACGTACGCCGAACCCGGGCAACACCATGTCAGAACAGTTGGGCGACAAGTAAGTCACTGCTGTTGGTGAGTATGTCTGTACCTCAAACCCTGGAGCTTGCTCCGGGGTTTTTCTTTTCTGTTAAACCACATTAATACCAGGGATTTAACCATGAAACTATTCGCCCAGGACTCGCATCTCGATCTCTCACATCCGCATGTGATGGGGATCCTGAATGTCACGCCTGACTCCTTCTCTGATGGTGGCACGCATAACACGCTTATCGAGGCGGTTAAGCACGCCAATCTGATGATCAACGCGGGAGCCACCATCATTGACGTCGGTGGTGAATCGACGCGTCCAGGGGCGGCAGAGGTTTCGGTGGAAGAAGAGCTGGCGCGGGTGGTGCCGGTGGTAGAAGCGATCGCACAACGTTTTGAGGTGTGGATATCCGTCGACACGTCCAAGCCAGAGGTCATTCGCGAAGTGGCGCGAGTGGGTGCTCACATCATCAATGATATCCGCTCTCTCACCGAGCCAGGGGCGATTGAGGCGGCTGCGGAAACCGGGCTGCCGGTTTGTCTGATGCATATGCAGGGCCAGCCGAAAACGATGCAGGATGCGCCTAAGTATGAGGATGTTTTTGCGGATGTGAATCGCTTCTTTAATGAGCATATTGCACGCTGTGAGCGTGCAGGTATCGCAAAAGAGAAATTGCTGCTCGACCCGGGGTTCGGTTTCGGTAAAAATCTCTCTCACAATTATGAGTTGCTTGCGCGCTTATCAGAGTTTCATCATTTCGGCCTGCCGCTGCTGGTTGGCATGTCGAGAAAGTCGATGATTGGGCAGTTGCTCAATGTAGGGCCGAGTGAACGCCTGAGCGGTAGCCTGGCTTGTGCGGTGATTGCGGCAATGCAAGGCGCGCACATTATCCGTGTCCATGATGTTAAAGAAACAGTAGAAGCCATGCGTGTGGTGGAAGCCACACTGGCAGCGAAGGAAAAGAAACGCTATGAGTAATCGTAAGTATTTTGGTACCGATGGTATCCGTGGGCGCGTAGGCGATGCTCCAATCACCCCTGATTTTGTGCTTAAACTTGGTTGGGCTGCTGGCAAGGTTCTGGCACGTCATGGCTCGCGTAAAATTATCATTGGTAAAGATACCCGTATCTCCGGCTATATGCTGGAGTCCGCGCTGGAAGCCGGACTGGCGGCAGCGGGACTTTCAGCTTCCTTTACGGGGCCAATGCCAACCCCGGCTGTTGCGTATCTGACGCGTACCTTCCGCGCGGAAGCCGGCATCGTGATTTCTGCCTCGCATAACCCGTTCTATGACAACGGCATCAAGTTCTTCTCCATCGATGGCACCAAGCTACCGGATGAAGTGGAAGAGGCGATCGAAGCCGAAATGGAAAAAGAGATCACCTGCGTCGATTCCGCTGAACTGGGCAAAGCAAACCGTATTGTTGATGCAGCTGGCCGTTACATTGAATTCTGCAAAGGGACCTTCCCGAACGAGCTAAGCCTGGCTCACCTTAAAATTGTGGTGGACTGTGCAAACGGTGCGACGTATCACATTGCACCTAATGTTTTCCGTGAGCTGGGGGCGAAAGTGATCACCATCGGCTGTGAGCCTGATGGTCTGAACATTAACGAACAGGTCGGTGCGACAGACGTTCGTGCCCTGCAGGCACGCGTGCTGGCAGAAAAAGCGGATCTCGGCATTGCGCTGGACGGTGACGGCGACCGTGTGATCATGGTTGATCACGAAGGTAACAAGGTCGATGGTGATCAAATTCTTTATATCATCGCCCGTGAAGGCCTGCGTCAGGGGCAGTTGCGCGGCGGCGCCGTGGGTACCCTGATGAGCAATATGGGACTGGAGCTGGCGTTGAAACAGCTGGGTATCCCGTTTGTTCGTGCGAAAGTGGGTGACCGCTACGTGCTGGAAAAACTGCAGGAGAAAGGCTGGCGTATTGGCGCAGAAAACTCCGGTCACGTGATCCTGCTGGACAAAACCACCACCGGTGACGGCATCGTCGCGGCACTGCAGGTGGTAGCCGCCATGGCCCGCAATCATATGACCCTGCAGGATCTCTGCAGCGGTATGAAAATGTTCCCGCAGATCCTTGTCAACGTGCGCTTCACCGCAGGTAAAGGCGATCCGCTGGAAAATGAAAATGTGAAAGCCGTCATGACTGAGGTTGAAGCCGCGCTCGGCAGCCGTGGTCGTGTTCTGCTGCGTAAGTCGGGTACTGAACCGCTGATCCGCGTGATGGTGGAAGGTGAAGACGAAACGCAGGTGACGGAATTTGCGCACCGTATTGCGGATGCCGTAAAAGCTGCATAACTTTTCACAGTAAGTGTTTAAAAAGGCGGCGCTTGCCGCCTTAGTTTTAAGCATTTAATGGCTTTTTGCTGTTTTTTTCTGCAGTTGATACAATGCGTCAAAATTGCCCTTGCGAAGGTCATTCGCTTTGGTTAGTATTCACACCCGCTTCAGTGGGAAACAAAAATCCTGCTAATTGGTCGAAGCATTGGTATGCGGCAAATCCGCAAGGAACAGGTTGATTATGTACGAAGCTCTTTTAGTTGTTTTCCTTATTGTAGCCATCGCTCTCGTAGCGCTGATTATGCTGCAGCAAGGTAAAGGCGCTGATATGGGAGCCTCCTTCGGAGCAGGCGCTTCCGGTACGCTGTTCGGTTCAAGTGGTTCTGCGAACTTCATGACCCGTACTACAGCGATTCTGGCTACGCTGTTCTTCATCATCAGCCTGGTGCTGGGCAATATCAACAGCAACAAGACCAGCAAAGGAAGCGAGTGGGAAAACCTGAGCGCGCCAGCGAAAACTGAGCAGACTCAGCCAGCTGTACCGGCTAAGCCAACCAGCGATATCCCGCAGTAAGTATTCCGTACCGAGGTGGTGGAATTGGTAGACACGCTACCTTGAGGTGGTAGTGCCCTAACGGGCTTGTGGGTTCGAGTCCCATCCTCGGTACCAATATTCCAGAAGAAAGACGTCGAAAGACGTCTTTTTTTTCGTCTGAAGTACGATCGAAAAAAACCAAAAAAAGGCGTCCATCGGACGCCTTTTGCATTTCTTCTCAGCGATTACTTCTTATCGCTGTGCTCCAGGTTTTCAACCTGCGGCAGGCCGTTACCGGAACTGGCTGACAGCAGGCCATTCTCAACGTAGTTGAACAGCTTCTCACGGGTATCGGTGATATCCAGATTACGCATGGTCAGCTGACCAATACGGTCATCAGGTGAGAACACGGATTCGCCTTTCTCCATGGTCAGACGCTCTGCTTTGTAGGTCAGGTTGTCGGACACGGTATTCAGGATGGAGTAGTCGTTACCGCGACGCAGTTCCAGAGTCACTTCGCCAGTAATAGCGCTTGCCACCCAACGTTGCAGGGCATCACGCAGCATCAGTGCCTGCGGATCGAACCAGCGGCCCTGATACAGCAGTTTACCCAACTGACGGCCATGAGAGTGATACTGCTCAATGGTATCTTCGTTGTGAATGCCGGTCAGCAGACGTTCATACGCAATGTGCAGCAGCGCCATCCCCGGGGCTTCATAGATGCCACGGCTCTTCGCTTCAATGATACGGTTTTCAATCTGATCGCTCATACCCAGACCGTGACGGCCGCCGATGCGGTTCGCTTCCAGCATCAGTTCCACATCGTCAGAGAAGGTCTTGCCATTGAGGGCAACCGGATGGCCACGCTCGAAACGCACGGTCACTTCCTCTGCCGGGATTTTGACGTTTTCATCCCAAAACTTCACACCCATGATGGGGTTAACGATTTTCACGCTGGAATTCAGGAACTCCAGATCTTTTGCTTCGTGCGTCGCGCCCAGCATGTTGGAGTCAGTGGAGTAGGCTTTTTCGACGGACATCTTATAGTCGAAGCCGCAGGCAATCATAAATTCAGACATTTCATGACGGCCGCCCAGCTCATCGATAAAATCGGTGTCCAGCCACGGTTTGTAAATCTGCAGCTCGGCGTTAGTCAGCAGGCCATAGCGATAGAAACGTTCAATGTCGTTGCCTTTATAGGTACTGCCGTCACCCCAGATGTTCACACCATCTTCTTTCATGGCGGCAACCAGCATGGTGCCGGTCACGGCACGGCCCAGTGGGGTGGTGTTGAAATAGGTCAGACCGCCGGTGGTATTATGGAAAGCGCCACACTGAATAGCGGCAATACCTTCGGCGACCAGCTGCTTACGGCAGTCAATCAGACGTGCGTTCTCTGCGCCATACTCTTTAGCACGACGAGGAATGGCATCATAGTCGTCCTCATCCGGCTGACCCAGGTTCGCTGTATATGCATACGGAACCGCTCCCTTCTGGCGCATCCACAGCAGTGCAGCGCTGGTATCCAGGCCGCCTGAAAAAGCGATGCCAATACGTTGTCCTACCGGAAGATGCTTGAGAATCGTCGTCATAAAATAAAACCCTGCGTGATTGACTGATTAGAGACCGCTTTCGCTCTCGATGCATGTTTATGCAAAATAAGTGAGTATTCATTTAATCATCTTTTGTCGATGACCGGAAGAGACTCGTGCGTTTTTTGTAAAAATTTCCCTCCGTTTAGCCTGGTGGAAACTAGGTTGACAGGCGGGGTTCACTATCAATATACTGAACGCCGATTTTACGTCCCGTCTTCGGTACCAAATCCCAGCATTATTTGCATTTTCTCGCCAAAAAGCGTAGAATTTGCCACGTTTCAGGCGCGGGGTGGAGCAGCCTGGTAGCTCGTCGGGCTCATAACCCGAAGGTCGTCGGTTCAAATCCGGCCCCCGCAACCACTTTCCCATAAAGTCATTTTTCAAATATACTGTGAAGACTCAGAGCCTTCGTAGCTGGATTTGAAAAAATTCTTTCGGAGAGTGCTCCAGGCCACCGTTGTGGCTATAGGGTTCAGTTATCTAAAGCCCCGATTTATCGGGGTTTTTTGTTATCTGACTACAGAATAACTGGGCTTTACGCCCTTTTTTTATGTCTTGGGGGTGGGCTTGTCCACATTAGAGCAAAAATTAACAGAGATGATTACTGCACCGGTCGAAGCACTGGGCTACGAACTGGTCGGCATCGAATTCGTTCGCGGCCGCACATCGACGCTGCGCATCTATATTGATAGTGAAGATGGCATCAATGTTGATGATTGTGCTGATGTTAGCCACCAGGTGAGTGCGGTTCTTGATGTTGAAGATCCGATTACCGTTGCGTACAACCTGGAAGTTTCCTCACCTGGCCTCGATCGCCCGATGTTCACGGCCGAGCACTATGTGCGCTTTACCGGTGAAGAAGTGGCTCTCGTTCTGCGTATGGCCGTACAGAACCGCCGTAAATGGCAGGGAATTATCAAAGCCGTTGATGGTGAAATGATCACGGTGACAGTCGAAGGCAAAGATGAAGTGTTCGCGCTGAGTAATATCCAGAAGGCGAACCTGGTTCCCCACTTTTAACAGTCTGGATTGAGGTGAAAAGCCCGCGATGAACAAAGAAATTTTGGCTGTTGTTGAAGCCGTCTCCAACGAGAAATCACTGCCGCGTGAAAAGATTTTCGAAGCGCTGGAAAGTGCACTGGCTACAGCAACCAAGAAAAAATACGAACAAGAGATCGATGTTCGCGTAGAAATCGATCGCAAAAGCGGTGACTTCGATACATTCCGTCGTTGGGTAATCGTTGAAGAAGTGACCCAGCCAACCAAAGAGATCACCCTGGAAGCGGCACGTTTTGAAGACGAAAGCCTGAACGTTGGTGACTATGTTGAAGATCAGATTGAGTCTGTGACCTTCGACCGTATCACCACCCAGACCGCAAAACAGGTTATCGTGCAGAAAGTTCGCGAAGCCGAGCGTGCGCTGGTTGTTGATCAGTTCCGCGATCAGGAAGGCGAAATCATCACGGGTGTGGTGAAGAAAGTGAACCGCGACAACATCTCTCTGGAGATCAAATCTGAAGGGATGCCGGGCAACGCTGAAGCGGTGATCCTGCGTGAAGACATGCTGCCGCGTGAAAACTTCCGTCCAGGTGACCGTATCCGTGGTGTGCTGTATGCCGTTCGCCCTGAGGCACGTGGTGCGCAGCTGTTCGTGACCCGTTCTAAACCAGAAATGCTGGTAGAACTGTTCCGTATCGAAGTGCCGGAAATCGGTGAAGAAGTTATCGAGATTAAAGCGGCGGCTCGCGATCCGGGCTCCCGTGCGAAAATTGCGGTGAAAACCAACGACAAGCGTATCGACCCGGTCGGTGCTTGCGTCGGTATGCGTGGTGCGCGTGTTCAGGCGGTCTCTACCGAGCTGGGCGGCGAACGTATCGATATCGTTCTGTGGGATGACAACCCGGCGCAGTTCGTGATCAACGCAATGGCTCCGGCGGATGTGGCGTCTATCGTTGTTGACGAAGACAAACACACCATGGATATCGCTGTTGAAGCGGGCAACCTGGCGCAGGCAATCGGCCGTAACGGTCAGAACGTACGCCTGGCGTCACAGCTGAGCGGCTGGGAACTCAACGTCATGACCGTTGATGACCTGCAGGCCAAGCATCAGGCTGAAGCCCATGCGGCGATCGATACCTTCACGAAATACCTGGACATTGACGAAGAGTTCGCCACGGTTCTGGTAGAAGAAGGTTTCTCTACGCTGGAAGAACTGGCCTATGTGCCAATGAAAGAGCTGCTGGAAATTGACGGTCTGGATGAACCAACCGTTGAAGCCCTGCGTGAACGCGCTAAAAACGCACTGACCACCCTGGCACTGGCTCAGGAAGAAAGCCTTGGCGATAAAAAGCCGGCTGATGACCTGCTGAATCTGGAAGGTCTTGATCGTGCGATTGCGTTCAAGCTGGCTGCCCGTGGTGTTTGTACGCTGGAAGATCTCGCTGAGCAAGGCGTTGATGACCTGGCTGATATCGAAGGTTTAACCGACGAGAAAGCCGGCGAACTCATCATGGCCGCACGTAATATTTGCTGGTTCGGCGACGAAGCGTAATAAACTGTAGCAGGAAGGAACAGCATGACTGATGTAACTGTAAAATCGCTGGCTGCCGAGATTCAGACCTCCGTGGACCGCCTGGTACAGCAATTTGCTGATGCAGGGATCCCGAAGACCGCTGATGACTCGGTGACGGCAAACGAAAAACAAACCTTGTTAGCGCACCTGAACCGTGAACACGGCTCTGCGCCTGACAAGCTGACGCTGCAGCGCAAAACGCGCAGCACGTTGAATATCCCTGGTACCGGTGGCAAAAGTAAATCGGTACAAATTGAAGTCCGCAAGACGCGCACCTTTGTAAAACGTGATCCGCAAGAGGCAGAACGCCTTGCCGCGGAAGAGCAGGCACAGCGTGAAGCGGAAGAACAAGCTCAGCGTGAGGCGGAAGCATCTGCCAAACGTGAGGCAGAATTAAAAGCTGAACGTGAGGCCGCAGAAAAAGCGAAACGCGACGCAAGTGATAAAGTGAAGCGTGAAGCTGCGGAAAAAGACAAAGTGAGCAATCAACAGACAGACGAAATGACCAAAACCGCCCAGGCTGAAAAAGCCCGCCGTGAAAATGAAGCTGCCGAGCTGAAGCGTAAAGCGGAAGAAGAAGCACGCCGTAAGCTGGAAGAAGAAGCGCGTCGTGTGGCTGAAGAAGCGCGCCGTATGGCAGAAGAAAACGAGAAGAATGGTGTGAATACCGCTGAACCGACTGAAGATACCAGCGACTATCACGTGACCACTTCTCAGCACGCGCGTCAGGCTGAAGATGATAACGACCGTGAAGTTGAAGGCGGCCGTGGTCGTGGTCGCAATGCGAAGGCAGCGCGTCCGGCGAAAAAAGGCAACAAACACGCCGAGTCTAAAGCTGATCGTGAAGAAGCGCGTGCAGCCGTGCGTGGCGGTAAAGGCGGCAAACAGCGTAAAGGGTCTTCCCTGCAGCAGGGCTTCCAGAAGCCAGCTCAGGCCGTTAACCGTGACGTTGTGATCGGCGAAACCATCACCGTTGGCGATCTGGCGAACAAAATGGCGGTTAAAGGCTCTCAGGTCATCAAAGCGATGATGAAACTGGGCGCAATGGCGACCATCAACCAGGTTATCGACCAGGAAACCGCACAGCTGGTTGCCGAAGAGATGGGCCACAAAGTTATCCTGCGTCGTGAAAACGAGCTGGAAGAAGCAGTAATGAGCGACCGTGATACAGGTGCTGCGGCAGAACCGCGTGCGCCAGTTGTGACCATCATGGGTCACGTTGACCACGGTAAAACCTCGCTGCTCGACTACATTCGTTCTACGAAAGTGGCCTCCGGTGAAGCGGGTGGTATTACCCAGCACATCGGTGCATATCACGTTGAAACCGACAACGGTATGATCACCTTCCTGGATACCCCAGGTCACGCCGCGTTTACCTCAATGCGTGCGCGTGGTGCTCAGGCGACAGATATCGTTGTTCTGGTTGTTGCTGCAGACGATGGCGTCATGCCACAGACTATCGAAGCTATCCAGCACGCGAAAGCGGCGGGTGTGCCTGTTGTGGTTGCAGTGAACAAGATCGATAAGCCAGAAGCGGATCCGGATCGTGTTAAAAACGAACTGTCCCAGTACGGCATCCTGCCAGAAGAGTGGGGCGGTGAAAGCCAGTTCGTACACGTGTCTGCGAAAGCAGGTACCGGTATCGACGAGCTGCTGGACGCGATCCTGCTGCAGGCTGAAGTTCTGGAGCTGAAAGCGATCCGTAACGGTATGGCGAGCGGCGCGGTCATCGAATCCTTCCTGGATAAAGGCCGTGGCCCGGTGGCTACCGTTCTGGTTCGCGAAGGTACACTGCATAAAGGCGATATCGTCCTGTGTGGTTTCGAATACGGTCGTGTTCGTGCGATGCGTAACGAACTGGGTCAGGAAGTGCTGGAAGCAGGTCCGTCCATTCCAGTGGAAATCCTCGGTCTGTCCGGTGTGCCGGCTGCCGGTGACGAAGTGACCGTTGTGCGTGACGAGAAGAAAGCGCGTGAAGTTGCACTGTACCGTCAGGGCAAATTCCGTGAAGTTAAACTGGCTCGTCAGCAGAAATCTAAACTCGAGAACATGTTCGCGAACATGGCTGAAGGCGAAGTTCACGAAGTGAACGTCGTACTGAAAGCAGACGTTCAGGGTTCTGTGGAAGCGATCTCCGACTCCTTGCTGAAACTGTCTACCGATGAAGTTAAAGTGAAGATCATCGGTTCTGGCGTAGGTGGTATCACCGAAACCGACGCAACCCTGGCGGCTGCCTCCAACGCCATCCTGGTTGGCTTCAACGTGCGTGCTGACGCGTCTGCTCGCCGCGTGATCGAAGCGGAAAGCCTGGATCTGCGTTACTACTCCGTCATCTATAACCTGATCGACGAAGTGAAAGCAGCGATGAGCGGTATGCTGTCTCCAGAGCTGAAACAGCAGATCATCGGTCTGGCTGAAGTGCGTGATGTGTTCAAATCACCGAAATTCGGTGCGATCGCGGGCTGTATGGTTACCGAAGGTACCATCAAGCGTCACAACCCAATCCGCGTACTGCGTGACAACGTGGTTATCTACGAAGGCGAGCTGGAATCCCTGCGCCGCTTCAAAGATGACGTTAACGAAGTCCGTAACGGCATGGAATGTGGTATCGGCGTGAAGAACTACAACGACGTTCGCGTTGGCGATATGATCGAAGTGTTCGAAATCATCGAGATCCAACGCAGCATCGACTAATCCTGTTGGGATAGGTCCATATGTCGGCCGGGATCGCCTCGTGCCACCCGGCAATAATTTTAAAAAGGGGCTTTAGCCCCTTTTTTGTCTGGAGAATTTATTATGGCGAAAGAATTTGGTCGCCCGCAGCGCGTAGCGCAGGAAATGCAGAAAGAGATCGCGCTCATCCTGCAACGCGAAATTAAAGATCCGCGTGTGGGCATGATGACCACCGTGTCCGGCGTGGAGATGTCCCGAGACCTGGCGTATGCCAAAGTGTTCGTGACGTTCCTGAACGATCAGGACGAAGCGGCAGTGAAAAATGGCATTAAAGCGCTGCAGGAAGCCTCTGGTTTCATCCGCTCTCTGCTCGGTAAAGCGATGCGCCTGCGTATCGTGCCTGAGCTGACCTTCTTCTACGACAACTCCCTGGTCGAAGGTATGCGTATGTCCAACCTGGTGACCAGCGTGGTGAAACATGACGACGAACGTCGTGTTAACCCGGCGGACGACAGCAAGGAGGACTGATGAGTCGTCCTCGTCGTCGTGGTCGCGACGTGCATGGTGTGCTGCTGCTGGATAAACCCCAGGGCGCTTCCAGCAACGACGTGCTGCAAAAAGTTAAGCGAATTTTTAACGCCAACCGTGCGGGCCATACTGGTGCGCTGGACCCTCTGGCGACGGGCATGTTGCCTGTCTGCCTGGGGGAGGCTACAAAGTTTTCTCAGTACCTGCTGGATTCCGATAAACGTTATCGCGTCATCGCCAGACTGGGCCAGCGCACGGACACCTCCGATGCCGATGGCCAGGTGGTAGAGGAGCGTCCTGTGACGTTTAGCGCAGAGCAACTGGATGCGGCGCTGGAGAGCTTCCGTGGCGATACGCTGCAGGTGCCGTCGATGTATTCGGCGCTGAAGTATCAGGGTAAAAAACTCTACGAATATGCGCGCCAGGGCATTGAAGTGCCGCGTGAAGCCCGCCCGATCACCGTGTATGAACTGCTCTTTATTCGCCACGAGGGTGACGAACTGGAGCTGGAAGTCCACTGTTCGAAAGGCACCTATATTCGTACCATCATCGACGATCTGGGCGAGAAACTGGGCTGCGGCGCGCATGTTATCTATCTGCGCCGCCTGGCCGTCAGTAAGTATCCGGTTGAGCGGATGGTGACCCTTGAACATCTGCACGCGTTGGTTGAGCAGGCGCAAGCGCAAGGGATGGCAGCAGCAGAACTGCTCGATCCGCTGCTGATGCCGATGGACAGCCCGGCGGCCGACTTCCCGGTTGTTAATCTTCCTTTAACATCGTCCGTTTACTTTAAGAACGGAAACCCGGTTCGGACCACGAATGCACCGCTGGAAGGGCTGGTACGCGTGACCGAAGGGGATGACGGTAAGTTTATCGGCATGGGTGAAATGGACGGTGAAGGACGCGTTGCGCCCCGCCGTCTGGTGGTGGAATACCCGGTCGAAGGCTGACGGCGATATCAGCTCACCTTGCGGTAAACCGGTGAGGCGAGTAGAATATCGCGGCTTAACGTCCGGCAAATTGTTTAACAATTTTGCGGGGCGTATACGGGGATCGCTGAATTAGAGATCGGCATCCTTACATTCTTTATACTTTGGAGTTTGAAAATGTCTCTAAGCGTTGAAGCTAAAGCTAAAATCGTTTCTGAGTTTGGTCGTGGTACTAACGACAGCGGTTCTACCGAAGTTCAGGTTGCACTGCTGACTGCACAGATTAACCACCTGCAGGGTCACTTTGCAGAGCACAAAAAAGATCACCACAGCCGTCGTGGTCTGCTGCGTATGGTTTCTCAGCGTCGTAAACTGCTCGACTACCTGAAACGTAAAGATGTTGCACGTTACTCCGCGCTGATCGAGCGTCTGGGTCTGCGTCGCTAAGTCTTGCGAGTTTCAGAAAAGGGGGCCTGATGGCCCCTTTTTTCAACCAGACCGCAGCAATTCACTGGAAACTATTGTATTGTTGCTATAAATGATCTTCCTTGCAGAGGTTCGCGCGGCTAATGAGAGGCTTCACCCATGGGGGTGTTGGTTGTCATTAGTCGCGAGGATGCGAAGAAGGTCGGGTTAAATCGTCAGCACACCGGTGGTGTGCTGTCAAACTTTTAAGAAAGGACAGAATTTTGCTGAATCCGATCGTTCGTAAATTCCAGTATGGTCAGCATACCGTCACGCTGGAAACCGGCATGATGGCACGTCAGGCTACTGCTGCCGTTATGGTAAGCATGGATGACACCGCGGTATTCGTGACCGTTGTTGGCCAGAAAAAAGCAAAACCAGGTCAGGACTTTTTCCCTCTGACCGTTAACTACCAGGAGCGTACTTACGCTGCCGGTAAAATCCCGGGTGGCTTCTTCCGTCGTGAAGGCCGTCCAAGCGAAGGCGAAACCCTGATCGCGCGTCTGATTGACCGCCCGGTTCGTCCGCTGTTCCCGGAAGGCTTCGTAAACGAAGTGCAGGTTATCGCGACCGTGGTTTCCGTTAACCCACAGGTTAACCCGGATATCGTTGCGATGATCGGCGCATCCGCTGCGCTGTCTCTGTCCGGTATTCCATTCAATGGTCCAATCGGTGCTGCGCGCGTTGGCTACATCAACGACCAGTATGTGCTGAACCCGACTCAGGAAGAGCTGAAAGAAAGTAAGCTGGACCTGGTTGTTGCGGGTACTGAAGCCGCTGTTCTGATGGTTGAATCTGAAGCTGAACTGCTGAGCGAAGACCAGATGCTCGGCGCTGTGGTCTTCGGCCACGACCAGCAGCAGGTTGTTATCCAGAACATCAACGAGCTGGTGAAAGAAGCCGGCAAACCACGTTGGGACTGGCAGCCTGAAGCAGTAAACGACGCGCTGAACGCACGCGTTGCTGCGCTGGCTGAAGCGCGTCTGAGCGATGCATACCGTATCACCGACAAACAGGAGCGTTATGCTCAGGTTGACGTGATCAAAGACGAAACCATCGCCACGCTGGTTGCTGAAGACGAAACGCTGGATGCTAACGAGCTGAGCGAGATTCTGCACGCAATCGAGAAAAACGTAGTTCGTAGCCGCGTACTGGCTGGCGAGCCGCGTATCGATGGTCGTGAAAAAGACATGATCCGTGGTCTGGACGTGCGTACTGGCGTACTGCCACGTACTCACGGTTCTGCGCTGTTCACCCGTGGTGAAACGCAGGCGCTGGTTACCGCGACCCTGGGTACTGCACGTGACGCACAGATCATCGACGAGCTGATGGGCGAGCGCACTGACAGCTTCCTGTTCCACTATAACTTCCCTCCGTACTCCGTAGGGGAAACCGGTATGGTGGGTTCGCCGAAGCGTCGTGAAATTGGTCACGGTCGTCTGGCGAAGCGCGGCGTGCTGGCAGTGATGCCAGACGCAGACAAATTCCCGTACACCGTTCGTGTGGTTTCTGAAATCACCGAATCTAACGGTTCTTCTTCCATGGCTTCCGTATGTGGTGCCTCTCTGGCGCTGATGGATGCAGGCGTGCCAATCAAAGCCGCCGTTGCGGGTATCGCAATGGGTCTGGTGAAAGAGGGCGACAACTTTGTTGTTCTGTCTGACATTCTGGGCGACGAAGACCACCTGGGCGATATGGACTTCAAAGTGGCGGGTTCCCGCGACGGTATCTCTGCGCTGCAGATGGATATCAAAATTGAAGGTATCACCAAAGAGATCATGCAGGTTGCTCTGAACCAGGCTAAAGGTGCGCGTCTGCACATCCTGGGCGTGATGGAACAGGCTATCAACGCTCCACGCGGTGATATCTCTGAATTCGCTCCGCGTATTCACACCATCAAGATCAATCCAGACAAGATCAAAGATGTTATCGGTAAGGGCGGTTCCGTGATCCGTGCGCTGACCGAAGAGACCGGCACCACCATTGAAATCGAAGATGACGGTACTGTGAAAATCGCAGCGACCGACGGCGAGAAAGCGAAATTCGCGATTCGTCGTATCGAAGAAATCACTGCAGAAATCGAAGTGGGCCGTATCTACAATGGTAAAGTGACCCGTATCGTTGACTTTGGCGCATTCGTTGCCATCGGTGGCGGTAAAGAAGGTCTGGTACACATCTCTCAAATCGCTGACAAGCGCGTTGAGAAAGTGACCGATTACCTGCAGATGGGTCAGGAAGTACCGGTTAAAGTTCTGGAAGTTGACCGCCAGGGCCGTATCCGTCTGAGCATTAAAGAAGCAACCGAGCAGTCTCAGCCAGCTGCTGCGCCAGAAGCACCGGCAGCAGAACAGCAGGGCGAGTAAGGTTGCCATTTGCCCTCCGCATCGCGGAGGGCCGTTATCAGGCAGGACGCCTTGTTAAGCCGCCGGGGGACAGGACGTTCATCCAATAGTTGTCTTCGGGAGTGGGAAATGAAGCCTTTTTTGCGCTGGTGTTTCGTTGCGACAGCTTTAACGCTGGCAGGATGCAGCAACTCTGCCTGGCGTAAGAGCGAAGTCCTCGCAGTGCCATTGCAACCGACTTTGCAACAGGAAGTGATTCTGGCACGCATGGAACAAATTCTTGCCAGTCGGGCTTTAACCGATGACGAACGCGCACAGCTTTTATATGAGCGCGGAGTGTTGTATGATAGTCTCGGTCTGAGGGCATTAGCGCGAAATGATTTCTCACAAGCGCTGGCTATCCGACCTGATATGCCTGAAGTATTCAATTACTTAGGCATTTATTTAACGCAGGCAGGCAATTTTGATGCTGCCTATGAAGCGTTTGATTCTGTACTTGAGCTTGATCCAACTTACAACTACGCGCACTTGAATCGCGGTATCGCATTGTATTACGGCGGTCGTGATAAGTTAGCGCAAGATGATCTGCTGGCGTTTTATCAAGACGATCCTAATGATCCTTTCCGTAGCCTGTGGCTTTACATCGTTGAGCAGAAGCTCGATGAGAAGCAGGCAAAAGAGGCACTGAAACAGCGCTTCGACAAATCGGACAAGGAACAGTGGGGATGGAACATTGTCGAGTTCTACCTGGGCAACATTAGCGAAGCAACGCTGATGGAACGCCTCAAGGCGGACGCAACGGATAACACCTCGCTCGCTGAGCATCTCAGTGAAACCAACTTCTATTTAGGTAAGTACTACCTAAGTCTGGGGGATAAGGACAGCGCTACGGCACTGTTCAAATTAGCGGTTGCTAACAACGTACACAACTTCGTTGAGCACCGTTATGCATTGTTGGAATTATCGCTCTTGGGCCAGGAGCAAGACGACCTGGCAGAATCGGACCAGCAATAGCTGACGACATAAACATCAGCCCGTAATCTTTTTGATTGCCATCACCTTAACTGGTGAGGGCGTTGTTGTTCGTCAATACACCTACTTTGAGCCGGTTCACACTTTTCAATGAAAATTGCTAATCATTTTCACGATGAGCTAAGTAGACTGGCCGCCATTGACATTGAGGCACTCGTACTACATGGCTGAATTCGAAACCACTTTTGCAGATCTGGGCCTGAAGGCTCCTATCCTTGAAGCCCTTAACGATCTGGGTTACGAAAAACCATCTCCGATCCAGGCAGAATGTATCCCACACCTGCTTTCTGGTCGTGACGTGCTGGGCATGGCCCAGACTGGTAGCGGTAAAACTGCGGCGTTCTCGCTGCCGCTGCTGAACAACATCGATCCGGACCTGCGTGCACCGCAGATCCTCGTTCTGGCTCCAACCCGTGAACTGGCGGTTCAGGTTGCTGAAGCCATGACGGAATTCTCTAAACACATGCGCGGCGTAAACGTGGTTGCCCTGTACGGCGGCCAGCGTTATGACGTGCAGTTACGCGCCCTGCGCCAGGGCCCACAGATTGTTGTCGGTACGCCGGGCCGTCTGCTGGATCACCTTAAGCGCGGTACACTGGATCTCTCTAAACTGAGCGGTCTGGTACTGGATGAAGCAGACGAAATGCTGCGTATGGGCTTCATCGAAGACGTAGAAACCATTATGGCGCAGATCCCGGAAGGTCATCAGACCGCTCTGTTCTCTGCCACGATGCCAGAAGCCATTCGTCGCATTACCCGTCGCTTCATGAAAGAGCCGCAGGAAGTGCGCATTCAGTCCAGCGTTACCACTCGCCCGGACATCAGCCAGAGCTACTGGTCTGTGTACGGCATGCGCAAAAACGAAGCGCTGGTGCGTTTCCTGGAAGCGGAAGATTTTGATGCGGCGATTATTTTCGTACGTACCAAAAACGCGACCCTGGAAGTGGCTGAAGCCCTGGAGCGTAACGGCTATAACAGCGCAGCGCTGAATGGCGACATGAACCAGGCTCTGCGTGAGCAGACGCTGGAGCGTCTGAAAGACGGTCGTCTGGATATCCTGATTGCAACCGACGTGGCAGCACGTGGTCTGGACGTTGAACGTATCAGCCTGGTTGTAAACTACGACATCCCAATGGACTCCGAGTCCTACGTTCACCGTATCGGCCGTACCGGTCGTGCGGGTCGTGCAGGCCGTGCGCTGCTGTTCGTTGAGAACCGCGAGCGTCGTCTGCTGCGTAACATTGAACGCACCATGAAGTTGACCATTCCGGAAGCTGAGCTGCCAAACGCAGAACTGCTGGGCAAACGCCGTCTGGAAAAATTCGCTGCCAAAGTTCAGCAGCAGCTGGAAAGCAGCGATCTGGATCAGTACCGTGCGCTGCTGGCGCAGATCCAGCCAACCGCTGAAGGCGAAGAGCTGGATATCGAAACGCTGGCTGCAGCACTGCTGAAGATGGCACAGGGCGAACGTACCCTGATCGTGCCACCAGATGCACCGATGCGTCCTCGTCGTGAGTTCCGTGACCGTGACGATCGCTTCGAACGTCGTGGCGATCGTAACGACCGTGGCCCACGTGGTGACCGTCCAGAGCGTGGTGGTGAAGATCGTCCACGTCGTGAGCGTCGTGACGCTGGCGAAATGGAGCTGTACCGCATTGAAGTGGGCCGTGATGATGGTGTTGAAGTTCGTCATATCGTTGGCGCGATCGCGAACGAAGGCGACATCAGCAGCCGTTACATCGGTAACATCAAGCTGTTCGCATCCCACTCCACCATCGAGCTGCCAAAAGGCATGCCGGGTGAAGTACTGCAGCACTTTACCCGCACTCGCATCCTGAACAAGCCGATGAACATGCAGCTGCTGGGCGATGCACAGCCACGTCCTGACCGTGGCGGCGAACGTCGTGGCGGTGGTCGCGGTTTCGGTGGCGAGCGTCGTGAAGGCGGTCGTAGCGAAGGTCGTGGTGGTGAAGGTCGTCGTTTCTCCGGTGAACGCCGCGAGAGCCGTGGCCCACGTCGTGAAGAAGGCACCAGCCGTCGTCGTTTTGGTGACGCGTAAGCCTTTCGTTTCTGACGTAAAGTAATATATACAGCCCCGATAAAGACTATCGGGGCTTTTTTTATTTCCTTTGTACTCTTGTACTGGTACAGTGCAGCACATTAAAATGCAAACCACATTTTTGACTGGAGATATGGCTGTATGGCGACACTAACCACCACCCAAACGTCACCTTCGCTGCTTGGCGGCGTGGTGATCATCGGCGGAACCATTATTGGTGCCGGGATGTTCTCCCTGCCAGTGGTCATGTCCGGTGCGTGGTTCTTCTGGTCGCTGGCTGCGCTGGTTTTCACCTGGTTCTGTATGTTGCATTCAGGGCTTATGATCCTTGAAGCCAACCTGAACTACCGCATTGGCTCCAGCTTCGACACCATCACGAAAGATCTGCTGGGTAAAGGCTGGAACCTGGTGAACGGCCTTTCCATCGCGTTTGTGCTTTACATCCTGACCTACGCGTACATCTCTGCAAGCGGTTCGATTCTGCATCACACCTTTGCGGAGATGTCGCTGAACGTTCCGGCGCGTCTGGCTGGGCTGTGCTTTGCGCTGGGCGTCGCATTTATTGTCTGGATGAGTACCAAAGCGGTGAGCCGGATGACGGCCATCGTACTGGGCGCAAAGGTCATCACTTTCTTCCTGACCTTCGGTAGCCTGCTGGGGCACGTCACCCCGTCAACGCTGTTTAACGTGGCTGAAACCAATACGTCGTATACGCCGTATCTGCTGATGACCCTGCCGTTCTGTCTGGCGTCGTTTGGCTACCACGGCAATGTGCCAAGTCTGATGAAGTACTACGGCAAAGACCCCCGGACGATTGTAAAGTGCCTGGTCTACGGTACGCTGCTGGCGCTGGGGCTGTATGTGATTTGGCTGCTGGGGACGATGGGCAACATCCCGCGTCCGGAGTTTATCGGCATTGCGCAGAAGGGCGGTAACATTGATGTGCTGGTCCAGGCCCTGAGTGGGGTACTGAACAGCCGCAGTCTGGATCTGCTGCTGGTGGTGTTCTCTAACTTTGCGGTAGCGAGCTCTTTCCTCGGCGTGACGCTGGGCCTGTTTGACTATCTGGCGGATCTGTTTGGTTTTGATGATTCCGCGATGGGGCGCTTTAAAACCGCACTGCTGACCTTCCTGCCACCGATTGTCGGCGGCCTGCTGTGGCCGAACGGGTTCCTGTACGCTATCGGCTATGCCGGTCTGGCGGCTACCATCTGGGCGGCAATTGTGCCAGCGCTGCTGGCGCGTAAATCCCGTCAGCGCTTCGGTAGCCCGAAATTCCGCGTCTGGGGCGGCAAACCGATGATTGCACTGATTCTGGTGTTCGGTATTGGCAACGCGGTGGTGCACGTGCTGTCGAGTTTTAATTTGTTGCCTGTATATCACTAAACACAAAGCCCGGTGGCGCTACGCTTACCGGGCCTACAGGGATCGCGTAGGCCGGATAAGGCGAAGCCGCCATCCGGCAAAAAACTATCCCACCAATTCTTCTTTCACCTGCATCGCTAAATCAAACGAATGCAAACGCGCCTGGTGATCAAATATCTGGCCGTTAACCATAATCTCATCCGCCTGCGTTTCGCGCAGCACCGCTTCCAGCCCGTGACGCACCTTCGCTTTATCTCCCACCAGCGACATGCTCAGCGCCTGCTGAACGCCATACTGCTCGGAGGCTGACCACAGTTGATGCATATTCTCCACCGGTGGCGGCAACTGGCCGGTCTCGCCGCGACGCAGCTTCACAAACGCCTGCTGCATGGAGGTAAACAGGAATTCCGCATCGCGATTGCTGTCGGCGGCAATGATGTTGATACACACCATCGCGTACGGTTTCTCCAGCCTTTCAGAAGGTTTGAAGTTCGTGCGGTAGAGATGCAGCGCCTGATGCAGCATATCCGGTGCGAAGTGCGAGGCAAACGCAAACGGCAGCCCCAACTGTGCAGCAAGCTGCGCACTGTACAGGCTCGACCCCAGCAGCCATACCGGGATCTTTTCGCCGTAGCCCGGCACCGGGCGCACGTGCGGGTTCGGGTCACGCGCATCGAACCAGTCCACCAGTTCCGCCACATCACGCGGGAAATTGTCGATGTCACCACTCATATGGCGACGCAGGGCGCGCATGGTTGGCTGGTCGCTGCCCGGCGCACGGCCAAGGCCTAAATCAATACGGCCCGGATAGAGGGTATTCAGCGTACCAAACTGCTCGGCGATCACCAGTGGAGCATGGTTTGGCAGCATCACGCCACCGGATCCCAGGTGCAGGGTGGTGGTGTTCGCGGCCAGATAACCAATCAGTACCGAGGTGGCGGCGCTGGCGATACCGACCATGTTGTGGTGCTCTGCCAGCCAGTAACGGTGATAGCCACGCTTTTCGGCCAGTTGAGCCAGATCGAGAGAGTGCGAAAAGGCTTCTCTGGCCGAGGAGCCTTGTGGGATCGGCGCCAGATCCAGCACCGAAAACGGAAGGGTTTTGTCAGTCATAACAGCTCACTTTGTCGACGGTCAATCTTTAATACTGCATTAAATAATGATAACCGTTGTTAACAAAGTGAGCCTTTTTCAGGCCTGCAGCTCCAGTCCGGCCAGCCGTTTCCAGTAGCCGTTACAGTCACTGTTTGCCGTCAGCGGCAGCGGTGACGTGCCATTTTCGTTGGCGCGAAAAGCATCCAGCATGGCAAACACGCTGGTGTCCAGCGGTGACAGACGCACCATATCCACCAGCCCGACCATCGACGCCAGCTCGTTACCCAGGTTATAGACATAGCCGCTCATGGTCTGAATGCCGTTCAGGACAAACACCTGCTGGTTCTCCTGCGACAGCATGCTGCGCCCGTTCGGGTACTTGATGCAGCAGGTCTCGCACTCGTCTTTCGGCCGATCTTCAGAGCGGGCAGTAAAGCAGCGGGCAGAGTACGCCAGCGGCAGATGACCATAGCTCAGCACTTCCACTTCAAACTGATTGCGAATGCCAAGCTCTTCACACTGAGCGAGCAGGTTTGCCAGCCAGTCGCGCGACAGCTCTACCGGCATGCACCAGCGCGTCATCCCCTGTTTCAGCAGCAGGCGCAGGGTCACGGCGTTATAGCAGTTCAATGCATGGCCCGCGACAAACGGCAGCTTGCGTTCAGCGCACATGTTCACCACGCCCAGGTCGCTCGCTTCAATCAGGAATTCACCGTTCTCCACATAGCGTTTTAGCTCACCCAGTTCGGAGGACGCCTGCACCAGCGCCAGCGTGGAGAGCACCACCTGTTTGCCGCTCCCGGCGAGGCTTTTCGCCATCTCCAGCCAGTCGCCCACTTTGGTGGCGCGGCGCTTGCTGCATACCGCTTCGCCAAGATAAATCACATCGGCGCTGCTGGTTGCGGCCTGTTGATAAAAATCTTCCAGCGTCTCTTTTGGCCAGTAGTAGAGCACCGGTCCTAATGAATATTTCATGATTATCTCACTGCCATTTACGGTGATATGCGCCAAGCGTGGTTTGTGTGCCTTCAGACATCGCGCCGAGGGTCTCCATCCAGGCCGACTGTGGGGCGTAGTTCTGCGGGTCTGCCATGCAGCGGTCGATAGCCTGACGCCAGACTTTCGCCACCTGACTGACGTAGGCCGGGCTGCGCTGGCGACCTTCAATCTTCACCGAAGCAATATTAGCGGCCAGCAGTTCCGGCAGCAGTTCCAGCGTGTTGAGGCTGGTGGGTTCTTCCAGCGCGTGATAACGCTCGCCGTCAACCAGATAGCGGCCTTTGCACAACGTCGGGTAGCCAGCGTTTTCACCGTCCTGATAGCGGTCAATCAACACTTCATTCAGGCGAGATTCCAGCCCCTGTGGCGTTTGCTGCCAGCGAACAAAGCGGGCAGGCGAGCAGGCGCCAACGGTATTGGGTGATTCACCGGTTAAATACGAGGAGAGATAGCAGCGGCCTTCAGCCATGATGCACAGGCTGCCAAAGGCAAAAACTTCCAGCGGCACTGGCGTGACGCGCGCGAGTTGCTTAACCTGATGAATAGAGAGCACGCGCGGTAAGACCACGCGGGCCACGTCAAAGTGTTGATGATAAAAACGTACCGCCTCTTCGTTGGTGGCAGAGGCCTGAACAGAGACATGGCGCTCAATATGAGGATAGCGTTCTGCCGCATACTCCAGCATGGCGAGGTCGGCCAGAATCAGCGCATCAGCACCCAGCTGTGCTGCCATATCCACCGCGCGCTGCCAGCGGGCATAGCCATCAGGATGGGCAAAGGTATTGATGGCAATATGCAATTTGCGGCGGTGCTGATGTACGAAGTTAACGGCTTCCTGAAGCTTTTTCTCCGTAAAGTTGAGGCCAGCAAAATGGCGGGCGTTAGTATCATCTTTCAGCCCGATATAGACCGCATCGGCCCCATTTTCGATGGCCGCCTTAAGCGCCGGAAGGTTTCCGGCAGGGCAGAGCAGCTCCATAATTTATCCTGATGTCGTCGAGAGCAAAAATGTTAACGAGCTGGGATTTTAATTAACCCATACGCGACAATTTTTGATTTAAGGCAGCTAATGGCGTATTGATGGCACCAATAATGAGGTACACCGGACGACGGTTTGTTGATTTACGCCGCTATGTTCTCCTCCGGATATGGCAAAATACCCGGACTATCGCTATCAGGGAGTAAAGCTCGTGCTGGATAAACTGCGTTCACGTCTCGTACAATTTGGTCCATCAATGCTGAGCGTGCCGGTAAAACTGGCGCCGTTCGCGCTTAAACGTCAGGTGCTGGAGCAGGTCCTGAGCTGGCAATTCCGCCAGGCGTTGCAGGATGGCGAGCTGGCGTTTCTGGAAGGTCGCTGGTTAAGCATTGAAGTGCGTGATATCGGTCTGCGCTGGTTTACCTCCGTTGAGAATGACCAGCTGATCGTACGCGAGTCTGCCGACGCGGATGTGAGCTTTAGCGCCGACGCCTGCGATCTGCTGATGATCGCCGCGCGTAAGCAGGATCCGGACACCCTCTTTTTCCAGCGCCGTCTGGTCATTGAAGGCGATACGGAACTGGGTCTGTACGTCAAAAATTTAATGGATGCCATTGAGCTGGAGCAGATGCCAAAAGCGCTGCGCGTAATGTTAATGCAAATGGCAGATTTCGTTGAGGCCGGGCTGAAAACCCCGCCTGACAGTAAACACACTTCAGTAGGTGAGCCATGCTGATTCGAGTCGAAATTGGGATTGATGCACCGGGTATCGATGCGTTGTTACGCCGTTCTTTTGCGAGCGACGCAGAAGCCCAACTGGTCCACGATCTCCGCGAAGACGGCCTGATCACGCTGGGGCTGGTTGCCACCGATGATGAAGGTCAGGTGGTGGGCTACGTTGCCTTCAGCCCGGTAACCGTTCAGGGTGAAGAATTACAGTGGGTAGGGATGGCACCGCTGGCGGTAGATGAGCACTATCGTGGACAAGGGCTGGCACGTCAGCTGGTGTATGAAGGGCTGGACTCGCTCAATGAGTTTGGCTATGCCGCGGTGGTGACGCTGGGCGATCCTGCTTTCTATGGTCGCCTGGGCTTCGAGCCAGCGGCGCACTACGATCTCCGCTGTCGCTGGCCGGGCACCGAAACTGCCTTCCAGGTGCACCGACTGGCTGATGACGCACTGAATGGTGTAAATGGTCTGGTGGAGTACCACGACCATTTTAATCGTTTCTAATCAGGCTTTCGCACAGCGCCTCAAACGAGCCGTCTCCGGTGACGAGGCGCTCTTTCTGGCGCTTTGTCAGCTGCTTAATGCGGTATTCCACCCTTAACGCCAGCGATCGGTCACCCACGGGTGCTGCAAAGGCGAGCGTTAATTCACCTTTCCCCCGCAGCGCTTTTGCCCCTTTTCCCGTTTGATGCTGAAGAAAACGCCGCGCCACATCGGTGGTGATCCCGGTGTAGAGGGCATTATCGGCGGTACGGACAAGGTAGAGAAACCAGCACACGGTAAACAGATTCAGTATGTTAAGGTGAACGCACCATAGCATGAGAGAGAACGAAAATGGAAACTCTGGCTGCCATTAACCGCTGGCTGGCGAAACAGCATGTTGTCACCTGGTGCGTGTATGACGACGGTGAAATGTGGTGCGCAAATGCGTTTTACTATTATGACCCTGATCGCGTTGCGTTTTATGTGATGAGCGAAGATAAAACGCGCCATGCGCAGATGACCGGGCAACAGGCGAAGGTAGCAGGGACAGTTAACGGTCAGCCTAAAACGGTGGCACTGATCCGTGGGGTGCAGTTTAAAGGGGAGATCCGTCGGCTGGACGGTGACGAGAGCGACGCGCGCCGTAAGCACTACACGCGCCGCTTTCCGGTAGCCGCCGCCTTAAAAGCCCCGGTGTGGGAAATCCGCCTTGATGAGCTGAAATTTACCGACAACACACTGGGCTTTGGCAAAAAGCTGCACTGGCTACGCACCGAGCAGGCGTAGCGCTTCGCGGTTAAACGCGGGCAGATCGTCCGGGGTTCGGCTGGTGATCAGCTGGTCTTTGTCGTTGACCACCTCCTGATCGTAAAACTCGGCCCCCGCGTTTTTCAGATCGACAACGATCGGTTTCACGGCCGTGAGTTTTCGTCCGCGCACCACATCCGCGCTGATAAGCAGTTGCGGACCGTGGCAGATGGCAAAGACCGGTTTGCCGGTCGAGACGAAATCGCGGGTGAATGTGACGAAGCGCTCGTCCCCGCGCAGGGAATCCGGGGAATGACCGCCGGGTAACAGTAGCGCATCGAAATCTGACGGGCTGACGTTATCAATGGTTTCGTCGATGGTCACGCTGGCTTCGCCCTTGTGGCCTTTCACCGTTTTTCCCGCCTCTTTCTCGATGGTGATGACCTCATGTCCCGCCTTACGGAACGCCTCCGCAGGTGAGGTGAACTCTGAATCTTCAAACTCGTCGGTAATCAGGACTGCGATTTTTTTACCCATGCTTCCTCCGTTGTTTTCGCTTCAGACTGTTTTTTTCCCGTTTGTGGTAAATACTTACCGGTAACAGACTTCTAAGTGTGGTTGACCGTGCTGAGTTCGCAAACGGACTATTCTGTAAAGGGGAAGAGATGAGTCAGGTACTGATTACAGGCGCAACCGGGCTGGTGGGCGATCATCTGCTGCGGCTGCTGATTCAGGATCGCAGGGTGAACTACATCGCGGCCCCGACACGTCGACCGCTGGCTGACATCTCTGGCGTCTTTAATCCTCACGATCCGCAGCTGACTGACGCACTGGCACAGGTGCAGGATCCCATCGATATCGCCTTTTGCTGTCTTGGGACGACGCGGCGCGAGGCGGGCAGTAAAGAGGCGTTTGTCCATGCCGACTACACGCTGGTGGTCGACACGGCGCTGACGGCGAAAAAGCTGGGAGCCACCCATTTTCTGGTGGTCAGCTCGCTGGGTGCCAGCGCCCGTTCGCCGTTCTTTTACAACAAGGTGAAGGGGGAGATGGAAGAGGCACTGATTGCCCAGAAGTGGGAGCGGTTGACTATCGTCCGTCCCTCCATGCTGCTGGGGCATCGCGACGAGCGTCGTTTTAACGAGTCTGTTTTTGCCCCCTTGTTCCGCATTCTGCCTGGTAACTGGAAATCCATTGAGGCGCGCGATGTGGCGCGTGCGATGCTAAACGAGGCACTTTCGCCGTCGCAGGAGGGGGTGAATATCATTCCTTCGGCAAAACTGCGTGAAATCGCTCAAGGCGAGGCGTAAACTCCCCCGGCTAATTAAATAACACTCTCCGGGGAATGCTATGACTGGTCAGTCTTCATCTCAGGCGGCAACACCTGTCCAATGGTGGAAGCCCGCACTCTTCTTTCTCGTGGTCATTATTGGCCTCTGGTATGTGAAATGGCAGCCGTACTATGGTAAAGCCTTCACTGCCGCCGAAACGCACAGCATCGGTAAATCTATTCTCGCCCAGGCTGATTCCAGCCCGCTTCGCGCGGCGTGGGATTATGCCATGGTCTATTTCCTTGCCGTCTGGAAAGCCGCCGTATTAGGTGTCATTCTGGGCTCGTTGATTCAGGTACTTATCCCGCGCCACTGGCTGGTGAAAACCCTGGGGCAGCCGCGCTTTCAGGGCACCCTGTTGGGGACCATTTTCTCCCTGCCGGGCATGATGTGTTCGTGCTGTGCCGCGCCTGTCGCTGCCGGTATGCGTCGCCAGCGAGTCTCAATGGGCGGCGCGCTGGCGTTCTGGATGGGCAACCCGCTGTTAAACCCGGCCACGCTGGTGTTTATGGGCTTTGTCCTTGGCTGGCATTTCGCCTTTATCCGCCTGGTGGCCGGTCTGCTGACGGTGCTGGTGGTGGCGACGCTGGTACAAAAATGGGTGAAAGAAACTGCCGTGGAACCTGCGTCTGTCGAGCTTGACGTGAGCGAGCCGCAGGGGAGCTTCTTTGCGCGCTGGGGTAACGCGCTGTGGCAGCTCTTCTGGAGTACCATTCCTGTGTATATCCTGGCGGTGCTGGTGCTCGGGGCCGCACGCGTCTGGCTATTCCCGCATGCCGACGGCGCCATCGACAATACCCTTATGTGGGTCATTGCGATGGCCGTTGCCGGTTGTCTGTTTGTGATCCCAACGGCCGCAGAAATTCCGATTGTGCAGACCATGATGCTGGCCGGCATGGGAACGGCTCCGGCGCTGGCTCTGCTTATCACACTGCCTGCGATCAGCCTGCCGTCGCTTATCATGTTGC
The DNA here is from genome assembly GCF_003965585.1 of Enterobacter sp. WCHEn045836. Classification (NCBI taxonomy): domain Bacteria; kingdom Pseudomonadati; phylum Pseudomonadota; class Gammaproteobacteria; order Enterobacterales; family Enterobacteriaceae; genus Enterobacter; species Enterobacter sp. WCHEn045836. Next base: position 130,731 of record NZ_RXPT01000002.1, read on the forward strand.
GTAAGTCATTCCCGGCGAAAGCGCTGTGGCTGACCGCGGGGCTGGTGGCGTTGAGCGGGGTAATTGTGGGAAGTATTGCGCTTCTGTGAAAAAAAAAGCCCGGTAGCGCTGGCGCTTACCGGGCCTGGAGTCAGGTGTGACTTACTTGATGTAAGTAAAGGCGGTGGTGACGTGTTTCACGCCGCTCACCCGGCTGGCAATATCGGCCGCCGCTTTGCCTTCCCGGTCGGTAACCAGACCCAGCAGGAACACTTCGCCGTTTTCGGTCGTCACTTTCACGTTGGATGATTTCACCTGGTCTGAACCCAGCAGCTGGGAACGGACTTTGGTGGTGATCCACGTATCATTGGAGGCGGTACCAAGGCTGATTGGCTGCCCCTGACGCACTTCGTTAAAGACTTCCGTGGTACCTTCTACGCCCATCGCGATCTGTTTTGCGCGGCTGGAGAGGTCAGTATTTGGCGCCTGGCCTGTCAGCAGCACTTTGCCCTGGTAAGCCGTCACGTTGATGCGCGCTTCTTTCTTAATTTGCTCGTCTTTCGACAGCGCACTGTTGACGCGCAGCTCCAGCGTGCCGTCATCTACCTGAGTGCCGACGGTGCGTGGATCGGTCGCGGCTTTGGTGCCTACCGCGGCGGTACCCACAACAGCCGCAGCAATACATCCCTGAAGCAGTAATGCAGACATAAGGACTGCGAGGGTCGATAAAGCCTTCATGAGAACTCCTTAATCATCCTGGTGAGGGAAAAGCGTGTTATCGATCAAATCACATAAGCAGTTAACCGTGAGCATATGCATCTCCTGAATGCGTGCGCTACGGTGAGACGGAATGCGGATTTCCACATCCTGCGGCCCCAGCAGGCCCGCCAGCTCGCCCCCGTCATAGCCGGTTAAGGCAACGATAGTCATATCGCGGGTGACGGCGGCTTCGACGGCTTTGACAATGTCACGGCTATTGCCGCGCGTGGAGATGGCCAGCAGCACATCACCTGCATGGCCCGGGGCACGCACCTGCTTTGCGTAAATCTCGTCATGCAGACGATCGTTAGCAATCGCTGTTAAGACCACATTATCGGTATTAAGTGCAATGGCAGGTAAACTGGGACGTTCTGTTTCAAAACGATTGATCATACTGGCAGCAAAATGCTGTGCGTTGGCGGCGGACGTACCATTGCCACAACAGAGGATTTTGTTGCCATTCAGCAGAGACTGCACCAGCGTCATCGCGGCGCGAGAGATCGCGTCAGGGAGGGCTTCTGCCGCGGCAATCTGAGTCTGGATGCTTTCTGTGAAGCACACTTTAATTCTTTCGAGCACGTTATCCCTTTTAAATCTTAATTATGCGTCTTCGCCAAAAGCGTTTTTCAGCCATTCGATCTCGTTTCCGGTGAAGGCTAACACATCGAACCGGCAATCCACAGTATCAAAACTCCCATTATGGCGGGCAAGCCACAAGTGGGCAGTCTGTAATAATTTATGTTGTTTGGCGAGCGTCACGCTGGCGGCAGCACCGCCAAAACGGGAAGACTGTCGGTAGCGTACTTCTACAAACACAATGACCTGACCCTCTTTCATGATCAGATCGATTTCGCCGCCACGTCCGCGAACGTTAGCGGCGATAAAGCGCAGTCCTTTGCCCTCAAGCCAGCGACGGGCTTTTAATTCCCATGCGTCGCCGGTCTCTTTACGGCTTAACTGGCCGGGACGATTTGCCCCTGCTGGTATTTGAGCCATGATAACTTCCTGTTAATCACGCAATCCTGAGTGGCCGTCAGATCGCCGGTGTTACCGTTAAGTTCAAAGCCCGGCACCTGACGCATTTGGGTAAAGTGGTTTGCCAGCGCCCAGGCATCGACACCCATTGCATACAGACGCGCCAGCGAGTAGTCGTTACGGACCGTACTCAGCGCCTGCTGCATCAGCGCCGGATTGCTGCCTGCCAGCATAGGAATTTCACTGTACTGTAGACCGTCCATCTCCAGACGGAAATCCGGGCCCGCGGTACCTTGCGCGCTGCGCGAGCTGGCGTAGAGTGTGGCACCGCTCTGGCTGCCGTTACGCATGGCGATCATCGGTTTGATGAAGGCAATCTCCTGCGGCGTGGCGACGATATAGGCCGCATCCACTTTGCCGCCACCGCCGATTTGCGCGTCGGTTGGCGGGGCCGGGATGGTCAGACCGCCAATCGTCACGCTCTGCTGCTGTGGCAGGCTGGCACTCACCGGGCTGCCGTTAAGCGCAATACCCGCGCCGCCGTTAACGCCCGCACGCAGTTCAGAGACGGAACCGAATTTCTGCTGCAGCACGATGCCGCCACCCAGCTTCTGCCACTCTTCGGCAAAGGCGTTGGCGACGCGATCGCCCAGCGTACTGCGAGGGATCAGCAGCAGCGGAGACTGTTTCCCCTGCTCGTGAATATGACGCGCCGCATCGCGGGCTTCATCTTCCGGAGAGAGGGCGAAATAGCAGATATTGGCGCGGTTCTGAACCTGCTCAGGCTGGTTGAGCGCCAGCACGTTCAGCGCAGTATTGCTCTTCATCAGCTCTTCCACGTTGTTTTTCAGCAGCGGGCCGACAACGATGCTGGCGCCGTCCTGTTGCACCTGCGCCAGAACCTGATCGAGCGGTTGAGAACTGGTGTCGTAGATTTTCAGCTCAGCGCCAGGGTTAGCGCTGGTGGTGGCTACGGCCTGTGGCTGAGTGGCGGGCTGAGCGGCAGGTTGTGCTGCGGGCTCAGTGGTCTGCGGTTGAGGCTGCTCCGCTGTCGCAGGCTCTGTTGCCGGTGCGGATTGTGTCTCTACCGGAGTCGGAGCCGGAGTCGCAGGCGCGGGTGCTGCGGCCGCAGGTGTGGTCGGTGCTGTCACCGGGTTCTGCATCGTCCCCTGCGCCGGGGTTTGTGCTGTGGTCAGGTCGCTGGTTTCCGCGGCGGAAGGGCTAACAACGTCGTTCACGTTTGCCGCCTGAGCTGCCTGTGCCGGAACCGCGCTACCGGTCACTGGCGTGGTTCCGTTCTTCGCCGCTTCAAAACCTTGCTGAATGGTGCGGCCAAATACCGCCGCCTGGCCGTTCAACGGCAAAAGCAGGGCGATTTTGCTGGTAGAGGCAGGCTTAAAGTTCTGCACGTTCACCAGCTGTGTCGGCAGCATTTTCGCGCCCGGGTTTTGCGGGTAACGGGTTTGCCAGTCGGTAATACCGGCTTTCAGCATGTTTGGATCGCTGCGGTTGTTAAACCACATCTGTTGCAGATCCAGCCACCCCTGCAACACATTTTCATCGGCATTGATGACCAGCGCCTGCGCCTGTTCCTGGGTCATAGAGGCGAGCGCCTGCCAGGTGGCATCAATATTTTTCTGCTTGTCCGCACCGCCGAGCAGCGGCTCCTGGGCGATTAGCGCCCGCAACAGCGTCAGGGAAGGGCGCCCCTGCTCAGCGGTAATGCCCGCCTGCCAGAAACGGGCCTGCTGATTTTTATCCAGCGCGCTCACGTCGATGTCGCCAAGGCTCTTTTTCGCGGCGGCATAATCTTTCAGCGCGACTTTCAGCTCGGCAGAGAGCAGGCTCTGCTCAAGACGCTGGGCATCGTTAAGCTCGTGCGGAAGCTGGTTGAACAGTTCGGCGGCCTGCTGGGTTTTGCCCTCTTTCAGCAGTGCACGAATGGCGAGTAATTGCCAGTTGATCCTGGTATCATTTGAGCTTTGCGACATTTGTTGCAGATAAAAGCCAGAATCAGCCTGAGCGGATCCCTGCAGATGGGCCGTGCTCTGGTCAGGTGCCTGGGTGCCACAGCCTGCAAAGATCAGGGCTGCCAGCAGAAGCGGCACGCTGCGCGTGGCTTTTTTTCGAAGAAACGTTAACGGTACCATACTGTATCCAGTGATTTTTTTACGCAATGCTCAATATTAAATCGGCAATACGGACGAAACAATGAAACAACACGAAACGGCAGAGAATTCTCAAGGCCAGCTTTATATTGTACCTACTCCTATCGGGAATTTGTCTGATATTACCCAACGTGCGCTGACCGTATTGCAAGCTGTTGATTTAATTGCTGCTGAAGATACCCGGCATACCGGTTTATTGCTGCAACACTTTGCGATTAACGCTCGTCTCTTCGCCCTGCACGATCATAATGAGCAGCAAAAAGCAGAAACGCTGGTGGCGAAGCTCAAAGAGGGGCAGAACATTGCGCTGGTCTCTGACGCCGGTACGCCGCTGATTAACGATCCGGGCTACCATCTGGTGCGTACCTGCCGTGAAGCGGGGATCCGGGTGGTCCCTCTGCCGGGACCGTGTGCTGCGATTGCTGCGTTGAGCGCTGCGGGCCTGCCGTCCGATCGTTTCTGCTATGAAGGTTTCCTACCCGCCAAATCCAAAGGCCGCCGTGATGTGTTAAAAGAGCTGGAAGCTGAACCGCGTACGCTGATTTTCTACGAATCCACGCATCGCCTGCTGGAAAGCCTGGAAGATATGGTGACCGTCTGGGGAGAGAGCCGCTACGTGGTGCTGGCGCGCGAGCTGACCAAAACCTGGGAAACCATTCACGGCGCGCCGGTCGGCGAACTGCTGGCGTGGGTAAAAGAGGACGAAAACCGTCGCAAGGGTGAGATGGTGCTGATTGTCGAAGGGCATAAAGCGGAGGAGGACGCACTGCCTGCCGATGCGCTGCGTACTCTGGCACTGCTACAGGCTGAATTGCCGCTTAAGAAAGCGGCGGCACTGGCGGCGGAAATCCACGGCGTGAAGAAGAATGCGCTCTATAAATATGCGCTGGAGCAGCAGGGGGAGTAAGTGATATGAGCCGCTACCAGCCTCCTTTCACGATCACACCATCGATTCTCAATCAGGTTGTTGAGATTGGTGAGCTATTAGGGCACTGGGCGGCGCATTCAGGAAGAAACTCTCCGTTACTGCGTAAAGAGAACCGAATCCGCACCATCCAGGCTTCTCTGGCCATTGAACATAACTCTCTGACGACCGGACAAGTAACGGCAATCATGGAGGGTAAACGCGTGCTCGCACCTGAAAAAGATATTCAGGAAATGCGTAACGCGATTCTGGCTTATGAGAAATTGCCTGAATGGAAGCCCTGGACGCTCAAAGACTTACTCAGTGCACACCGGTTATTAATGCTTGGTCTGGTTGATAACCCTGGCAAGCTCAGAATGGGGGACGTAGGCGTATATCGCGGGAATCAGTTGGTCCATATGGCTCCACCCGCTTCCCAAATTAACCGGCTTATTGCTGATCTGCTTGCCTGGTTAAAAGAAACCGAACTCCATCCACTGATTACCAGCTCAGTCTTCCATTACGAATTTGAATTCATCCATCCATTTTCTGATGGGAATGGTCGTATGGGGCGGCTGTGGCAAACGTTGATTTTGAGTCAGTGGCGCTCAGAGCTTGCCTGGCTGCCAGTTGAGACACTGATTCATTTTCAGCAGGATCGCTATTATCAGATTTTGGGAGAATGTGACCGGGCGAGTGATTGCACCGCATTTATAGAGTTTATGCTCCAGAATATGGCTGAAGCGTTGCGGGAGGGCATAGGGGCACCTTCTGTTATGTCGGAAAAAATGTCGGAAGAGATGTCGGAAAAGGAAACGACTATTCTTGAGCTTCTTACCGTTCAACCGCAGATGTCCGCAGCGATGTTAGCATCCATGCTAGGTGTCACTTCCCGCACTGTGGAACGCTATCTCAGCGCCTTGCAAACAAAAGGGAAACTAAAGCGCATGGGAGCCAGGAAAGGAGGAAGCTGGCAGGTCATGCCTTAACCTGCTCAGCCGATCATGTTTTATTTTTCTGGCATCGCCTCAAACACCAGCGTTTCCAGCGGTTTGAGGGTAATCACCACCGCGTTTTTATACTCTGCCGGTATCGTGGCGTTACTGCCATAGACCGCTTTCAGGCTAAACGGCGTCGCATCTCCGGTCGGGATTTCGAAATCTTTCGCCAAATCCAGATAATAGCTTTGCGGTTTATCCGACGGGTTTCGTAATCCAAAAATGGCTTTGTCTTGATTCCACGACGCCCAGCCGTAGATCTCAAGCGCCGTTGGGTCTCCGCCAATCCAGTGGGTATCCACCAGCACGCTGGCGTTATCCCGGGACCATTTGGCAGCCTGTGCCAGGGTATCCCACTTCGCCTTGTTGAGCATTGAAGGGGTGATATACAGCTCCTGCAACTGGGTGCCGGTGGCGAAGTAGCTCCAGACCTGGTCAGCAAAATCACTGTCCGTTTGCACCTTCTCCAGACCGTAATACGCATTCTCCGCGCTGACGATCCCGTGATACATCAGGGAGTTCAGCGGGAACAGCGGACCTTTACGCACAATAGAGCGATACGTCTCCGCATCGCGATAGGTCATCCACTGCTGCACCGGCGTGCCGGGGCCGTACAGGTTGATATCGTCACCCTGACGCCAGATGGAATCAGCGTAAAATAGCCAGGATGGGCTGGCATTGGTACCGGTCGTCAGGTTGATAAACAGATTCGGATTGGCGCTGCGCATGTTATGCAGCAGTGCAATAGAGGCGTCAAAATCCGAGGCGAACGGGCTGCCTTTGATGTGCGAGTTGGCGTTGCCCATGCCGTCCAGTTTAAACGAGGTAATATGCTCGTTTTTTATCAGCTTAACGATCTGCTCATTAAAGTTCTTAAAATAGTTCGGGCCAGACAGCGCCAGCTTCCCGTCTACCGTTTCGAAACCATACTCTTTTGCATGCGAGACGCGCGTATCGCGCGGTTTGTTATATCCGCCCCATGGCGAGAGCCACAGGCCAACAGAGCTGTGCAGGCTGTCTGCTTTCTCCCGTACCTTGCCAAAACCTTTGCTGAAAGCCGGGCCGAACAGCCAGCGCCCGGTAAGGTCATCCCAGCCATCGTCAAGCAGGAAAGCATCCAGCGCGACACCCCGCCCGGCAATAAACTCCTTGTTCCATTCGTCCATCCGCCCCAGCACATCCTGCTCGGAGTACGGGGTAAAGAAGCCGATGTCCATCCAGCTGTTGTAGTGTAAGTAAGGCTTATACGGACGCGGACGCACGGCATCGATAAACTGGTTTACGCTACGGCGCAGTTGGCTGGTCTCCGGGAAGGTACCGAAGTAGGTGGTGTAGCTGACCGGGGTTGCCGGCTGAATGGGTGTTTTCAGCTCCACGTTGAGGTTGGTCGTCGCTTCATAGGCGTACGTGTTAACGATGGGTTTATCCGGCAGGATAAAGAACGAGTCTGCAATAATCGGCGAGCTGTTAATTGCCCCGTCTACATAAGGTGCCTGAGCCTGCTTTTTGGTCGGGAAGAAGGTGATTTTCGCCACATCCCGTGGCTGCCCGACGGCGGCGATGGTGTAGTCGATGCTGGCGTATTTGCCCTTCACCAGGTTCAGCTTCACCGTCACGTTAAAGTCAGGATGGGTGAAGTCGACGACAATACCACTGTCCTGTTTTTCGACATGTTTGACCTTAAAATCCGCCGTGTGGATTTTAGTCTCGTCCGGCAGCGTCAGAAAGAACAGCTCCTGCGGCGTCAGCGGATGATTAGCCCTGGTGTCCTTCACCACGACCGTCGAGTTCGCGTCATCAAATGACAGGGCAATGTTGTCGTTATTAAGGGTGTAATTCGCTGCTAACGCGCTATGGGAAACACCCAGGGCAAGCATGGATAGGGTGAGGATTTTTTTCATCAGGGTAAGATCCTTTTTCATCAGGCTTCTGCCGGAAGCAGCAAGCGGTTTGCCGAGCCACACACGGTAATTTTGCTTCTGACCACCTCTTTCATGGCATCCATTCCGACCCGCATATAAAAACGCGGATCGTTACCCTGCGGGTTTTCAGCAAACCAGGCTTTCACTGCGTCAGAGAAGGCGATTTTCAGCTCGGTCGCCACGTTGACTTTGCACACACCCAGCGCGATGGTGCGACGTACATCCTCATCCGGCACATCGCTCGCGCCGTGCAGCACCAGCGGCACGGTGACCACTTCACGGATTTCGGCCAGGCGCTGGAAGTCAATTTTAGGGCGTTTGGTATACAGGCCATGTGCGGTGCCGATGGCGACGGCGAGGCTATCGACGCCGGTCAGTTCGACAAAGCGTTTCGCTTCCTGCGGGTCGGTGAGAAATGCACTCTCCGCGTCGACGCTCATGTCATCTTCCACGCCGCCCAGACGGCCCAGCTCAGCCTCGACGCTACAGTCGTTGAGGTGGCAGAAATCGACTACCGATTTCACCAGCTTCACGTTTTGTTCAAACGGATAGTGGCTGCCGTCGATCATCGCGCTACGCACGCCAGCGGTAACCTTGCGACGAATATCGTCGAGAGATTCGTGATGATCGAGATGCAGCGCCAGCGGCATGTCGTAGGTTAATGAATATGCGCTGCACAGGGCGTAGATCTCTTCCAGGGCAATATGTTTGAACGTACCCGGCGTGCCTGCGAGGATCACTGGCGATCGCATCTCGCTACACACTTCGAGGATCGCCTGGATCGTCTCTGCGTTGTGGATGTTAAACGCCGGCACGGCGTAGCCTTTTGCCTGTGCGTCCTGCAGAAGATATTTCGTTGAGATAATGCTCATGATGCGATCCTCTTAAGCCTGCCACGGATGAATAACAACGCCCTGTACCACGCGGTTGACCGTGCCACTGGCGGATGGCGTATCGGGTGTATTGCCCACGCTGAGGGACTGGGACAGCGCAAAGACCTGGGCGTACATCAGGAAGCAGAACGCCTGTTCCATATCAATGAACGGGCGTGAAGGCGGCAGCAGGATGTGCGGGCCCGCTTCAATCACCGGATCGTTTTCAGCGGCGATGGCGACAACGCGCAGGGCCTGGCGATCGCGACGCAATTCCGCCAGAAGATCCAGATCGTACTGACGCGTATACGGATGGCTGGAGATAAACACCACCACCAGCGTTTCGTTATCTACCAGCGACTTAGGCCCGTGACGGAACCCCGTTGGGGAATCGTAAAATGCCGCCAGCTTGCCCGCCGTCAGTTCCAGTACCTTCAGCGCAGATTCGCGCGCCGCCCCCTGCAGGCCACCGCTTCCCAGGTAGACGATCCGTTTCCAGGGCTCGTTACCAAATACGCCATGTCGGAAATCACCAAGTGAGATGAGGATCGCCTGACAGCGATCGGCCACGTCGCGGAAGGTGTTGCTGTTGATCGTCTCTGGCGCGAATACGGCCAGGCAGCTTGCCATCATGGTGGTGATACTGCTGGTCATCGCGAAACCGCGATCGTGCGTTTCGGCAGGCATCAGCAGGGCACAGGCGTTATCACTGTCGATAGCGCTCTGATACAGGTTTCCCGCCTCGTTACAGGTGATCGACAGATGGTAGCACTCCGGCACGAACTGATTAGCCAGCTCAACGGCGGCGACGCTTTCAGGGCTGTTACCGGAACGGGCAAATGAGATCAGCAGCAGCGGATGTGCAGGGCTGAAGTAATCCATCGGGTTCGTGACCAGATCGGTTGTCGGTACGGCGGAGATGTTTTTCCCGGTGTGGCTCGCAAGCCATGGCGCAATGATATCGCCTATAAACGCGGACGTGCCCGCGCCGGTCAGTACGATCCGCAGATCGTGCTTACGCAGCAGTGGCGTCAGGAAACTGTCAATCGAGGAACGCAAATTATCGATGTTGTGGAGCGAGCGAATCCAGCTGGCAGGCTGCTGGCGGATCTCTTCTTCGGTCCAGGTGCCGGTTGTGGCGGTGGGAGTGATCTGTGGCATAACTCAGTCCTTAGTCGTGTGAATTCCACATCAGACGCTGGCAAATGTGTCGCTATCTTTCGTTTCGTTTCACTTGTTCATTTAAGCAGTTAAATAAAATCTATAGAAAAGAAATCGAAAGTTCAATGAAAGAAAAGAAATAAAACGAAAAGTGTGATCGCGAAAGGAAAGGGTAAAATTAAGGAAAGGAAAAGAAAGGCCTTACGGTTTGACGCCGTAAAGCCAAAAGGAGACACAATAAAAGGGCTAAAGGGGGAGAGCCTGGCCCTGAATCCAGATCTGCTGAAGGTGTAAACCGTCATCCAGCGCAATAATATTGGCGCGTTTCCCTGGCGTTAAGGAGCCCAGCTGATGATCACTGCCCAGCAGGCGGGCAGGATGCAGCGAAGCCATATGAATAGCCTCTTCTGCTGTCACACCCGCATGTTCCACCATATGCCTGACGGCGGCATCCAGCGACAGCGTGCTTCCCGCCAGCCCGCCAGAGGCGGTTTTCACCACGCCGTGGTGCATTGTGACCTCTTCGCCACAGAGCATATACCGCCCGTCCGGCATACCTGCCGCCTGCATGGCATCGGTAATCAGCACCACGCGGTCCTTCGCACAGCAGCTGCATATACGCATGGCGCCCGAATGAACATGATGACCGTCGGCAATAAGCTCCAGCCACGCCCGTTTGTCCGTCAGCCCGGCACCGACCATACCCGGCGCTCTGTGATGCAGCCCCGTCATACCGTTAAAGCAGTGCACCAGCCCGTCTGCACCGACGTCAAAGGCGGCGAGGGTTTGCTCGTACGTGGCGCCACTGTGGCCCAGCATCACACGGATACCCCGCTGCTTCAGGTGGCGAATGGCCTGTAGCGCGCCGGGTTTTTCCGGTGCCAGTGCCACCACCTTCAGCGTGTTGTGCGATACCGCAATCAACGCGTCCAGCTCGGCGATATCCAGTTCCCGAAACAGCGCGGGTGGATGCGCCCCTTTGTTCTGCGGGGTAAAGTACGGGCCCTCCAGATAGCTGCCCAGAATCTGCGCGCCAGGGCCGCCTGACTGACAGCGTCGGGCGATCCGCGTGAGTGCGCCGTGAATCGCCTCCAGCGGCGCGGTGACCGTCGTGGGCAAAAATGCCCCGACGCCTTCACGTGCTTTATGGAGAGCCAAAACATCCAGCGCATCGGGGGCGTCATCCATCACATCCACACCCATGCCACCATGAACGTGAATATCAATGAATGCCGGGCAAAGCTTATCGGCATCGCGGGCGTGAACGCCTTCGGGGATGGGTTCAATCGCTGCGATAATGCCGTCCTCAAAACGAAGCTGGTGGTCATCCAGCCAGCCTTGTTCGGTCAGCACCCGTCGCGCGCGCAGCAGTTGGCTCATATTCCTTCCTCTGCGGGCGCTTCCTCGCGACAGCGGCCAAGCTCATCTACCAGGCTCGTCAGGCCGCGGTGGCCACACTCCAGCGCCTGCAGACGAAACGCTTCGCTGGTTAATCCATCGCGCTCCAGCACCATCTCCAGCAGCAATTGCAGGTTGGTACCGGTGATCACTTCGCTGCCCGGTCTTTTCATGGCGAGCATAGAAGCAACGCGAAACGGCGTCCCGCCCAGCAGATCGGTAAGGAACACTATATCGTGCCGTGCGTCGAGCTCGCTCACCGCCTGCTCAAGCTGCGCGGTCAGCCGCGCGGTGGTGGAGGTTTCAGGAAAATCGATGGCAATAAACTGCGGCTGCTCGCCCAGGATCTGCTTCATAGCCTGCTCAAGCCCGCTGGCAAAACCGCCGTGACCTGTCAAAATAATGCCTAACATCGCAACCTCTTTGCTTTTACAGGAAGTGACAGAATTTACCGACAACACCCAACACCACGGTGATACCAATCAGCCGCAGCGGGCTCCAGCCACGACGCACCAACCAGAACATGGTCAGGGTGTAGACCAGCGGCAGAAACGCGGGCATCAGCTTATCGATAACGTCAGCCTGCAGTTTGACGACCGCATCACCGGCTTTGATTTCGAGCGTGGTATTGAGACGAACATAGGTTGCCACCAGCGCACCGATCACCGTCATCCCGACAATGGAAGCCGCATGGCCGACCTTTTTAGTATTGGCTTTGATCAACGGAATGGCTGCGACGCCCATCCGGTAAGCGTAATGCGCCAGGCCAAAGCGCAGGCCGAGATGCACAACGTTAAACAGCACGATAAACACCACCGCACCCAGAATCGAACCTTGCAGCGCCAGGCTGGCGCCAATACCGCCGCAGATCGGCAACAGGGTCAGCCAGAACATGGCGTCACCAATGCCGCCAAGCGGCGCACCGACGGCAATTTTGGTGCTCTGAATACTGTTTACATCCTGTTTGGAGCGTTCCATCGCCAGAATGATGCCGATAACAAAGGTCACCAGGAACGGGTGGGTATTAAAGAACCCCATGTGGCCTTTCATGGCTCGCGCCAGATCGCGCTTGTTGGTATGGATCTTTTTCAACGCGGGCAGTAACCCGTAAAGCCAGCCGGAGGCCTGCATACGTTCATAGTTGAATGAGGCCTGCAGCAGCATAGAACGCCAGGCCACGCGGTTGATGTCCTTTTTCGTCAGTTCTGCACCGATGCTCTGGTCTTCGTAGACGTTTTCATTGACGCCGGTCAGCAGCGTCTCTTCGCTTTCAGACACGCCCGGTAATGTTGTGTGATTAGATGCCATCTTCGAATTCCTCTTTCTGGGCCGCTGGTGCCGCCGGTTCAGGTGATTTACGCATCAGGTCTATCAAAGCCATGGCCAGCGCGGCAGCGGCAATCGCCAGCACCGGAAGCTTGAGCCAGGCCGCGGCGACAAAACCGATAATGAAGTAGGGGATGTAGACGTTTTTCATCATGATTTTGAGCAGCACGGCAAAGCCAATGGCAGGCATGATGCCGCCCGCGACGCCAAGGCCGTCAATCAGACGCGCCGGCAGAACATCAATGGCGGTTTTCGCGTGTTCTGCACCGAAATAAATGGGCAGAAACGCGCACAAGAAATAGAAGAGGCCGAGTGCCAGCAGAGCCAGATAGTTAACCCGTTCAATGCCGTTAGTATCTGCATTAGCCGCCATGCGATCGCAGCGGGACATCACACCGGACATTACCGAGAAGAGGAAGGTAATTCCCATCTGTACCGCGACGGCAAACGGCACGGCGACCCCAACGGCGACATCCGGTTTCACGCCTGTGGTGATGGCAAACGTGGTCCCGACGATGGTGCCGATAATGACGTTTGGCGGCTGTGCGCCCGCGAGCGGTGCCAGACCCATCCAGACCAGCTCTAACGTCCCGCCGGTTAAAATCCCGGTGTGCAGATCGCCAAGGATCAGGCCAACCAGCGGCCCAAGTACGACCGGACGGTGCATGTGTGTTAAGCCATTAAACATATCCAGACCCGCGATAAAGGCGAGAAGCCCCAGCGCGAAAGCCTGCAACAGACTGATTTCCATTGTGAATCCCTCAAAGCAGTTTAAAGAGATCCAAAGCAGTCTCTGTTGGAACGCCCTGAACGAAGCATTCCACCCCGGCCGCTTTCAGGCCGTTGAAGGCGGCGATGTCGTCCGCGTCTACAGATACCGTTTTGGCAATTTGTCGTTTGCCACTGGCGTAGTGCATGTTTCCTACGTTGATACGGGTGATGGGCACGCCCCCTTCAACCAGCTTCAGAAAATCAGCGGGAGATTTACAGACCAGTAGAATTTTCTGGCGATCAGCGGCGCGATGAATGTTGTCGATCACTTTTTGCAAAGACCAGAAACGCACGGCGATCCCCTCCGCGAGCACCATTTCCATCAGGTTCTGTTGAACCGGATCCTCTGCCACCTCGTCATTCGCGACCAGTACCAGGTTCGCCCCCGCGAACCCCACCCATTGCACGCCCACCTGACCGTGGATCAGACGTTCATCAATTCGGCATAAGACAATGTTTGGCATAGCTTTTTCCTCTTTTTAATTATGCATGCTGAGTCGTTACGCCTTCGCAGGCGGCGTGGTACTGCTGAAGTATGTCCTGAATGTGGTTGATGATGAGTTCTCGCGGCGTTGACTTGAGAGCCCCCTCGCGAACTTTGCTGTACTGCAACGGCAGATACTGGCTAATCAGCGGCAACGGTAGCGGTTCGTCCGCCAGGTTACGCACCAAACGTTCAAAGGCATCGTCAATCTGGCTGTCCGGCCAGTAGTAGCGTACGCGGTCAGAGTAGCTGTAGCCGCGCGCCAGGCGGCGTGCGTTGCTGTCGCCATGGTAGTGGCTTTGCCAGTATTCCGGCCGATCGAGCATCACGTTTTCCAGCACGTGACGCAGGCCCGAGCTGGCTTTCGCTGGCAGCAGCTCCTCTTCTATGGCAGCCAGCGCAAAGAGTGCCTCGCGCAGAGCGAAGGTGAGGGCCGGGCCGACTTTTAAAATGGCGAAGTGGTCCTTTACCAGCTGGCGAAGCGCCTGTGGCGTCTGGTAGTCGGTGGAGTGCGCTTCAAAAACCAGCGTATCGTAGGCTTCAACCATGGTGCTCAGGGCATGGGCTTTTTGCGGCTGGTAGTCACAGACGTGCCCATGGTCGAACTCCACGCCAGGCTGAACCACCAGGCCAATAATGCGTGGCCAGATGTCACCTAACCCTTCCTTTTCGAACGCATGACGATGCGCCTCAAGCGTCGCGCGAGCCGCGTCCGGCGTGGTGACTTCAAGCTCGGTAAGCGTTTCGTGTGCGCCACCCGGCACGGGGACTTCAGTGCCAATGACATAGACCAGATCGGATTCACCAAACTGTTCACGGCAGGTCTTCTCGGCGACTTTTGCCAGACGTGCCGCGCGTTCGGCGACAATCGCGTCGGTCAAAGGAACCGGATCATCCTCGCAGGACATACTGCAGTCGAGGTGGATCTTTTTGAACCCGGCTGCGACATAGCTTTTGATAAGATCGTCAGCATTTGCCATCGCTTGCTGCGCGGGCAGGTGTTGCCAGCGGTTTGGCCCCAAGTGGTCGCCGCCGGGGATCAGCTGTGACGCGGGGAAGCCAAGAGAGTCCGCCAGCTTGCGGACGAACCCGTAAAAGTCGGTGGGCGTCATGCCGGTGTAACCGCCAAACTGATCGACCTGGTTTGAGGTGGCTTCAATCAGCAGCGGCGTTTGTTGCGAATGGGCGTAACGAATTGCAGCTTCAAGTACTAATGGATGTGCGGAACAGACGGCATAAATCCCGTTTGAATTCCCCCGTTTATGTTGTTCCACCATATCAGTCAGATGTTTCACTTTCCTCTCCATTTCGGATGGTGATGGTATTCATCTTTCGTTTTGTTTCATTTGATACTGCATTATGGTGGTATAAAAATAAAACGAAAGATAATGGTTTTCCGATCTGTTTCACAAAAGAAACGCAATGAAAGGTTTCAGCGTCGGGAAGGGGAGGGTAAGAACGGCAGATGGGGCTTGCATTCCCCTAAAAGAAAGGCCTTAATAGGCAAAACGAAATGAAACGAAAGTTTATTTATAAAGGATCGCGTATGAGCAGCACTGATTCCTCCGCGGAAAAGCGCATCACCGGCACCAGTGAAAGGCGAGAGCAGATCATTCAGCGGTTGCGGGCGCAGGGAAGCGTACAGGTTAACGATCTTTCCCATTTATACGGCGTGTCGACGGTAACGATCCGCAACGATCTGGCTTTTCTGGAGAAGCAAGGTATCGCCGTTCGCGCCTATGGCGGCGCGTTGATTTGCGAAGGTAATGTGCCGGGCGTTGAACCCTCCGTTGAAGATAAAAGCTCGCTGAATACTGCCGTGAAGCGCAGCATCGCGAAGGTTGCCGCAGAACTGGTAAAGCCAGGGCATCGAATCATTCTGGATTCGGGTACCACAACGTTTGAAATTGCCCGAATGCTGCGCCAGCACACAGATGTGATTGCCATGACTAATGGCATGAACGTCGCGAACGCTTTGCTGGAAGCGGAAGGAGTGGAACTGCTGATGACAGGCGGGCATCTGCGCCGCCAGTCGCAATCCTTTTATGGCGACCAGGCGGAGCAGTCATTACAGAATTATCACTTCGATCTTTTGTTCCTGGGCGTTGACGCAATCGATCTCGATCGCGGCGTGAGTACGCACAATGAAGACGAGGCGCGCCTCAACCGCCGGATGTGCGAAGTGGCAGAGCGTATTATTGTCGTGACCGACTCCAGCAAATTTAACCGCTCAAGCCTGCATAAAATCATTGATACACAACGGATTGATATGATTATTGTCGACGAAGGCATTCCGGCGGAGAGCCTGGATGGGTTGCGTAAAAGCGGGATCGATGTGGTGCTGGTGAAAGGGTAGTTTCTCCCCTCATCCTAATCCTCTCCCCTGTGGGGAGAGGGGACTGCTCGGTGCGGTTTTTACCCTCTCCCCTGTGGGGAGAGGGCAGGGTGAGGGGCTATCACGTCACCGGTGCCGGGTTAAACACCGCCAGCTGATTGTGCAGCCCCCATTGATCCGAGAAGGTTTTCTTCCGACCACTCGCCACATCAAGAATAAAGTGGAACAGCTTCCAGCCTACCTCTTCTATACTCTCTTCCCCTGTGGCAATGGTGCCTGCATTAATGTCCATTAGGTCATACCAGCGGTTAGCCAGCTCAGTGCGGGTCGCCATTTTTATCACAGGCACCGCCATCAGGCCGTACGGCGTACCGCGTCCGGTGGTAAAGACCTGCACCGTAATGCCGGAAGCCACCTGCTGGGTGCCGCAAACGAAGTCGCTGGCCGGCGTTGCCGCGTAGATCAGGCCGCGTTTTGTCGGGCGCTGGCCCGGCGAGAGCACTTCCACAATGGCGCTCTGGCCGGATTTGGCGATTGAGCCAAGCGCTTTTTCCACCACGTTCGCCAGACCCCCTTTTTTGTTGCCCGGAGACGGGTTGGCGCTGCGGTCGGTTTTACCCATATCAAGATAGTTATCGTACCAGGCCATCTCTTCGAGCAGGCGTTTGCCTACCTCCTCGTTGATGGCGCGCGGCGTGAGCAGATGGATGGCGTCACGCACTTCGGTCACTTCGGAGAACATCACCGTGGCCCCGCAGCGAACAAACAGGTCGGAGGCATAACCCACCGCCGGGTTGGCGGTCACGCCGGAAAACGCATCGCTGCCGCCGCATTGTGTACCAATCACCAGCTCGGAAGCCGGGCAGGTCTCACGTTGACGGGTATTGAGTTTAGCCAGATGACGCTCTGCCACCTGCAGGATATCGTCAACCATCGAACGGAAACCAACGTGGCGCTCGTCCTGCAGACGCACAATGCTGGCCTCGTCGGCCGGAATGGCTTTGACATCCTCGGTGCCCTGCAGCAGGCGCTCAGGCTGTAGTTTTTCACAACCCAGGCCTATCACCATCACTTCGCCACCAAAGTTCGGGTTCAGGGCGATATTGTGGATAGTTCGGATTGGCACCACGGCCGCAGGGGCATTGATCGCCACGCCGCAGCCATAAAGGTGATTCAGCCCCACCACGCCATCAACGTTCGGGTACTTTGGCAGCAGATCGCGCTCGATGAGTTTCACCACGTAATCCACCACGCCTGCCACACAGTGAACGCTGGTGGTAATGCCGAGCAGGTTTTTGGTTCCCACGCTCCCGTCTGCGTTGCGGTAGCCATCAAAGGTGTACCCTTCCAGCGGTGGCAGCGGCTCCGGGACGCGGTTCGCCAGCGGCAGGGTGTTCAACGGTGGGGCTTCTGGCAGCTCAACCAGAGACTCATCAATCCAGCTGCCTTGCGGAATGGCACGGACGGCATAGCCAATGACTTCACCATAACGCACGATTTCACCCTGGGCCGGGATATCCTCCAGCGCCACTTTATGCCCCTGCGGAATATGTTCAATCAGCTCCAGACCATCCGGGAAGCGGGTTCCGGCTTTTAAGCCATTGTCGTTCACAATAATTGCCACATTATCCGTGTCGTGAACTTTTATATAGAACGCCGTCGGCAACGCTTGTCGAATTTCAATGTCGGCCATTGTTCAATATTCTCCAGCAAAGAATCTGATAATTAATACAGCCAATTTTCTTATGGCAAAAATAAAAACGCAGCTTGCGAAAATAGAGCATGTCAGGAGACAGAGCGTGAGAATGTGATCGCGATCGCTCCCGAACCAGTAATGGCTGATTCTGTGCATCAGCGCCCAGTGGTTTGTGCATATGCTCAAAATATTATTGAAACAGAGCGTAACACTTGAGCATTAAAACAATGTGCTGCCGGAAAGTGGAGATTATACTGAATGACGATTTTATCACGCCGAAATAGAGAATAAATATAACGCTGGTAATAAATATACTGACCAGGGCTGCGGAATTAAAAAGGTAAATACGATGAATAACGCTATCTTCCCAAATAAATTTAAAGCGGCGCTTGCGGCGCACCAGATTCAGATTGGATGCTGGTCCGCACTGGCAAACCCAATCAGCACCGAAGTGCTGGGTCTGGCGGGGTTCGACTGGCTGGTGCTGGATGGCGAGCATGCGCCGAACGATATCAGCACCTTTATTCCGCAGCTGATGGCGCTCAAAGGCAGCCAGAGCGCGCCGGTGGTCCGCGTCCCCACGAACGAGCCGGTGATCATCAAGCGCCTGCTGGATATCGGCTTCTACAACTTCCTGATCCCGTTTGTTGAAACGCAGGAGGAAGCGGCACAGGCCGTGGCGTCAACACGCTATCCACCGGAAGGGATCCGCGGCGTCTCCGTTTCGCATCGCGCCAACATGTTTGGCACCGTACCGGACTACTTTGCGCAGTCCAACAGCAACATCACCATTCTGGTACAGATTGAGAGTCAGCAGGGTGTCGACAACGTGGATGCCATCGCCGCCACCGAGGGTGTGGACGGCATTTTCGTCGGCCCAAGCGATCTGGCGGCCGCATTTGGGCACCTGGGCAATGCGGGTCACCCGGATGTGCAGCGCGCCATTCAGCACATCTTTGCCCGCGCCAAAGCGCACGGCAAACCGTGTGGCATTCTGGCGCCGGTTGAAGCAGACGCACGCCGCTATCTGGAGTGGGGCGCGACCTTCGTTGCCGTCGGCAGCGACCTCGGCGTATTCCGTTCTGCGACGCAGAAATTAGCGGACGCTTTTAAAAAATAACCATCTTTGAGGAAAACAGATTATGACGCTGAAAGTGGGTTTTATTGGCCTGGGCATTATGGGTAAACCAATGAGTAAAAACCTCATTAAAGCAGGATACTCACTGGTGGTTTCAGACCATAATTCGCAGGCTGTAGCCGAAGTGATGGCGGCTGGCGCAGAAACGGCCACCACAGCCAAAGCCATTGCTGAGCAGTGCGATGTCATTATCACCATGCTGCCAAACTCTCCACATGTAAAAGAGGTCGCGCTGGGTGAGAACGGTATTATCGACGGTGCGAAGCCGGGCCTGGTGTTGATCGACATGAGCTCTATCGCACCGCTGGCCAGCCGGGAAATCAGCGAGGCGTTGAAAGCGAAAGGCGTCGAGATGCTCGATGCCCCGGTGAGCGGCGGTGAACCGAAAGCCATTGACGGCACGTTATCGGTCATGGTCGGCGGTGACAAGGCGATTTTCGATAAATACTACGACCTGATGAAAGCGATGGCCGGTTCCGTGGTGCACACCGGGGAGATTGGCGCGGGTAACGTGACCAAGCTGGCAAACCAGGTGATTGTGGCGCTGAATATTGCCGCCATGTCGGAGGCGCTCACTCTGGCAACCAAAGCGGGCGTCAACCCGGATCTGGTTTACCAGGCAATCCGCGGTGGGCTGGCGGGCAGCACGGTGCTGGATGCTAAAGCGCCGATGGTGATGGATCGTAACTTCAAACCCGGTTTCCGTATCGACCTGCACATTAAAGATCTGGCTAACGCGCTGGACACTTCTCACGGCGTAGGGGCCCAACTGCCGCTGACCGCCGCCGTCATGGAGATGATGCAGGCGCTGCGCGCCGACGGTCTGGGCACCGCCGACCACAGTGCCATTGCGTGCTACTACGAAAAACTGGCGAAGGTGGAAGTCTCCCGCTAATTTCGTCTTCCCCACTCCTGAGGGTGACAGCGGCGTGCAAACCCACTATACTGCGCGCCGAAGCTGACCAGACAGTCGCCGCTTCGTCGTCGTCCACCCTCGGGTGGAGACGGGCGAAGGGGAGGAAAGTCCGGGCTCCACAGGGCAGGGTGCCAGGTAACGCCTGGGGGGGAAACCCACGACCAGTGCAACAGAGAGCAAACCGCCGATGGCCCACGCAAGTGGGATCAGGTAAGGGTGAAAGGGTGCGGTAAGAGCGCACCGCGCGGCTGGTAACAGTCCGTGGCACGGTAAACTCCACCCGGAGCAAGGCCAAATAGGGGTTCACATGGTACGGCCCGTACTGAACCCGGGTAGGCTGCTTGAGCCAGTGAGCGATTGCTGGCCTAGATGAATGACTGTCCACGACAGAACCCGGCTTATCGGTCAGCTTCAACTTCTTAGAGAACCCCGCTTCGGCGGGGTTTTTGCTTAATGAGGTATGTACGCAGCGCCACCCGGCCCCCCCCCAAACGACACCAATTCTCATATTTGCGACATTAAGCACATTTCACTGTTTTCTTCATTCATTGCCGCTCTGCTGTCTAATCCTGATCGTTATCACAAAATTTACCGCTAAAAAATCCTGAATTCTGAGTATGATTAATTTGTTATGAATGTTAACTGGATGATCCCGAATGTTTTCTTATTTGATATGCATATTTTGAAATTAAAAACATTCACCCAAAGAATGTGTGACGTATTCCACTCTTTCCCGAACCTCTGCCAAATTACGCCTGTAAATTTCGAAAAACTGAAAGAATGTTTCACATGAACAATGGTTATTTATTGTTCTTTAATTGCCTGAAAGATAGTCTTTATTGATTTTTTAAACGCAGAAAAATTTATCCGGGTTATCGCCATAAAATAAATTTATTACCGCCATTTTTGTTGATCAATATCAGCGTAATAGCGTATTTGGTTTGTCGTATTTTATTGATTTTAAGGGTTTTTAGTGGGGTCCGGTAGTTCCTGGTAATGGTGCGAAAAGGTAAATTGTGAGTAACAGCACATACCCCCTGAAACAATATTGAGTAGAATTCACCCCGTCATAGGGAAATAAGCGCAGAATATTATGAACACTATTATTCTACCGAAAACACAGCACCTCGTGGTATTTCAGGAAGTCATTAAAAGTGGCTCCATAGGTTCTGCAGCAAGACAACTGGGTCTGACGCAACCCGCCGTCAGCAAAATTATCAGTGACATCGAATCTTACTTCGGTGTGGAAGTGATGGTGCGTAAAAACACGGGCGTAAAACTAACGGCGGCGGGCCAGGTTCTGCTCTCGTACTCAGAGACGATCACCCGTGAGATGAAAAACATGGTGAGCGAGATTAACAGCCTCAGTTTCAGCACCGTCATGGACGTCTCGTTTGGTTATCCGTCGCTGATTGGCTTCACGTTCCTCTCTGAAATGATCAAAAAATTCAAGGAAGTGTTCCCGAAAGCGCGGGTCTCCATGTATGAAGCGCAGCTCTCTTCTTTCCTTCCGGCCATTCGTGACGGGCGTCTGGACTTTGCCATCGGCACGCTGAGTGATGAAATGCTGCTGCAGGATCTGCATGTCGAGCCGCTGTTCGAGTCTGAATTTGTGCTGGTGGCCAGCAAATCACGAACGTGCACCGCCCCGACGACACTGGCATCGCTCACCCATGAGCAGTGGGTGATGCCGCAAACCGACATGGGCTACTACAAAGAACTTCTGACCACTCTGCAAGACAACCACATCAGTATTGAAAACATCGTCCAGACCGATTCCGTCGTCACCATTTATAACCTTGTCCTGAATGCCGATTACCTGACGGTGATCCCTCGCGACATGATTGCGCCGTTCGGTTCAGACCAGTTTATTGTACTGCCAGTAGAAGATGAATTACCGGTGGCACGCTATGCCGCCGTGTGGTCAAAAAATTACAGAATTAAAAAATCAGCGTCAGTGTTAGTTGAGCTGGCAAAACAATATGCGTCACTGACCAGTGAACGACGACGATGAATAATTAATTTCCAAATAAGTACTGCCTATTTTTTGAAAAACACCCCAGAGCTTATTTTAGCTGTGCTCTGATACCCTGACTTTGCCCGAAAAGAATGAATTATTATAACGAGGATATTATGCATATTACCTACGATCTCCCGGTAACCATTGAAGATATTCAGGACGCCAGAAAACGACTGGCAGGAAAGATATATAAAACCGGCATGCCGCGCTCTAATTATCTCAGCGAACGCTGTAAGGGTGAAATCTTTCTGAAGTTTGAAAATATGCAGCGTACCGGCTCCTTCAAAATTCGCGGCGCGTTCAATAAATTAAGCTCGCTGACCGATGCTGAAAGACGTAAAGGGGTTGTGGCCTGCTCTGCGGGAAACCATGCGCAGGGCGTCTCCCTTTCCTGTGCCATGCTCGGCATCGACGGCAAAGTGGTGATGCCGATGGGCGCGCCAAAATCCAAAGTTGCCGCCACGCGTGACTACTCGGCGGAAGTGGTGCTGCACGGCGAGAACTTCAACGACACGATCGCCAAAGTGAGCGAAATCGTTGAGATGGAAGGGCGTATTTTTATCCCGCCTTACGATGACCCGAAAGTGATCGCCGGTCAGGGCACGATCGGCCTCGAAATTCTCGAAGATTTATACGACGTGGATAACGTCATTGTGCCGATCGGCGGTGGCGGGTTAATTGCCGGCATCGCAACGGCCATAAAATCGATTAACCCGACCATTAATATTATTGGCGTGCAGTCGGAAAACGTTCACGGCATGGCGGCATCGTATCAGGCCGGAGAAATAACAAGCCATCGCGTGACCGGCACATTAGCCGACGGTTGCGATGTTTCTCGTCCGGGAAATTTAACCTTCGAAATTGTTCACGAATTAGTCGATGACATTGTGCTGGTTAGTGAAGATGACATTCGCAACAGCATGATTGCGTTAATACAGCGCAATAAAGTGGTGACTGAAGGGGCGGGTGCGCTGGCCTGTGCGGCGTTATTAAGCGGCAAGCTCGACCATTATATTCAGGGACGCAAAACCGTCTGCATTATTTCCGGCGGCAATATCGATCTCTCCCGTGTTTCCCAAATTACCGGCTTCGTTGACGCATAAGGATGACCTATGAGCAACACTGAAAGCATTATCGTTGGCCAGACAAAAACGTCCTCCTGGCGTAAGTCAGACACCACCTGGACGCTGGGATTGTTTGGTACCGCCATTGGCGCAGGCGTGCTGTTCTTCCCTATTCGTGCAGGTTTTGGCGGCTTGATCCCTATCCTGCTGATGCTGCTTCTCGCGTTCCCGATTGCGTTCTACTGCCACCGCGCGCTGGCGCGTCTGTGCCTGTCCGGTAGCAACGTTTCCGGCAATATCACCGAAACGGTGGAGGAGCATTTTGGTAAAACAGGCGGAGTGGTCATCACCTTCCTCTACTTCTTCGCCATTTGCCCGCTGCTGTGGATTTACGGCGTCACCATTACCAACACCTTTATGACCTTCTGGGAAAACCAGCTCCAGCTGCCGGCGCTGAACCGCGGGGTGGTGGCGCTGTTCCTGCTGCTGCTGATGGCCTTTGTGATCTGGTTTGGCAAAGATCTGATGGTGAAGGTCATGAGCTTTCTGGTGTTCCCGTTTATCGCCAGTCTGGTGCTGATTTCCCTGTCGCTGATCCCTTACTGGAACTCGGCGGTGATCGACCAGGTCAACCTGAGCGATATCGCCTTCACCGGCCATGACGGCATTCTGGTGACGGTGTGGCTGGGGATCTCCATCATGGTCTTCTCCTTTAACTTCTCGCCGATTGTCTCCTCGTTTGTGGTCTCCAAGCGCGAAGAGTACGAACCGGAGTTCGGTAAAGACTTCACCGAGCAGAAATGTTCCAGAATCATCGGCCGCGCCAGCCTGCTGATGGTGGCCGTGGTGATGTTCTTCGCCTTTAGCTGCCTGTTTACGCTCTCTCCGCAGAACATGGCTGATGCCAAAGCGCAGAACATTCCGGTGCTCTCTTATCTGGCGAACCATTTTGCGTCGATGTCAGGCACCAAATCGACGTTTGCGACGGTGCTGGAATACGGCGCCTCCATCATCGCGCTGGTCGCAATCTTCAAATCTTTCTTCGGCCACTACCTGGGCACGCTGGAAGGGCTTAACGGCCTGATCCTGAAGTTCGGTTACAAGGGCGATAAGAAGAAGGTCTCGGTGGGCAAACTGAACACCATCAGCATGGTCTTCATCATGGGGTCCACCTGGGTCGTCGCGTATGCCAACCCGAACATTCTTGACCTTATCGAAGCCATGGGTGCGCCGATCATCGCCTCTCTGCTGTGCCTGCTGCCGATGTATGCCATCCGCAAAGCGCCGGCCATGGCGAAATACAAAGGCAGACCGGAGAACATCTTCGTCACGATTGTGGGTCTGCTGACCATTCTGAATATCGTTTACAAACTGTTCTAACCAAAGCTCAGGAAGAGCGGAGTCACATGATGAATGAGTTTCCGGTTGTACTGGTTATTAACTGCGGTTCGTCCTCTGTTAAGTTTTCGGTACTCGATGCCAGCAGCTGCGATGCCCTGATGACGGGCATTGCCGACGGTATCAATACTGAAAACGCCTTTATTTCCGTGAACGGGGGTGAGCCAGCCACACTGGCTCACCACGACTACGAAGGGGCCCTGGCTGCCATCGCCCTGGAGCTGGAGAAGCGTAACCTGATGAGCAGTGTGGCCTTAATTGGCCACCGCATTGCTCACGGTGGCGAACGTTTCAGCGAGTCGACCCTTATCACGGAGCAGGTTATCAACGAGATCCGCCAGGTTTCCTCTCTGGCGCCATTGCATAACTACGCCAACTTAAGCGGCGTGGAAGCCGCAGAGCGCCTGTTCCCGGGCGTACAGCAGGTCGCGGTGTTCGATACCAGCTTCCACCAGACGCTGCCGCCGCAGGCGTATCTGTACGGATTGCCGTACCGCTATTTTGAAGAGCTGGGCGTGCGGCGCTACGGTTTTCACGGCACTTCCCACCGCTACGTTGCCGGGCAGGCGCAGGCGCTTCTCGGGCTTTCACCGGACGACAGCGGGTTAGTGATTGCCCACCTTGGGAATGGCGCGTCGATTTGCGCGGTTCGTAATGGCAAAAGCGTCGATACCTCGATGGGAATGACGCCGCTGGAAGGGCTGATGATGGGCACGCGCTGTGGCGACGTGGATTTTGGCGCGATGGCGTGGATTGCCCAGCAAACCGGCCAGTCGTTTGAGGATCTGGAGCGCGTGGTCAATAAAGAGTCCGGATTGCTGGGGATCTCCGGCCTCTCCTCCGATTTACGCACGCTGGAGAAAGCCTGGCACGAAGGCAACGAGCGGGCACAGCTGGCTATCCATACCTTCGTTCACCGCATTGCGCGGCACATTGCGGGTCATGCTGCGTCCCTGCACCGCCTGGATGGGGTGGTCTTTACCGGCGGCATTGGCGAAAACTCGAAGCTTGTCCGTGCGCTGGTGGCGGAACACCTGAAAGTCTTTGGCATCATCCTCGACGATGCCAAAAATGCCCTGCCGGGCAGCGCGGGTGAGCGCGTCATTAGCACTGAGTCGTCCCGCGTGGCCTGCGCGGTTGTCCCTACCAATGAAGAAAAAATGATCGCGCTGGACGCCCTCCGTCTTGGGAAGGTTACCCCGGCTGCGGCTTACGCCTGACAGAGCGAGAATCTCATGAAAGTAACGATTGATACGCGCGTTGCGCCCTACAGCGACGCATGGGCCGGGTTTCGCGGTGAAGAATGGAAAGACGCCGTTAACGTGCGCGATTTTATTCAGCATAACTACACCCCTTATGAAGGCGACGAAACTTTCCTCGCGCAGGCGACGCCAGCAACGACGGCGCTGTGGCAAAAGGTGATGGTCGGCATTCGTCAGGAGAATGCCACCCACGCCCCGGTAGATTTCGATACCAACATCGCCACCACCATTACCGCGCATGGGCCGGGCTATATTGACCGGGAGCTGGAGACCATCGTCGGCCTGCAAACCGATAAGCCGCTCAAGCGCGCCCTGCATCCGTATGGTGGGATCAACATGATCCGCAGCTCGTTCGACGCCTACGGCCGCGAGATGGATCCGCAGTTCGAATACCTGTTTACCGACCTGCGCAAAACCCATAACCAGGGCGTGTTTGACGTCTACTCGCCGGAGATGATGCGCTGCCGTAAATCCGGCGTACTGACCGGTTTGCCGGACGGCTACGGGCGCGGGCGCATCATCGGCGACTATCGCCGCGTGGCGCTGTACGGGATCGCTTATCTGGTGCGCGAGCGTGAACTGCAGTTTGCGGATCTGCAGGGGAAACTGGAGCGCGGCGAGGATCTGGAGGCGACGATCCGCCTGCGCGAAGAGCTCGCGGAGCATAAGCGCGCGCTGCTGCAGATCCAGCAGATGGCGGCGAACTATGGCTTTGATATCTCGCGTCCGGCGATGAACGCGCAGGAAGCGGTGCAGTGGCTGTACTTTGCCTACCTGGCGGCGGTGAAATCCCAGAACGGTGGGGCAATGTCGCTGGGACGCACGGCCTCGTTCCTCGATATCTACATTGAACGCGACATGCAGGCAGGAAGGCTGAATGAAGTCCAGGCGCAGGAGCTGATCGACCACTTCATCATGAAGATCCGCATGGTGCGCTTCCTGCGCACGCCGGAGTTCGACACGCTCTTCTCCGGCGATCCGATCTGGGCGACGGAGGTGATTGGCGGGATGGGGCTGGACGGCCGCACGCTGGTGACCAAAAACAGCTTCCGCTATCTGCACACGCTGCACACCATGGGGCCTGCGCCAGAGCCAAACCTGACGATCCTGTGGTCTGAACAACTGCCGATCGCATTCAAGAAATACGCCGCGCAGGTCTCGATTGTCACCTCGTCGCTACAGTATGAGAACGACGACCTGATGCGTGCCGACTTCAACAGCGACGACTACGCCATTGCCTGTTGCGTCAGCCCGATGGTGATCGGCAAGCAGATGCAGTTCTTTGGTGCCCGTGCCAACCTCGCCAAAACGCTGCTGTATGCAATTAACGGTGGGGTGGACGAGAAGCTGAAGATCCAGGTCGGCCCGAAAACTGCGCCGCTGCTGGATGAGGTGCTGAATTACGACACCGTGATGGCGAGCCTGGATCACTTTATGGACTGGCTGGCGGTACAGTACATCAGCGCCCTGAACCTCATTCACTACATGCATGATAAGTACAGCTACGAAGCCTCGCTGATGGCGCTGCACGATCGGGACGTCTACCGCACCATGGCCTGCGGTATCGCCGGACTGTCGGTGGCGGCGGATTCCCTTTCCGCCATTAAATACGCCACGGTGAAACCGGTGCGCGACCATACCGGTCTGGCGGTCGATTTCGTGATTGAAGGGGATTATCCGCAGTACGGTAACAACGACGATCGCGTGGACAGCATCGCCTGCGACCTGGTGGAGCGCTTTATGAAAAAAATTCAGGCGCTGCCAACCTATCGTAACGCGGTGCCTACCCAGTCGATCCTGACCATCACCTCGAACGTAGTGTACGGCCAGAAGACCGGCAACACGCCAGACGGACGCCGGGGCGGCACGCCGTTTGCGCCGGGTGCCAACCCAATGCACGGACGTGACAGAAAAGGGGCGGTGGCATCGTTAACCTCGGTCGCCAAGTTGCCGTTCACCTACGCCAAGGACGGGATCTCTTACACCTTCTCCATCGTGCCGCAGGCGCTGGGCAAGGACGAGCTGGTGCGCAAAACCAACCTGGTGGGGCTTCTGGACGGGTATTTCCACCACGAAACAGCCATCGAGGGCGGGCAGCATCTGAACGTCAACGTCATGAACCGGGAAATGCTGCTGGATGCCATTGAGCACCCGGAAAATTACCCGAACCTGACGATCCGCGTTTCGGGGTATGCGGTGCGCTTTAATGCCCTGACGCGCGAGCAGCAGCAGGATGTGATTTCGCGAACATTTACGCAATCAATCTGACGACATTCAGGTCTCATGCCCCCTCAACGCAGGGGGCATTTTTTTGCCCGCTAAACATACAAAATTGTTTATATAATTACTCACACATATTCATCCGCTCTTGAAAAACAATGTTCCTGCTTTTCCCCATAACAAAATGTAAGGACAGTAAGATGATGAAAATGGCCCGTATTGCTTTGGTTGCAGCGTCGTTGGCGGTGTGCAGCTTTACCGCGCAGGCCGCGAACGTTGAGGCAGCCCCTTCTCCATCGCAGGATCCGCTGGTACAGCACCTGAAGCTCAGCAATGAGCAGGTTAAAAAGATTGACGATCTGCATCAGCAGCTGGAACAAAATGTCAGCAAGATCCCAATGACGGGCGTGAAGGACGGTGCGCTGATCGACATGTTCCAGGCGGGTAAATGGGACGAAAGCACGGTGAAAAGCCAGCTTACCGCCTTCAGCAAAATTGAAGAGCAGACCCGTTATTACCGCGTGAAATATTACTTCGACGTTAGCCAGGTATTGACACCGGAACAGCGTAAGCAGATCAGAACGGATATGGCTAACGCGCTGGCAGAGTGATCTTTACATTCAAAAGCGATTAACATTTAACTGTAGAATTAAGCAATTACAGCGATGCCCTGGTCCGGCTGTAAATCGCTGAGGCATTTCCTTCTGGCCGGGAGCCCGGGTCGTCAGGGCGGTGGCGACTGAGTCGCCCTGACACGTTCACAGGTTTCGTCGTTACAGAGTAGCAATCAACGTAAAGTGAACGGAATGACCACCAGAGCCGTATGTTCCCCCTCACCCCAGCCCTCTCCCTCAAGGGAGAGGGGGCCGTTTGTGCACGCATTATTTTGTGGGGATCCCTCAGCCCTGTAGGTGAGGGCATTCTTTAAACCGGCAAATCAATCAGCAGCGCACGCAGCGGCGTATCGGCCACCAGCGTAATATTCGCTTCATCACGAATAAACGCCCCGTCGCCGCAGGTGAGCGCCTCTTTCTCTTCCGTGTGCGTTACCGCATGCACCGTACCGTGAATCGATTGCAGATAGGCGCGCGGGCCATGAAGCTGGAAGCTCGCCTGTTCACCTTTCTTCAGTTCGATATGGTGCAGCCACACCTGCTGACGCAGTTGCAGGCTGCCTTTGCTCCCGTCCGGAGAAGCGATCAGCTGTTGCTTTTCGCTCTGCAGATCGATTTTTTGCACCAGCGGATTTTCCCGCTCAGGGCAGGCATCCAGCCACAGCTGCATGCGGGTCAGCGTTTTGTCTTTGCTGAGGTTATGCTCGCTGTAGCTGATGCCCGGCTGCGTGGAAATTAATAACGCTTCGCCAGCCTTTGCCTGGACATGATTGCCCTCGCTATCGCGGTATTCTGCCTCGCCTTCCAGGATCAGGTTCAGGATATCGACTTTCGGATACGTACGCGGCTGGAAGGAGGCGCCCGGGGCGAGTACTTCCTGATTTAACACGCGCAATGAAGCGTAACCGAGGAGTTTAGGGTCAAAGTAGTGTCCAAAGGAAAAGGTGTAGCGGGCCTGCAGCCAACCGAAATCGGCTTGTCCGCACTGTTTAGCTGTTCTTGTCGTAATCATAAACTTGACCTCTCTTTACACTAAAACAATGGTAAAGGTATGGACGCTTCATTGTTAGCCAGATATTCTGCCGGGTATGTTCAAATTTCCTGAATGAGAACGAGATGGCTAAAGAGAGAGCATTGACGCTTGAGGCGCTTCGCGTCATGGACGCGATTGACAGGCGCGGCAGCTTTGCCGCCGCGGCAGATGAACTGGGGCGCGTTCCGTCTGCGCTCAGCTATACCATGCAGAAGCTGGAGGAAGAGCTGGACGTGGTACTCTTTGACCGCTCCGGTCATCGAACAAAATTCACTAACGTTGGGCGGATGCTGCTGGAGCGCGGTCGCGTACTGCTGGAAGCGGCGGATAAACTCACGACGGACGCCGAAGCGCTGGCGCGCGGCTGGGAAACCCATCTGACGCTGGTCACTGAGGCTCTGGTGCCTACCGAGGCGCTGTTCCCGCTGGTGGACAGGCTGGCAGACAAAGCGAACACGCAGCTCTCAATCATCACTGAGGTGCTGGCAGGCGCGTGGGAGCGTCTGGAGACGGGCAGGGCGGATATCGTCATTGCGCCGGATATGCACTTCCGGTCATCGTCTGAAATCAACTCCCGCAAACTCTACAGCGTGATGAACGTCTACGTCGCCGCACCCAATCACCCGATTCACCAGGAGGCGGAGCCGCTTTCTGAAGTGACGCGTGTGAAGTATCGCGGCGTGGCGGTCGCGGATACCGCGCGTGAGCGTCCGGTGTTAACGGTACAGTTGCTGGATAAACAGCCGCGTCTGACGGTGACCTCTCTGGAAGATAAGCGCCAGGCATTGCTGGCCGGACTGGGCGTGGCGACCATGCCGTATCCGTTTGTTGAAAAAGATATTGCTGAAGGGCGTCTGCGCGTTGTCAGCCCGGAATATACCAGCGAAGTGGATATCATTATGGCGTGGCGTCGCGACAGCATGGGCGAAGCCAAGTCGTGGTGTTTGCGCGAAATTCCAAAGCTCTTTGCGCATCACAACAAGTAAAAGTGTAAGCCCGATGTGCGTAAGCGCCATCGGGCATAAAGTTACGCGCCGATTTTAGGATCCGGACCAAAGCGGTTTTCGCCCGGTGTCCCGCTCTGACAGTTGAAGATTAAAATCACGATCCACCCCACTACCGGGATCAACAGCAGCAGTAACCACCAGGCGGAACGATCCGTGTCGTGAAGCCGGCGGAACTGGACGGCCCACGACGGCAGCAGAATAAAAATGGCATAAATCGATGTAAGGACGCCTTCCCCGCTCGCCCACTCCCAGCCCAGAATTTTATCCACGATGCTCAGCACCAGAGCGAGGATGAAGTTCACCAGAATGAACATCCAGTACTCTTTGCGGCGCGCGCGGCCACCAAATCCAATGTAGTTGCGCAGTACGTTTAAATACCAATCCATTTCCTTGCCTCTTTTATCAGTCAATCACTTGTTTTCTAAGCGATCGAGGTAAGGATAGATGCAGATTGTGAATTAAAAAAGGGCATCTCACGATGCCCTCGATATTTATCCAAAACGAACGTCGCGCCCGTGGGGTTCATTTAGATCCTGCCACGGCCCGATAGAGATAATACCCGTCGGGTTAATGGTTTTGTGGCTGCGGAAATAGTGGGTACGAATATGGTCAAAATCGACCGTTTCGGCAATTCCCGGCATCTGGTAGATGTCGCGCAGGAAACCATACAGGTTCAGATAATCGCTGATGCGATGTTTGTCGCACTTGAAGTGAGTAACATACACCGGATCAAAGCGAACCAGCGTCGTCCACAGGCGGATATCCGCTTCCGTCAGACGATCGCCCGTCAGGTAGCGGTGCTGGCCGAGGATCTGCTCCAGACGCTCAAGAGATTCAAAGACTTTCCCGACCGCTTCGTCGTAGGCTTCCTGGCTGGTGGCAAAACCGGCCTTGTAAACGCCATTGTTAACGTTGTCGTAAATCCAGCTGTTCAGCTCATCGATTTTGTCTCGCAGCTCAACCGGATAGTAATCACCCGCGCGCGCGCCATGGGCATCGAAGGCGGTGTTGAACATGCGGATGATCTCCGCAGACTCATTGCTGACAATCGTCTGGTTTTTCTTGTCCCACAGAACCGGTACGGTGACGCGCCCGGTGTAGTGCGGGTCGGCACGCAGATAAAGCTGGTAGAGGAAGTCATGATGGTAAAGGTCATCACCCGTCGCAGCAGGGAAATCACTGTCGAAAGTCCAGCCGTTTTCCAGCATTAGCGGGTTCACAACCGACACCGGAATTAAGGATTCGAGGCCTTTCAGCTTGCGCACAATCAGCGTGCGGTGTGCCCACGGGCAGGCGAGGGAAACATAAAGGTGATACCGATCTTTCTCGGGGGCAAAGCCACCCTCGCCACTGGGGCCGGGTGCGCCATCGGCGGTGAGCCAGTTACGGAAGGCCGAAACAGAGCGCTTGAAGCGTCCACCGGTGGATTTGGTGTCATACCAGACATCCTGCCAGACGCCGTCTACGAGTTGTCCCATTTTTTTCTCCTCCGTCAGATAGCAAAAGCGAGGAGAGGTCTCCTCGCTTTGTGTTCATTCAGTATAGCGTGCTTACCATTTCTTATTCAGAACGCGGTCGATGCTGTATGCGCCCGGGCCGGTGATAGCCAGCAGCAGGAAGCCACCCGCGATGGTCAGGTTTTTCATGAACATCAGGGAGTTCACACCTTCAGCAAAGTTGCTGTGGAAGATGAACGCCGTCAGCAGGGTGAAGCCCGCGGTAAACAGTGCCGTGGTGCGGGTCAGGAAGCCGAACAGTACTGCCAGGCCGCCGCCGAACTCAAGCAGAATGGTCAGTGGCAGCAGGAATCCCGGAACGCCCATGGCTTCCATGTATTGCTGGGTACCCGCATAACCGGTGATTTTGCCCCAACCTGCAACGATGAACAGAATTGGCATCAGAATACGTGCTACCAGTACACCAACATCTTCTAATTTTTTCATTTTACTCTCCAGGAAACCACATTAGTGGCTGATCTTTATTTGTCTGCAAATTCGGTTAGATACCGCGTCTTTGCTGTCGATGGAGAGCATCATAAAGGTGACGGTGGGCGATTGTTAGCAAGGAAAACTGTCAATCTTTATCAAAGATATTGAGTAAGGGCAGGTGAGCTAGTGCTTTCACCCCAGCCTTCTCCCACAGGGAGAGGGCGCAAAAACAAAAAACGGTAACCTGAGTTACCGTTTTACTTTTACCTCGACGCCGCCACCCGGCGAGAAGGCTAGCGAAGCTGCTGCTGGCGAATCGTTGCTTTCACCAGGCGCCAGGCACTCCAGGCACCAAAGCCGCGTCGGGCCCAACGGATCAGCATATTCGGATGACGGATCGTCCAGATAGCCATCACACTGCTGCCGACCAGAGCCCAGGAACGGAGGCTCAGGAAGGTGTTCCAGCCACGGTCAAAACGACGCGTCGCGTCAATCCAGTCGCGACGGCTGGCAGACAGATCCAGCCGTTGCTGCTGGATCTGACTTAACAGAAAGGCTTTTCGCTTTTCACGTTCGGCTTTATCGCTCACGGCTTGTCATCCTCCAGCAGAGCGCGATCGTTCGCCAGCTCCTGGCGCGTATGGCGCAGGAAAGTGGACTTACGCGCTTTGCGCATCGTCCAGATACCGCCAATCAGTGCCGCAACCAGCAAAACGACGGTGGTGGCAATCATCGCGTTAAGTCGATATTGCGGGTCGATAGCCCAGATGATTAATACCATCAGGCTCATCAGACCAAACGCGGCGAAGAGCATGGTCAGCCCGAGCATCAGCAGCATCTGGAAGAGGTTGGCTTTCTCCTCTTCCAGTTCTACCACTGCCAGCCGGACGCGCGTTTCGGCAATCCCGACCAGCGTCGTTAAAATACGCTGGCCGATGCCGAGGACGTTGTTAGCAGGCCCTTGTGCGTGACGAGGATCTTCCATATCAACGACGCGTCAGCAGAACACCCAGTACCACACCGACTGCGGCACCAATACCGACACCCGTCCACGGATTATCGCGTACATATTCGTCGGCGCGAGCGGCGGCTTCACGGGTCTGTTTCGCCAGCGCATCACCGGTTTCACCCAGACGATGACGGCTCTCTTTCAGCGCTTGCTCCGCTTTACTGCGCAGTTTGCTGACCTCTTCTTTTGACTTATCTGCGGAGGAGTTCAGCACCTCTTCAAGGGTGTCAGCCAGGGATTTCAGTTCAGCGCGCAGATGTTCAGACGTCGTATCTTTTGACATGATTTTCTCCTGTTGAGATTTCCGTTAACTCAATAATCGCGAGCTTCCAGCGCTTTCAGGTCGTCCTGCGCTTCTTTCAGCTTTCTCTCGCGCTTGGTAATTTTTTCCGCATCCCCTTTCTCTTTCGCTTCCTGCAGGTCGCGACGGCGCTCGGCTATTTCGTCCTTCTGTTCAGCGATTTTTTTCTGGTGATCGGCACGCAGTTTGCTGTCCGAACAGTTAGCTTTGACTTCACTCAGCGCTTTTTTCAGACCCTCAACACGATGCTGATTGTTGTGCTTTTCGGCATAACCGATCTCACGCTGAATATCCTGCTCTTTCTCCTGACAGAGAGAGTTAGCGAAGGATGCAGTGCTTAAAGATAAAAGGGCCAGAGCCAGAGTAATGCGGAATTTCATTATCGAAACCTTCCATTGTGTTGCGGCATACGCCGCTATCCAGACTAAGCGGAGAACATCTGAGGGGTGCTCCGCGTACTTAAGCATAGTAAGTAAACGGGGGATTCACCAAAGTAAGTGAAAAGATTCGGAATCCTGGTAATTATCCAAATCGATGCGACGTATCGCGAATCAGCGACAGCCAGGACGCAGGCTGGCTGTCATCGTCCTGCTGAGCAATGATATATCCATGGGGCAGCGTGCGGTCGAGAACCACTTTCGCGGCCGCGCTCTGCGCACGGGAGTCAAACTTGATCAGTAACACATCATTTTGCGGCGTAATGCTTTTAAAGCGGATCCCGTTGGCATCCAGATGATGCCAGACAGAGAAACCATCAGGTACGCTGGCACCCTGATTCACCGGGCGAATGGCCAGCGTAGACTCCTGATGCGAAAGCGCGCTCCAGACCAGAAGCATGGCGCTCATTAGCACCAGCACGGTCAGGGCATACGCACAACGACGCAGGGAGAGCGCTGAGATAACCATTGCTAGCTCCTGGCTCCGTATTTTTTCTTCCACAGGACAACCAACGAACCAATCAGGCCGAAGACCAGCAGAACGACAGGCAGCAGCATCAGGCATGACATCAGCTGATCTTCATACTTCATAAAGACCGGCGTTTTACCCAGCGCATAGCCCAGCGTGGTGAGGATCAGCACCCACAACAGGCCGCTCATCCAGTTAAAGAACTGGAAGCGCGCGCTGCTGAGCCCTGAAAGACCTGCGATGGTTGGCAGCAGGGTACGCACAAAGGCGATAAAACGGCCAATCAGCAGTGCCGAAAGTCCGTGCTTATGGAAAAGATGGTGCGCCCGCTGATGATAATGGGCGGGAAGATGAGAGAGCCAGTTCTGCACGAGTCGCGTATTGCCAAGCCATCGTCCCTGGATGTAGCTCACCCAGCAGCCGAGGCTGGCGGCGACGGTCAGTAACAAAATGGTTTGCGGGAATGCCATCGCCCCTTTAGCGCACAGCACGCCGACCAGCACCAGCAAACTGTCGCCTGGCAAAAAGGCCGCAGGCAGCAGACCGTTCTCAAGGAACAGGATCATAAACAAGACAAAATAGAGCATGCCAATCATGGAAGGGTTGGCCAGCGTTTCGAAATCCTGAGCCCAGAGGGCATTCAGTAGTTGGGTCAAAAGTTCCATTCAGTGTTCCTGGAAATCGGTTAACGTCACGCCTGTTATCCGGGACAAACAGCACGGCGACATTGTTGTGATTTCATTATGGTCGCTCGCGGACACATTGCGGTGTGGCCAACACTGTTCCCTGTTAATTGGCTGGTTAGCAAGCACTAACTTACAAAATAAGGAATTGAATCCAATTGTAACAAAGCCCAACGTTCTGCGTCACAGAATTTGCAGGGTGTGATGATTTTGGCGTAAGCCCTGGAAGTGAGCGAGGGGATTTACAAAGGCTGACACTATATATGTTTTGCTTACCCATCAGCGCCGGAAGGCGCAGCGAAGCGCCTGCCAGCAGAAAGGGAATCTATTTTGCCTGACTTGAGGCGGTATCGAGATGAACGACCGGATTATCTGCAAAAAGATAACGGTCAGCGTTAAATTCGAAGTCGTCACTGGTCTCATTGAACAACATCTGCTTGGTGTTTTCCAGGTGCTGCCACATGGCCAGTTTCGCGGCATGGGGATCTTTACGAATCAGCGCCTTGAGGATTTGGTCGTGATCGTCACACCAGTTATCCACCGTTCGAGAATCGATATGATCGTGCAGTTTTTTCCAGTACGGGTTGTGAACGCGCTGAGTCCACATTTTTTCTACAATTGCGGCCAGCGCGGTATTTTGCGTCGCCAGGGCAACCTGAACGTGGAACTGCAGATCCCACTCTGAATCGCGGAAACATTTTTCCTTGCGGGCGTTCTCCTGGATCTCCATCAGTTTCATGATGTCCTGCTTGGTTACCTGGGTTGCCGCAAATTCAGCGATGTTGCTTTCAATGAGCTGGCGGGCCTGGAGCAGCTCAAACGGACCATAGCTGGCAAACTCCAGACTTTCGTCCGCCACAGGAGAGTGTTTCGGCTGATTCGAAATCACATGAATGCCAGAGCCTTTGCGAACCTCAACGTAACCTTCCACTTCCAGCATGATGATCGCTTCACGCACCACGGTGCGGCTCACGCTCTTTTCATCGGCAATGAAGCGCTCAGCGGGGAGTTTGTCACCGACAAGATAGACACCTTGCTCGATGCGATCTTTCAGCTCGGCAGCAAGTTGTTGATATAAACGACGTGGTTCGGTGATTTCCATATGCGCTCCAGGCAGGGTACGGCAGATGATTTGTTATACCACTTTTGCGCACCACTCTCCAGATTTCACCATGAAAAAAGCCGCCCGGAGGCGGCTGGTTTTGTAGGTCGGGTAAGCGTAGCGCCACCCGGCACAGCAAGGCTAACTCTGCGTCGCCGGTCCCCCAAGCGTCTCTTTCGCCAGTTCGTCCGCTGATTTGCTTTTCAGCACCGTCCAGATAACGACCGCACCCATCAGGTCGAAGATAGCCAGTACCGCGAACAGCGGGCTGAAACCAATCGTGTCCGCCAGCGCACCGACCACCAGCGCGAACAGGGTACTTGCGGTCCAGGCGGCCATCCCGGTCAGGCCGTTGGCCGTCGCCACTTCGTTACGCCCGAAAACGTCAGACGAGAGCGTAATCAGCGCACCGGACAGCGACTGGTGAGCAAAGCCACCGATACACAGCAGGGCAATAGCCACATACGGACTGGTGAAGAGACCGATCATGCCTGGGCCAATCATCAGCACCGCGCCCATCGTCACCACCATTTTGCGGGAGACGATCAGATTCACGCCAAACCAGCGCTGGAACAGCGGCGGCAGGTAACCCCCCACAATACAGCCCAGGTCTGCGAACAGCATCGGCATCCAGGCGAACATGGCGATCTCTTTCAGGTTAAAGCCATAGACCTTGAACATGAACAGCGGGATCCAGGCGTTAAAGGTGCCCCAGGCCGGCTCAGCCAGGAAGCGTGGCAGGGCGATCCCCCAGAACTGACGGGTTCCCAGGATCTGCCAGACGGACATTTTTTTGCCGTTGTTGGTCTGATGCTGTGCTTCCTGACCACCAATGATGTACTCGCGCTCTTCTTCAGAGAGTTTTTTCTGATCGCGTGGGTGTTTATAGAACACCAGCCACGCCATAGCCCAGGCAAAGCTCAGTACGCCAGAGATAATGAACGCCATCTGCCAGCTGTGCATCACAATGGCCCACACCACCAGCGGGGGGGCAATCATCGCCCCGATGGACGAACCGACGTTGAAGTAACCGACCGCAATGGAACGCTCTTTTGCCGGGAACCACTCAGAGCTGGCTTTCAGCCCTGCGGGGATCATCGCCGCTTCCGCCGCACCTACCGCGCCGCGTGCCAGCGCCAGGCCACCCCAGCTCCCTGCCAGCGCTGTTGCCCCGCAGAATACCGCCCAGGCAATGGCGAAGAAGGCATAACCGATTTTGGTCCCGAGAATGTCCAGCACATAGCCGGCAACAGGCTGCATGATGGTGTAAGCCGCGGAGTAAGCGGCAATGATGTAGGAGTATTGCTGCGTGGAGATGTGCAGCTCTTCCATCAACGTGGGCGCGGCGGCTGCCACGGTGTTACGCGTCAGGTAACCCAGCACGGTGCCCAGCGTCACCAGTGCGATCATATACCAACGTAACCCTTTAATTTTACGCATCTAAAACCTCATCGTTATGTTATTTCCGTGCCGGGGCACGGCAACCTCTCAACCGGTTTCGGGGAGGGCTGTGTAACGGGAGGGGCGTAACCGGGAGAACGTCCCGGAACGGCCCGAACCTTGCCATAAGTAAGCGTGCATAAGTCGGTTTCCGTACCGTTAAATCCGATGTCTGCCACCGGTAATGCATTCCGTCAGCTGCGTGTTTGCGACGGCGAAAAGATAACTTGTCATACAACTTTAAAAGGTGAGTGACATCACAAATGTATGATTCTTTGTGGGGACATTATCTGGCGCAGGTAAAGCCAGTGCTGGCGCGGTCTGGAGGAGGGTTTACCTCATTTGGGGTAATTTTTTTGTCCGGGTTTATTGATCCAACTCACGAAAAAAACTTCGGGCTCTGGAAATTGGTGTGATAACTTTGCAGCATCTGAACATAAGCTTTCTGCCGCTCCCGTTACGAGGAAGACGATAATGACACCGTTTATGACCGACGATTTTCTGTTAGACACTGAATTTGCCCGCCGCCTGTACCACGACTACGCAAAAGACCAGCCCATTTTCGACTACCACTGCCATTTACCGCCGCAGCAGGTAGCCGAAAATTACCGTTTCAAAAACCTGTATGACATCTGGCTGAAGGGTGATCACTATAAATGGCGCGCCATGCGCACTAACGGTGTCCCGGAGCGCCTGTGTACTGGCGACGCAAGCGACCGCGAGAAATTTGACGCCTGGGCGGCTACCGTGCCGCAGACCATCGGTAATCCGCTCTATCACTGGACGCACCTCGAACTGCGCCGTCCGTTTGGCATTACCGGCAAGCTGCTTTCACCGGCCACGGCGGATGAGATCTGGGAGCAGTGCAACGACTTGCTGGCACAGGATAACTTCTCCGCGCGCGGCATCATGAAGCAGATGAACGTGAAAATGGTGGGCACCACGGACGATCCAATCGACTCGCTGGAGCACCACGCGGTTATTGCGAAAGACACCGCGTTTGATATCAAAGTGCTGCCAAGCTGGCGTCCGGATAAAGCGTTTAACATTGAACTCGATACGTTTAGCGACTATATGGCGAAGCTGGCTGAAGTCTCCGACACCGACATTCGTCGTTTCGCCGATCTGCAAACTGCGCTGACCAAACGTCTGGACCATTTTGCCGCGCACGGGTGTAAAGTCTCTGACCACGCCCTGGATGTGGTGCTGTTTGCGGAGTCTAACGAAGCCGAGCTGGATAGCATCCTGGCGCGCCGTCTCTCCGGCGAATCCCTGAGCGAGCATGAAGTCGCCCAGTTCAAAACTGCGGTACTGGTGTTCCTCGGTGCAGAATATGCCCGTCGCGGCTGGGTACAGCAGTACCACATTGGCGCGCTGCGTAATAACAACCAGCGTCAGTTCAAACTGCTGGGCGCGGACGTGGGCTTTGACTCCATCAACGACCGTCCGCTGGCCGAAGCGCTCTCTAAACTGCTGAGTAAGCAGAACGAGCAAAATCTGCTGCCAAAAACCATTCTCTACTGCCTGAACCCGCGCGATAACGAAGTGCTGGGCACCATGATTGGCAACTTCCAGGGCGAAGGGATGCCAGGCAAGATGCAGTTCGGCTCCGGCTGGTGGTTCAATGACCAGAAAGATGGCATGGAGCGTCAAATGACGCAGCTGGCACAGCTGGGCCTGTTGAGCCGCTTTGTGGGGATGCTGACCGACAGTCGCAGTTTCCTCTCCTATACCCGCCACGAGTATTTCCGTCGCATTCTCTGCCAGATG
Organism: Enterobacter sp. WCHEn045836; assembly: GCF_003965585.1. Classification (NCBI taxonomy): domain Bacteria; kingdom Pseudomonadati; phylum Pseudomonadota; class Gammaproteobacteria; order Enterobacterales; family Enterobacteriaceae; genus Enterobacter; species Enterobacter sp. WCHEn045836. Next base: position 170,290 of record NZ_RXPT01000002.1, read on the forward strand.
ATTGGCCGCTGGGTGCACGCAGGCGAAGCACCGGCAGATATCCAGCTGCTGGGTGAAATGGTGAGAAACATCTGCTTCAACAATGCGCGTGACTACTTCGCCATTGAACTGAACTAAGGCCGTTTGAGGTTGATATGCAATACATCAAAATCCATTCGCTGGATAACGTCGCCGTTGCGCTGGCGGATCTGACCGAAGGAACGGACGTCACTTTCGATAATCAGTCGGTTACGTTACGTCAGGCCATTGGACGTGGGCATAAGTTTGCCCTGCTCCCCATTGCGAAAGGGGAGAACGTGGTGAAGTACGGTTTACCGATTGGCCATGCGCTGGAGGATATTGCGCCGGGTGAATACATCCACTCCCACAATACCCGCACCAATCTGAGCGATCTGGACGAGTACAGCTATCAACCTGATTTCCACCCGGAAGAAAAGCAGGCGGCGGATCGTGAGGTACAGATCTACCGCCGCGCCAACGGTGACGTGGGGATCCGCAACGAACTGTGGATCCTCCCGACCGTCGGTTGTGTGAACGGGATCGCGCGTCAAATCCAGACGCGTTTTCTGAAAGAGACCCATGATGCCGAAGGCACTGACGGCGTGCATCTGTTCAGCCACACCTACGGCTGTTCGCAGCTGGGAGATGACCATATTAACACCCGTACCATGCTGCAAAATATGGTGCGTCATCCGAACGCGGGGGCGGTGCTGGTGATTGGCCTGGGCTGCGAGAACAACCAGGTGGATGCCTTCCGGGAGACACTGGGCGAGTTTGACCCTGACCGTGTGCACTTTATGGTGTGTCAGCATCAGGACGATGAAGTGGAAGCGGGCGTTGAGCAACTGCATCAGCTGTATGAGGTGATGCGTCACGACAAACGCGAGCCGGGCAAACTGAGCGAGCTTAAGTTTGGTCTGGAATGCGGCGGCTCGGACGGTCTTTCCGGCATCACCGCGAACCCCATGCTGGGGCGCTTCTCAGACTATGTGATTGCCAACGGCGGTACCACCGTGCTGACAGAAGTGCCGGAGATGTTCGGTGCTGAGCGTATCCTGATGAGCCACTGCCGTGATGAAGCGACGTTTGAGAAAACGGTCACCATGGTGAATGATTTCAAACAGTACTTCATTGCCCACAACCAGCCAATTTATGAAAACCCATCTCCGGGCAACAAAGCGGGCGGGATCACCACGCTTGAAGAGAAGTCACTGGGCTGTACGCAGAAAGCAGGGGCCAGCCAGGTGGTGGATGTCCTGCGCTATGGCGAACGCCTGAAAACGCACGGGCTTAATCTGCTGAGCGCCCCGGGTAACGACGCGGTTGCCACCAGTGCACTTGCCGGGGCTGGCTGCCATATGGTGCTGTTCAGTACCGGCCGCGGTACGCCGTACGGTGGGTTTGTCCCGACGGTCAAAATTGCCACCAACAGTGAACTGGCGGCGAAGAAAAAGCACTGGATCGACTTCGATGCCGGTCAGCTCATTCACGGCAAAGCGATGCCGCAGCTGCTGACGGAGTTTGTGGATACTATCGTAGCGTTTGCCAACGGCAAACAGACCTGTAACGAGAAGAACGACTTCCGCGAGCTGGCGATCTTTAAGAGTGGGGTGACGCTGTAATCGGTGCGGCCTGATGCCCTCACCCTGACCCTCTCCCACGGGGAGAGGGTACAAACACTAAAAACGGCAACCTCAGGGTTGCCGTTTTGCTGTTAACCTCGCAGGGCGTTCTTCGCTAAACGCGCGTCTTCCGCCTGACAGGCCGCAGCGGTGAACAGCACGTCGGTAGAGGAGTTCAGCGCCGTTTCACAGGAATCCTGCAGCACGCCGATGATAAAGCCGACAGCAACAACCTGCATGGCAATTTCATTCGGGATACCGAACATATTGCACGCCAGCGGGATCAGCAGCAGAGAACCGCCCGCCACGCCGGATGCACCGCACGCACACAGTGATGCCACCACGCTCAGCAGCAGCGCCGTAGGCAGATCCACCGGAATACCCAGCGTATGCACGGCCGCCAGAGTCAGCACGGTAATGGTGATTGCCGCACCCGCCATGTTCACGGTGGCGCCCAGCGGGATCGACACGGAGTAGGTGTCGCGATCGAGGTTCAGCTTTTCAGCCAGCGCCATGTTAACCGGAATGTTGGCTGCAGAGCTGCGGGTAAAGAAGGCATACACGCCGCTTTCACGCAGGCAGGTCAGCACCAGTGGATACGGGTTGCGGCGGATCTGCCAGAACACCAGCAGGGGGTTAATCACCAGCGCCACCAGCAGCATACAGCCTACCAGCACGACCAGTAACTGTGCGTAGCCCCACAGCGCGTCAAAACCGGTGGTTGCCAGCGTGGAAGAGACCAGACCGAAGATCCCGATTGGCGCAAAACGAATCACCAGCTTCACCATGAACGTCACGGCGTTCGAGACATCGTTAACCAGGTTTTTCGTGGTCTCATTACCATGACGCAGCGCGAAGCCCAGACCAATCGCCCAGACCAGGATGCCAATGTAGTTTGCGTTCATCAGCGCCGTGATTGGGTTAGAGACCATGCTCATCAGCAGGCCACGAAGCACTTCCACAATCCCCGATGGCGGCGTGATATCACCGGCCGCGCTGGTCAGATGCAGCGTGGACGGGAACAGGAAGCTAAACACAACGGCCGTTAATGCCGCAGAGAAGGTTCCCAGCAGATACAGGAACAGAATCGGGCGAATGTTGGTTTTTTGTCCGTGCTGGTGGTTGGCAATCGACGCCATGACCAGCATCAGAACCAGTACCGGTGCCACGGCTTTCAGTGCGCCAACGAAAAGGGTTCCAAGCAGTCCCGTGGCTTCCGCAGCAGGTTTTGACACCATTGCCAGCAGAATACCCAGTACCAGCCCGACCAGAATTTGTTTTACAAGGCTGCCCTGCGCCAGGCGCGCGAACAGACCGCGTGATTGTGTGCTCATACGTTATTCCTGAGTGAAATTGCGTTCCATCCTGGCTGTGCTCTAAGGCACATTTATGTCCGGATGTAAGTATTTGTTTGCCTGGTTGAGTATCAGGGAAAGCGAGGAAAGGCGGAAGCGTAAAATGCTGGATTTTACGTGTTGCGTCATGTTTTTTAACTATTGTTTAACGAAAGTGCCGGGTGGCGCAGCGCCACCCGGCAAAACGCACTATGCCTGCTGCTTTTTATCGTTCTGGCGGTTAACCCAGGTATTGATAATCAGCGTCACCAGCAGAATGCCAAACACCACGCCGAGCGAGATGGCGATCGGGATATGGTAGAAATCGACAATCAGCATCTTGATACCGATGAATACCAGGATCACCGACAGACCGTACTTCAGCATTGAGAAGCGCTCAGCCGCGCCTGCCAGCAGGAAGTACATCGCACGCAGACCGAGAATCGCGAACAGGTTTGAGGTCAGCACGATGAACGGGTCAGTGGTGACGGCGAAGATAGCCGGGATACTGTCCACGGCGAAGATCACATCGCTCAGCTCAACCAGAATCAGCACCAGCAGCAGCGGGGTGGCAAACAGCAGGCCGTTCTGACGAACAAAGAAGTGCTCGCTCTCGATCTTGTCGGTCATGCGCAGGTGTCCACGGATCCACTTCACCAGCGGCTTTTCGCCAATGCCGGTTTCGTCTTCCTTCGCCAGCGCCATCTTGATCCCGGTGAACAGCAGGAACGCGCCAAAGACGTACAGCAGCCATTCGAACTGGGTAATCAGCCAGCTTCCGGCGAAGATCATAATGGTACGCAGAACGATCGCCCCCAGCACGCCGTAAACCAGCACACGACGCTGCAGGGCAGCAGGCACGGCAAAGTAGCTGAACAGCATCAGCCAGACGAAGACGTTATCCACCGCCAGCGCTTTTTCAATCAGATAACCGGTGAGGAAGGCGAGTGCCTGAGGATCGGCCACCGCACGGCCTTCGGTCGAGGCCAGATACCACCAGAAGGCGGCGCAGAAGAGCAGAGAGAGGGTAACCCACACCAGCGACCAGACGGCAGCCTGTTTGATGCTCATACCGTGCTCGCCACGACGCCCCTGTAAAAAGAGGTCGATCGCCAGCATGATAAGCACGACAACCGCGAATCCGCCCCACAACATTGGAGTGCCGACTGAATGCATACTATTTTCCTTACACATAAAAAAACAAAAACGGCTATGGTCAGAAGACGATAGCCGTTAGCTTTTTATGCATAGACCTCGCCTTCCGGCAAGGTCTCACTTACAACCACAAGGGTTGCCCGGCGACCGGATGCGGTTTTGCACGCATCGTAATGACGATCCACCGGCAAGGAAGTTACTCCCCTTTGCTCGTAACAAAATATGTCAGACCATCAGTTTCGTCAATGGTCCACAGTCATTCATTACACAGCTTTACGCGATAGCGTCTGCGCTCACGCCGTCTGCCGGGAAAACCACGCCGGTCTGGCGACGGATTTCCGTTTGCAGTTTGGCCGTGGTGCGGCTTACCGCAAGCCCGGGGTGATTCACCTCGTTGTCTTCCACCAGTCGGGCGAAGACCTCTGCCTCATAGAGCATAGTGTTAATATGCTGAGGCTGCGTCAGCTCCTGCGCTTTACCGCCGCGCGGCACAAAACTCAGCTTCTGGCATTCGGAGATCTTTTCGATAACCAGCGAGCCGTTTTCACCCTGAATTTCACTTGGCAGGACCGAATCACTCACTTTGGAGTGCTGCAGCGTGACGCTGAAATCACCGTAATCCAGCACCACGACACCGTGCGCATCCACGCCGCTCTCCAGCAGGCTGGCAGTGGCTGTAACGCCGTGAGGCTCGCCCCACAGGGCAACCGCAGAGGCCAGGCAATAGAAACCGATGTCCATAATCGAGCCGTTTGAGAAGGCCGGATTAAAGGTATTCGGGTTCTCGCCGTCCAGATAACGCTGGTAGCGTGACGAGTACTGGCAGTAGTTAATAAAGGCTTTGCGCACTTTGCCAATCTTCGGCAAAGACTGCTGTAACAGCAGGAAATTCGGCAGACTGGCGGTTTTAAACGCTTCGAACAGCACCACCTGGTTGTCGCGGGCGCACTGAATCGCCGCTTCGACTTCCTGAATATTCGACGCCAATGGCTTCTCGCAAATGACATGTTTTTTATGGCTGAGGAAAAGCCGGGTTTGCGGGAAATGCAGGGCGTTCGGGCTGGCGATATAGACCGCGTCAATCGCGTCGCTTTGCGCCATCTCATCAAGCGAGGTGAACAGATATTCAACCAGGTAATCATTCGCGAAAGCCTGCGCCTGTTCAGGGCTGCGGGAATAGACTGCGGTGAGCTTAAATTTGCCGGTTTCGTGGGCGGCGTCGACGAACTGGCGCGTGATCCAGTTCGTACCAATGACTGCGAAACGTATCATAAACGTTTACGTACTCCGTAGCGGGGAACCTTTAGCCACTGTAGCACGTGATTGTTGCAAAACCAGTGCGCTACTGCGCATTACTCTTTAACGATAAATGCGTAAGCCACAAACGGGTATCAAACTCCAGCTGATGGTACTGCGGCTCCATGTGGCAGCACAGGGAGTAGAACGCCTTGTCATGCTCTTTCTCTTTGAGGTGCGCCAGCTCGTGTACCACGATCATTCGCAGAAAGGCTTCCGGTGCGTTGCGAAAGACAGTGGCGACGCGGATCTCGGCTTTCGCTTTCAGCTTGCCGCCCTGCACGCGGGAGATGGCGGTGTGCAGGCCGAGCGCATTTTTCAGCACGTGGATCTTATTGTCGTACATCACCTTGTTGATCGGCGGCGCGCTCTTCAGATACCGGTTTTTGAGATCCTGCGTATACTGCCAGAGGGCTTTATCGGTCGCGACATCGTGCGTGCCGGGATAGCGTTTTTCCAGCACCGCCCCCAGCTTTTGCTCGGCAATTAACGTGCGTACCTGGGAGAGCAGATGCTCCGGGTAGCCCTGGAGATAAGTCAGCTGGTTCATCAAAACCCCAAAATAAGTTGAAAACGGGTATACTCACGCACCCTTTTCAGGGATAACGCCGAAATTTTACCATTCAGGAGGGCCGATGAGCCACTTAGACAACGGTTTCCGTTCACTCAACCTTAAACGTTTCCCGGAGACGGACGACGTTAACCCGCTTCAGGCGTGGGAAGCGGCGGATGAATATCTGCTGCAACAGTTGGATGAGACTGAAATCCGCGGCCCGGTTCTGATCCTGAATGATGCCTTCGGAGCGCTGGGCTGCGCCCTGGCGGCGCACACGCCTTACAGCATTGGCGATTCATACTTAAGCGAGCTGGCGACGCGTGAAAACCTGCGTCACAACGATCTCGACGAAGCCAGCGTGAAGTTCCTCGACAGCACCGCAGACTACCCGCAGGCGCCGGGCGTGGTGCTGATTAAAGTGCCAAAAACCATGGCGTTGCTGGAGCAGCAGCTGCGTGCATTACGTAAGGTCGTCACGCCAGAGACGCGCATCATCGCAGGTGCGAAGGCGCGTGATATTCACACCTCAACGCTGGAGCTGTTCGAGAAAGTGCTCGGCCCGACCACCACGACGCTGGCGTGGAAAAAAGCGCGCCTGATTAACTGTACCTTCAGCGCGCCGGAGCTGGCTGACGCGCCAGAGACGCTGAGCTGGAAGATGGAAGGCACCGACTGGACCATCCACAACCATGCGAACGTCTTCTCACGTACCGGCCTGGATATCGGCGCACGTTTCTTTATTGAACATCTGCCGGAAAATCTGGAAGGGGAGATTGTGGATCTCGGCTGCGGTAACGGCGTGATTGGCCTGACGCTGCTGGCAAAGAACCCACAAGCCAGCGTGGTCTTCAGCGACGAATCGCCAATGGCGGTGGCCTCGAGCCGTCTGAACGTGGAAACCAACATGCCAGAGGCGCTGGATCGCTGCGAGTTTATGATCAATAACGCGCTGTCCGGCGTAGAACCTTTCCGCTTCAACGCCGTGTTCTGCAACCCACCGTTCCACCAGAAGCATGCCCTGACGGATAACGTCGCGTGGGAGATGTTCCATCATGCGCGCCGCTGCCTGAAAATCAACGGCGAGCTGTATATCGTGGCCAACCGTCACCTGGACTACTTCCACAAGCTGAAGAAGATTTTCGGTAACTGCGTCACCATCGCCACCAATAACAAGTTTGTGGTCTTGAAAGCGGTGAAGCTGGGGCGTCGTCGCTAAATAACCAGTGCAAGCTGGGTGCTCTGCGCAATGGCCCGCCGCGCATCCAGCTCCATCGCCACAGCGCACCCGCCGATCAAATGCACCGTTTTACCCGCCTCACGTAGCGGATCCGCCAGATCGCGCTTCGGCTCCTGCCCGGCACATAAAATGACATGATCCACACGCAGCAGCTGTGGTTCACCGCCGATCGTGACGTGCAGGCCGTCATCGTCGATCTTCTGGTAGCTGACCGCCGGGATCATCTTCACGCCGCGCGAGAGCAGGGTGGCGCGGTGGATCCAGCCGGTTGTTTTCCCCAGTCCTTCACCCGGCTTACTCGCTTTGCGCTGCAGCATCACGATCTGCCGTGGGCTTTTCGGCAGCTGTGGCCCTTCCGGGCGCAGGCCGCCGGACTGGCTCAGGCTGGTGTCGATGCCCCATTCCACGCAAAACTCGGCGATGTTCTGGCTGGTGGCCTCGCCCGGCTGGCTTAAATACATGGCGGTATCAAAGCCAATCCCACCGCAGCCGATAATGGCGACGTTTTCCCCAACCGGCGCTTTATCGCGCAGCACATCGAGATAGCTCAGTACTTTAGGATGATCGATGCCCTCGATCGCAGGCGTGCGCGGGGCGATCCCGCTCGCCAGGATCACCTCGTCGTATTCCAACAGATCTGGCGCGCTCACCCACTGGTTGAGCCGCAGATCCACACCCGTCAGCGCGATCATCCGGCGGTAATAGCGCAGCGTTTCATAGAACTCCTCTTTGCCGGGGATCTGTTTGGCAATATTAAACTGCCCGCCAATCTCGCCCGCGGCATCGTACAGCGTCACGCTGTGCCCGCGCGACGCCGCATTTATTGCAAACGCCAGTCCCGCGGGGCCCGCCCCCACAACCGCCAGGCGTTTTGATTTGTCTACCGGGAGCACCGGCATTTTGGTTTCATGGCAGGCGCGGGGGTTAACCAGGCAGGAGGTCACTTTCCCGACGAAGATCTGATCCAGACAGGCCTGATTACAGCCGATGCAGGTGTTGATCTCATCCGCCCGCCCGCTTTGCGCTTTGGAGAGCAGCTCAGCATCCGCCAGGAACGGACGCGCCATCGACACCATATCGGCATCGCCACGTGAGATGACATCATCCGCTACCTGCGGATCGTTAATACGGTTAGTGGTCACCAGCGGAACAGACACTTTGCCTTTCAGCTTGCGCGTAACCCAGGTGAAGGCGGCGCGCGGTACCGGCGTGGCGATAGTCGGGATACGCGCCTCGTGCCAGCCAATCCCGGTGTTGATGAGGGTGGCACCGGCGGCTTCAATCGCCTGCGCCAGCTGGACGGTCTCGTCAAACGTCCCGCCACCTTCCACCAGATCCAGCATCGACAGGCGGAAGATGATAATAAAGTCAGCGCCCGCACGTTCACGCACGGCGCGCACCACTTCGACGGCAAAGCGCATGCGTCGCGCATAATCGCCTCCCCATTCGTCGTCACGCTGGTTCGTGCGGGCCGCGAGGAATTCGTTAATCAGATACCCCTCGGAACCCATCACCTCGACGCCGTCATAGCCCGCTTCACGCGCCAGCGCCGCACAGCGGGCGAAGTCGTCAATCAGCGCCAGCACTTCATCGTGGCTAAGGGCATGCGGTTTGAAGCGGTTAATCGGTGCCTGAATGGCCGACGGCGCAACCAGATGCGGCTGATAGCTATAACGCCCGGTATGCAGGATTTGCAGGGCAATTTTCCCGCCTTCATTGTGAACGGCATCGGTCACAATGCGGTGGTGCGGCAGCTGTGATACATCGTTAAGTACCGCTCCGCCTTCCATCCCCACCCCTGAGGGCGCGGGAGCCACACCACCGGTAACAATCAGCGCCACCCCGTGGCGCGCGCGTTCGGCATAGAAGGCCGCCAGACGCTCGGCCCCGTCCGGATGCTCCTCCAGCCCGGTATGCATTGAGCCCATCAACACGCGGTTTTTGAGCGTTGTGAACCCCAGATCGAGGGGGGCGAATAACGACGGGTAGCGGCTCATAGTCTCTTCCAGTGTAAAATTATTGTTATGTGGTCGGATGAGTTACTAATTTAGCCAGCAGGAAGTAAAAGGGAAAAGGGGAATGCAGTGATTGTGATGGGATTCAAATAATGCCCTCACCCTAACCCTCTCCCTAATGGAGAGGGGACTCAATCTCCCTCTCCCTTAGGGAGAGGGGCGGGGTGAGGGGGAACGCACCAGCCCCGGCGCCTGCCACATTGATGTCGTCAGCCCGCTGTCCACCAGCCCAAGCTGGTCGGCGTACACCGCCTGCCACTTCTGCATCATGCCATCGTACAGCGCCCGGTGCTGCGGGTTCGGGGTAAACTCGCGGCTCCATTTCACCAGCCGCTCGCCGGTGGTGGCCATATCCGCAAACAGTCCCGCCCCGGCTCCGGCGGCAATGGCGCAGCCCAGCGCCGTCGCCTCTTTCACTTCCGGTACGCGCACCGGCAAACCGGTGACGTCACTTAAAATCTGGCTCCATAGCGCCCCCTTCGAACCGCCTCCGGCAAACACCAGGCTCTCGAAGTGAACGCCGGAGAAACGTGAGATCTGCGCCAGGTTACAGGCCGAGACAATCGCCGCGTTCTCTTCCAGTGCGCGGAACAGCGTCGCTTTGTTGCACTTTTCCGGGTCGATGGAGAGGTTAATAAACGACGGGGCGGCGTGGTACCACTGCTTAAAATGCATCGCGTCGGAGAAGATGGGCATCACGCCATGCGAACCCGCGGGCACCCGGCTCGCCATCTCTTCGAGCAGGGAATAGGTGTCCATCCCCATACGTTCGGCGATCAGCTTCTCTTCCGCGCAGAAGGCGTCGCGGAACCAGCGCATGGTCAGGCCGGTGAAGAAGCTGATCGACTCCGCCTGCGCCATACCGGGGATGACGTGTGGGTTCACGCGAATATTCATCTCAGGATCGGTGCGCACCTGCGGCAGGTTGACCACCTGCTGCCAGAAGGTGCCACCCAGCACCGCCGTTTGCCCGGCGCGCACCACGCCCAGCCCCAGACAGCCCAGCTGTACGTCGCCACCGCCCATCACCACAGGCGTGCCTTCACGCAGGCCGCTCTGCCGGGCGGCATCATGGGTGATGGCACCCAGAACAGTGCCGGTCTCTTTCACCGGGGAGAGGATATCGGCGCGCAGTCCGGCCATATCCAGCAGCGCTGGCCGCCAGTCGCGGGAGAAGAGATCCAGCATCCCCGTAGTGCCCGCGTTAGACGGGTCGACCGCCAGCTCGCCGGAGAGCTTCGCCGCCAGCCAGTCGCTGATCATGGTAATAGTGGCAGCCTTGCGATAGATATCCGGGCGATGGTGCGCCAGCCACAGCAGACGCGGCATGGCGCTCAGGGCCAGGGTCTGGCCGGAAACGTCGTATACTTCGGATTCAAACTGGTTGTCGTGGATCTCTTTAAGTTCAGCCACCTCGCGGCTGGCGCGGGCGTCGACGTTGGCGCAAGCCCAGATGGCCTCGCCGTTACGGTCATACAGAACAATCCCTTCGCGCATGGAGCAGCAGGCGACGGACTGGATATCTGCCGCGCTCAAATGCGCGCGATCCAGCGCCTGGTGGATGCACTGGCAGGTGAGCCGCCAGTTGGTCTCAAGGTCGAACTCCATCGAGCCCGGCACATTTTCCGCGCTGAGGTGCTTCCACTCGGCCTGACCCACGGCAACCTGGTTGCCCTGCAGATCGAAAATAACGGCACGCACGCTGCCTGTCCCTGCATCTAACGCTAAAAGGTAACTCATGAGTTTGCCTCGTTGTTAGCGCAGGGCTTACCCCGTTACGTCAGGGCCAGCACCGCGCGGGCTGTTGTCTCTTCCGTCACCAGGCCATTGATACGGCGACCTTTCAGTGCGGCGTAAATCGCATCGGCTTTCTCAACACCGCCGGCCACGCCAACGATGGTGGGCAACTGCGCCAGTTCATCAAGCGTGACGCCCAGCAGTTCTTTGTGGATCTCCAGCTCCTCAACGCACTCTCCTTCGGCAGTGAGGAAATAACCGAGAATGTCGCCGACGGCCCCTTTACGGGCATACATCAGCTGTTCACCTTCGCTGATGTAGCCTGAGCGCAATATCGTTGCATCACGGCGCTGGTTCACGGACCCAATCCCGACCACCGCCACGTCGGCGGCCGTTGCGGCGAGGATCACGTCCCGCACGCTGGTTTCGCGTTTTAAGATCCCGGCCACCTCGGCGGAAGAGACGCGAAGCGGGGCGGGGATCATGCTGACGCTGCATGCCGCGTCCAGCTGGCCGATGCCGGTCATATACGGCCCCACGCCGCCGGAAAGGGTGACCAGGCGGATCTGCTGCGAGCTGATAAAGCCGCTTAAGTGCTGCAGGCTGCTCATGGTGGTTTCACCAAATCCCACCGCTAACAGCTGGCCGGGTTCCAGCACGCCCATTAACGACTGCGCGGCACCAATGCCTAACCGCACGTTCATTGGCGGGGTATTCAGCGCTGGCAGCACGCGCACCAGCTTTAGCCCAAAGCGTTGCTGCAATTCGGTTTCCAGTGCCAGACAGCCCTCATAGCGGGAGTTGATCTGCACGCGGATCACCCCGGACTGGCGACCTTTCTCCAGCAGGCGAGAGATCTTCAGGCGCGGCAGGCCGAGCCGTTCGCCAATGTCGTTTTGCGTCAATCCGTCGTGGTAGTAACACCAGGCCACGCGGGCAACCAGCTCCTCTTCCGCCAGTGCCAGCCCGGCAAACCGACCTTCTTCCGCAGTGCGTTTATCGCTCATAATTGAACTCTTATAAAAATTTAGATCATATGTTCGTGACGGCGCAGGTCGAAAATGTGAGCCACGCGGCAAAACGGATCTTTTAGATAGTTTCTGGTTCAGTTGGATCTTAATCGATAAAACTGTGATCCCTGCACGGTTGTAAATATAGTTCACCGTCTACGCTTTTGAACATTATTAAATCTAAAAATCATTTGTTCAATAGCGGAGCGATGATGACCTCACTTATCGAAGCACGAGCCATCTGCAAGCAGTTTTCCGGGGTGCCGGTTTTGAAAGGCATTGATTTCACGCTGCTTGCGGGCCAGGTACATGCCTTGATGGGCGGTAATGGCGCGGGTAAATCGACGCTGATGAAGATCATCGCCGGTGTGGAGACGCCGGACAGCGGTGAACTTTCCGTAGCAGGCCATTCATATGCGCGGCTCACACCCGTGCAGGCGCACAAGTTAGGTATCTATCTGGTGCCGCAGGAACCGCTCCTGTTCCCCAATCTGACGGTGCGGGAAAACATCCTTTTCCGCCTGCCGCGTGAAAGGGAACGAGAGAAACGGCTGACGGAGAAGCTGCAGCAGTTGCAGTGCCAGCTAAATCTCGACGCGATCGCCAGCACGCTGGAAGTGGCGGATCAGCAGATGGTGGAGATCCTGCGCGGTCTGATGCGTAACGCGACGATCCTGATCCTCGACGAACCCACGGCGTCCCTCACGCCCGGTGAAACCGAACGCCTGTTTCGCCAGATCCGCGCCCTGCAGGATCTGGGCGTTGGCATCGTCTTTATTTCGCATAAATTGCCGGAGATCCGCCAGCTGGCAAGCCACGTCTCGGTGATGCGCGACGGTGCCGTGGTGCTCAGCGGGGAAACCGCGCAGTTCGACGATAACGCGCTGATTGCCGCCATGACGCCGGTGAGCCGGGAGAAAGGCTTAAGCGATGCGCAAAAACTGTGGCTGGCGCTGCCGGGAAACCGTCGCACCCAGCCGCAGGATTTTCCGGTGCTGCGCGTGGACGAGCTTACCGGGGAGGGTTTTATCGATCTCTCGCTTGAGATCTACGCAGGCGAGATCGTCGGTCTGGCCGGTCTGGTCGGATCCGGGCGCACCGAATTTGCCGAGACGCTCTACGGCCTGCGTGCGGTGCGTGGCGGACGGGTCTGGCTGGAGAATCAGGAGATCACTCACGAGAGCGTGGGCGGCCGGCTGGACAAAGGCCTGGTTTATCTGCCGGAAGACAGGCAGGTGTCCGGCTTGTTCCTGGATGCACCGATCCGCTGGAACACGGTGGCGCTGAACGAGCCGTCTCTCTGGCAGCAACGCAAGCGGGAGTCCGCGGTGGTGGAGCGTTACCACCGGGCGCTGGGGATCAAACTTAACCATGCGGATCAAACCGTGCGCACCCTCTCCGGCGGGAATCAGCAAAAAGTGCTGCTGGCCCGCTGTCTGGAAGCCAACCCGTTACTGCTGATCGTCGATGAACCGACGCGCGGCGTGGATGTGTCGGCACGTGCTGATATCTACCAGCTCATCAAAAGCGTGGCCGCGCAGAACGTGGCGGTGCTGATGATCTCAAGCGATCTCGATGAGTTTCCTGGCCTTGCCGATCGCGTTCTGGTGATGCACCAGGGCGTGCTCAGCGGCGAGTTGCCGCGCCATGCCGTCAGCCTCGATCGGATGATGGCGCTGGCGTTCGGAGGACAATCATGAAGACGTTACTGAAAAACCGCGAGCTGAGCGCGTTTCTCGCCATTCTGGCGTTGTTTGCCGTGCTGGTGGCGCTTAATCCGGCTTACCTGAGCCTTCAGACGCTGGGGATGATCTTCGCCAGCGCGCAAATCCTGATCCTGCTGGCGCTTGGCGCCGCGCTGGTGATGCTGACCCGCAATATTGACGTCTCCGTGGGCTCCACCGTGGGGCTCTCCGCCATCGCGATCGGCGTGGCGCTGAACAATGGCTACAGCCTGCCGGTGTCGATGCTGTTCGCGCTGTCTGTCGGCGCGCTGGCAGGGGCGTTCAACGGGTTTCTGGTGGTGGCGCTGCGCATCCCGGCGATTGTTGCCACCCTCGGTACGCTGGGGCTGTATCGCGGGGCGATGCTGCTCTGGACCGGCGGGAAGTGGATCGAAGGGCTGCCGCCAGCGCTGAAATCCCTCTCAGAACCGGTTGCGGTTGGTATCTCACCGCTCGGCATGGTGGTGCTGTTTTTAGCCGCTGTCGGCGCGTGGACGCTCTCGCGTACCGCCTTCGGCCGGGATTTCTACGCCGTGGGCGATAACCTTGCCGCCGCGCGCCAGCTGGGCGTGGCGGTCAACCGCACGCGGATGATCGCCTTTACCCTCAACGGCATGCTGGCGGCCTGCGCCGGAATTGTCTTTGCTTCCCAGATTGGCTTTGTGCCAAACCAGACCGGCAGCGGGCTGGAGATGAAAGCCATCGCCGCCTGCGTGCTCGGCGGCATTTCGCTGCTGGGCGGGACGGGCACGCTGATTGGCGCACTGCTGGGGGCTTTTTTCCTGACGCAAATCGACACCGTACTGGTGCTGTTTAAGCTCCCGGCGTGGTGGAACGACTTTATCGCCGGGCTGGTGCTGCTGGGCGTGCTGGTGCTCGACGGGCGTCTGCGCCAGGCGTTGGCGCGTCATCAGCGGGCGCTGAAATACGCTCGCTTCCAGCCGGGTAACAGAGGGGGAAAGCACGTCACCCCATTTCCCAAACGCAAAAAAGAGGTGGCGTAAATGAAGCTTAACTGGGAAAGCGCGCTGCTGATCTTACTGGTGCTGGAGATCCTGCTCTTTGGCGCCATTAACCCGCGGATGCTCGACATCAACATGCTGCTGTTCAGCACCAGCGATTTCATCTGCATCGGCATTGTGGCGCTGCCGCTGACGCTGGTGATCATCAGCGGCGGGATCGATATCTCCCTCGGTTCGACCATCGGCCTGTGCGCCATTGCGCTGGGGGTGATGATGCAATCGGGCTGGCCGATGGCGGTCGCCATTCCTCTGACGCTGCTGCTGGGCCTGCTGTGCGGGCTGGTGAATGCGGCGCTGATCCACTACACCGGCATCAGCCCGTTAGTCATTACTCTCGGCACGCTCTACCTCTACGGCGGCGGGGCGCTGCTGCTCTCTGGCATGGCGGGCGCGACGGGCTATGAGGGCATCGGCGGCTTCCCGGACAGCTTTACCGCGTTCGCTAACCTGACCGTGTCAGGTCTGCCCATTCCACTGGTGCTGTTTGCGCTCATTACGCTCTTCTTCTGGCTGATTACCCACCGCGGGCGCTTTGGGCGGCATCTGTTCTTAATCGGCCAGAACCCGCGCGCCGCGCGCTATGCGGCGCTGTCGGTTAACGGCATGCCTTACGCGCTGTACGGCCTGGTGGGCGTCGCCTCGGCCATTGCCGCCCTGGTGATGGTCTCCTATTTCGGTTCCGCGCGTTCGGATCTGGGGCGCGATCTGCTGATGCCTGCCCTCACCGCCGCCGTGCTCGGCGGGGCGAATATTTACGGCGGGTCAGGGTCGGTTATCGGTACGGCACTGGCGGCGCTGCTGGTGGGGTACCTGCAGCAGGGTTTACAGATGGTCGGCATCCCCAACCAGGTGTCGAGCGCGCTGTCAGGGGCGCTGTTGGTTGTGGTGGTGATGGGACGTTCGCTGAGTCTGCACCGTGAATGGGTGCGTTCTCTCTTTAGAAAACTATCCGGAGCGTAAGATGAAAACAAAACTGATAGTCCTGGCAATGGCCCTCAGCTTCGCCTCGGCGCAGGCGGCGGACCGCATCGCCTTTATCCCGAAGCTGGTAGGCGTGGGCTTCTTCACCAGCGGCGGCAACGGTGCAAAAGAGGCGGGGAAAACGCTCGGCGTGGACGTCACCTACGACGGCCCCACCGAGCCGAGCGTCTCCGGCCAGGTGCAGCTCATCAATAACTTCGTCAACCAGGGCTATAACGCCATTATCGTCTCCGCCGTGTCGCCGGATGGCCTTTGCCCGGCGCTGAAGCGCGCGATGCAGCGCGGCGTCAAAGTGCTGACCTGGGATTCCGACACCAAACCGGAGTGCCGCAGCATTTACATCAACCAGGGTACCCCGGAGCAGCTCGGTGGCCTGCTGGTGGAGATGGCCGGGAAGCAGGTGACAAAGCCGAATGCCAAAGTGGCCTTCTTCTACTCCAGCCCGACCGTCACCGACCAGAACCAGTGGGTGAAAGAGGCGAAGGCCAAAATCGAAAAAGATCATCCCCAGTGGCAGATCGTGACCACCCAGTTTGGCTATAACGACGCCACCAAATCCCTGCAAACCGCCGAAGGGATCTTAAAAGCGTACCCGGATCTGGATGCGATCATCGCCCCGGACGCCAACGCCCTGCCAGCCGCGGCGCAGGCGGCGGAAAACCTGAAGCGGGAAGGGGTGGCGATTGTCGGGTTCAGTACGCCTAACGTCATGCGCCCGTACGTCGAGCGCGGCACGGTTAAAGCCTTCAGCCTGTGGGATGTGGTGCAACAGGGCAAAATTGCGGTCAATGTCGCCGATCGGTTGTTGAAAAAAGGTGATCTTAACGTCGGCGACAGCGTGGAGGTGAAAGATATCGGTACGCTGAAGGTCGAGCCGAACAGCGTCCAGGGCTACCAGTATGAAGCAAAAGGCAACGGCATCGTGCTGCTGCCAGAGCGCGTGGTGTTCACCAAAGAGAACATCAACAAATACGATTTCTGACGGGGGAGCAAATGGCTGATTTAGACGACATCAAAGACGGTAAGGATTTTGGCATCGGTACACCGCAGCAAAACGTACCGTTCACCCTGAAGGGCTGTGGCTCGCTGGACTGGGGCATGCAGTCCCGGCTTTCGCGTATCTTCAACCCAAAAAGCAACCGCACAGTGATGCTGGCCTTTGACCACGGTTACTTCCAGGGGCCGACCACCGGTCTTGAGCGTATCGATCTCTCTATCGCACCGCTGTTCGGCGAAACCGATGTGTTGATGTGTACCCGCGGTATTTTGCGCAGCACCGTCCCGGCCGCCACCAATAAACCGGTGGTCCTGCGCGCCTCGGGAGGGAATTCGATTTTAGGCGAGCTCTCCAACGAGTGCGTGGCGGTGGCGATGGAGGATGCCCTGCGCCTGAATGTCTGCGCGGTGGCGGCGCAGGTGTACATCGGCAGTGAATTCGAGCATCAGTCGATCAACAACATCATCAAGCTGGTGGACGCGGGGGCACGTTACGGGATGCCCGTGCTGGCGGTGACGGGGGTGGGCAAAGAGATGGCACGCGATGCGCGGTACTTCTCGCTCGCCAGCCGGATTGCCGCCGAAATGGGGGCGCAGTTCGTTAAAACCTATTTTGTGGATGACGGTTTTGAAAAAGTGACCGCCAGCTGCCCGGTGCCGATCGTCATCGCCGGGGGGAAAAAGCTGCCGGAGCACGAGGCACTGGAGATGTGCTGGCGCGCGATTGATCAGGGAGCCTCCGGCGTGGACATGGGGCGTAATATCTTCCAGTCCAGCGCGCCGCTCGCCATGCTGAAGGCGGTGAAGAAAGTGGTTCACGAGAACATGAGCGCCCGGGAGGCGTTCCAGTTCTGGCAGGAAGAGAAACAGGGAGAAGCGAAATGAACGTGACGTTAGTGGAGATCAACATCAAACCCGAGCGGGTGGACGAGTTTCTGGAGGTGTTTCGCGCCAACCACGAGGGCGCGATTCAGGAGCCGGGAAACCTGCGTTTTGACGTGTTGCAGGACCCCCGGGTGAAAACCCGGTTCTTTATCTACGAGGCCTATAAAGACGAAGAGGCGGTGCTGGCGCACAAGAAAACGCCGCACTATCTGGCCTGCGTGGATAAGCTCGAAGAATTAATGTCGGAGCCACGCAAAAAACGCAGTTTTGTGGGGCTGCTGCCGGAGTAACGTTTTGCCTGGTGGCGCTGCGCTTACCGGGCCTACAGGCACGAGTTCGTGTTGATTGTGTAGGCCGGGCAAGCGCAGCGCCACCCGGCGTTTTTCAGGCCAGTTCCAGTTCCGCAAGGATCGCTGAAAGTGCCTCGCGCGGCTCCCCCTGAATCGCCTGCAACGGGAACGGCAATCCGGGTGTTGCCACTTTTCCCCTCATTTCCGCCGCTGCCGCGATGACCCTTACGCTACCGTAACGACGGAACAGATCCCATAGCGGCTCTAACCGTTCTGACTCAGTACTCTTCCCCGAACGCGCTATCGCCAGCGCCGCTTTTGGGAACAACCCCGCGAGAACCGAATACCACACGTCAAACCCGGCCTGCAGGGCGGAGGCTGCCCGCCAGTCACCGGCGATACCCAGTGTGACCGTATCAGGAAGCCGGACACGTACCTGAGACAGATCCTCCGGCACGCGGCCAAGCTTGATGGAACCCACATTCGGCAGAGACGCGACGGCAAATAGCAATTCATCGCTAAACGCAAAACCGGTCGTGGCAGGGTTATCGTAAATGCACAGCGGTACGGAGAGCTGGCGGGTCACCGTTTCATAGAGCTTAAACACTTCCTCATCCGTTAATCGCTGGTACGACACGGGCGCCAACAGCACGCCGGATACCCCGGCCGTTTGCGCGTCGTCAGCCAGACGCAGAATATCGTCCAGCCGCAGTGCGCCGATGCTGACGATGACCGGTATGCCACCGGCATGCTCCACCGCGCAGCGTGTCACCCGGGCACGCTCTTCAACGGTCAGATAGGCATAGCTCCCCGTCGAGCCAAGAATGCCCAGTGAATCCACGCCTGCCTCAACCACGGAAGAGAGCAGACGCGTAAACGCCTGCTCATCAAACGTGCCGTTTTTCAGGGGCGTTAATGGAAACGCGCTGACTCCACGAAACATTTTTTATCCTCTTACAGTGTCAGTAACTGCCTGTGCGCCACTGCACCCGGCATCAGACGTTGCAGGTTATCCACCAGATCCGCGCCAGCTTCTTCCAGTGCCGTAAGCGGCATTGACGGCAGACTTTCCAGAATAAACCACATGGTTTGCGCCTGACTGTCAAGACGAGTGCGTATCCCCTGGCGCCAGTTCCAGCGACGGCAGGTGACGCCGAGATCGTCGCGCCAGATAACCTCGCCCGGCTCCGGGTATTCCACCACCGGCTGCCCCTCTTTGACGGTATCAAACGGCTCGCTGCCGTCGGCCAGCGTCAGACGTGGCGCCCCCGTGTAAGCCGCAAGATTTTCTCCACCAACCGGGATGGCGTAGCGAATACTCACCGCGTTGTAGATATCCACCACCGGATCCAGCGGCGGCAGCGAGCCGTCTTTTAAGACCCGCTTACGCAGGGCGGAGGCCGAGCAGGGCGTGCGTTTCGGTTTTGCGCCGAAGGCCTTAAATACCTCATCCCAGCCGGAAAGGTGCGCGTCAGCCCACGGAACATCATCATTCAACATTTGCTGGCAGGCCTGCCTGAGCACGGCCGGAGCGACTTCCGGGTGGGTAATCGGCGCAGCGTCAACCACAATGCTCAGCGCCCGAAAGCCCGGGGCAATCGCGGCAAGACGCGGGTCTATTGACGGCGTAACGAGAGACATAAATAATCCTGTATTGACTGTTTTATACCATGGTAGTGACCAATGACTGAAAAAGTCAATATAATGACTGAACAGGGTGCCGATATCGCCCAGGTAAGCCTGGCCGTCGCCAGCCGTATTCGCAACTGGCGTAAAGAGAAAAAACTGTCGCTGGATGAGCTCTCGCGGCGTGCCAGCGTCAGCAAAGGCATGCTGGTGGAGATCGAGAAAGGGGCGGCTAACCCCAGTATCGCGATTCTGTGCAAGCTGGCTGCCGCGCTCGGCGTGTCGGTGGCGGATATTGTGAATGTCTCCAGCGAACCGCGGGTGCATATCATTGAGGACGCGGCGATCCCGGTGCTGTGGCAGGGGGAAAAGGGCGGACGCGCGAGACTGCTGGCAGGAACTGCGGGCCCGGATATGATTGAACTGTGGCAGTGGGAGATGCAGCCGGGAGAGCGATTTACCTCTTCCGGGCATCCGGCGGGAACCTTTGAGCTGTTGCACGTGAACGAAGGCGTTTTATCGCTGACAGTGGACGAGGCGGTGACGCAGGTTGCTGCCGGGGCATCGGCGGTGGCGAAAACTGAAGCGGCGCACGGCTATGCCAATGAAGGCAATACCGTGCTTCGCTTCACCATGACGGTGGCGGAGTTTCACCGATAAAAAGCAGCCGGTGGCGCTGCGCCACCCGGCGTTTTTTACGCTTCTTCCACACTCACGCGCAGTGCCGCCAGCGCTTTACTCGCCGCCTTCAGCACCTGCTCACACTGCTCAATCGTCAGCGTCAGCGGTGGCTCAATGCGGATGGTTTTGGCGTTGTTGAGCGTGCCAGCCACCAGCACCCGCTGGCGGAACATCTCGCTCGCGAAGCTGTAGCCGATTTCGTTGTCAACAAACTCAATGGCCATCAGCATCCCTTTGCCTCGTGCCTCTTGGATCAGATCCGGGTATTCACGTCCCAGCTGACGGAAACCGTCCAGCAGCATGTCGCCTTTCTGCTCCGCCTGCGCAGGCAGGTTTTGCTCCAGCAGCACGTTGATGGTGGCCAGCGCGGCCGCACAGGCCAGCGGGTTACCGCCAAAGGTGGTGGTATGCAGGAACGGGTTGTCGAACAGCACCGAGAAGACCTCTTCGGTGGCGACCGTCGCACCAATCGGCATCACGCCGCCGCCGAGCGCTTTCGCCAGACACAGAATGTCCGGCTGAACGTTCTCGTGCTCGCAGGCGAACATCTTGCCGGTACGCCCCATGCCGGTCTGCACTTCGTCGAGGATCAGCAATGCGCCAAACTCGTCGCACAACTGACGCACGGCAGGCAGATAGCCCTGCGGAGGCAGGATCACGCCGCCTTCACCCTGAATAGGCTCCAGGATCACCGCGGCTACGTCATCGCCGGTTTTACGGCATTCGCTGAGCACGGTGCGCATGGCGTTAATGTCGCCGAACGGCACGTGGCGGAAGCCCGGCAGCAGCGGCATAAACGGTTTACGGAAGGTGGATTTGGCGGTCGCTGACAGGGCGCCCAGGGATTTACCGTGGAACGCGCCGCTGGTGGCGACAAAGGTGAATTTCCCGCGCGGCGACTGGTACGCTTTGGCGAGTTTAAGCGCCGCTTCGACCGATTCCGTGCCGCTGTTGCAAAAGAAACTGTACTTCAGTTTGCCGGGCGTTAAGGCTGCCAGCGTTTTCGCGAGCATGGCGCGAAGCGGGTCGAGCAGTTCCTGGCTATGGAGAGGTTGTTTCGCGAGTTGATTCTGTACGGCGGAAACCACTACTGGATTACGGTGCCCCACGTTGAAAATGCCAAAACCACCCAGGCAATCAATAAACTCCTGTCCCTGGGTGTCGACAAGCGTATTCAGACTTCCCGCTTGCCACTCTACGGCTCCGTAATCCCCGCCGGCGGTAACAGATTTGCGATACTCCAGAAAACCTGGATTGACGTGCTCTTTAAAGTAATCGATGACCTCTCGGTTAAGTTGTTTCATCTCCTCATGATCAAGCGTTCGCTTCTCAATGAGATTCAGTGCGTGCGCGGTACAGGCAAGAGCCGAGGCGCTGGAAGGTAACCTGTTCAAAATATGCTCCCGGGGATCGCGTATCACATGATACTGCGTTAAGTATTGCAGGGATTACGCCACTTCAGCGGACTTAACGAAAATCGGGATAAACGCCAGGTTAAAATAATGTTGCGCAATATTTAATCATGCCGATGTTTTCCAAACGGGATTTAGCGGTACGGAAAACGGGCGCAAGAAGACGTGCATGGGGTCAATTGCACCAGGGGGGTGCAGATGGTGCGACTTAAGTGGGCGTTAACAGATCATCCTTTGCAGGTAATTTCATTCCGAAAGTATTTAAAATCAATCAATTATAAAATCTCACAAAAAGTGCGGTTTAAGTGAAATCTGCGATCTCCATCAAGTTTAACAACTAAAGATAAATTGTTTACCGCCGAAAAAACAATAAACCACAAAATTAACATTCAAATAACCTGCAAGGGATGCTCACGATGTCCTCTCCAACCTATGTCACCCAGAATGAATATCTTCTGGAGGATGACACCACCTTAATGTCTACCACAGACGTCCACAGCTATCTGACTCATGCTAATGACACCTTTGTTCAGGTGAGTGGCTATCAGCTTAATGAGCTGATGGGTCAGCCGCATAACCTGGTGCGCCACCCTGATATGCCGAAAGCCGCGTTTGCCGATATGTGGTACACCCTGCAACAGGGCGAGCCGTGGAGCGGAATTGTCAAAAACCGCCGTAAAAATGGCGATCATTACTGGGTGCGCGCCAACGCGGTGCCGATGGTGCGCCACGGGAAGGTCACTGGCTATATGTCGATTCGCACCAAAGCGACGGCAGAAGAGATCGCCACCGTGGAGCCACTCTATAAGGCCCTGAATGCCGGACGCTGTAATAAACGGATCCATAAAGGGCTGGTGGTGCGTCAGGGCTGGCTCGGAAAGCTACCGGCGATGCCGCTGCGCTGGCGGGTACGCGTCGTGATGGCGGTGCTTTTTGGCGCGCTCGCCGCCACGCTGGTGGCAACCTCAGCAGGCTGGGTGGCGTTGGTCGCGGCAGCTGTCGTGATGCTGCTCGGCACGTTGTTGTTTGAGCAGCAGATTGTCCGCCCGATAGAGAACGTGGCGCGTCAGGCGCTGAAGGTGGCAACCGGCGAGCGCAATAGCGTGCAGCATCTCAACCGCAGCGACGAGCTGGGACTCACTCTGCGCGCGGTGGGGCAGTTAGGGCTGATGTGTCGCTGGTTAATCCATGATGTTTCAAGTCAGGTGGTGAGCGTGCGCGACGGCAGCGACAAGCTGGCGCAGGGTAATGAGGATCTGAACGACCGCACGCGTCAGACCGTTGCAAACGTGCAGCAGACCGTGGCGACGATGAACCAGATGGCGGCCTCCGTTCAGAGTAACTCTGAAACGGCCACCGAGGTGGACAAGCTCTCCGTGGCCGCCAGCAGTGCGGCAACCAAAGGCGGCAACGCGATGCAGACGGTGGTGAAAACCATGGATGATATCGCCGACAGTACCCAGCGTATCGGCTCCATTACCACCCTGATCAATGATATTGCCTTCCAGACCAATATCCTGGCCCTGAATGCGGCAGTAGAAGCGGCACGAGCCGGTGAGCAGGGCAAAGGCTTTGCGGTGGTGGCCGGTGAAGTTCGCCATCTTGCCAGCCGCAGCGCGAACGCCGCCAACGATATCCGTAAGCTGATTGATGCCAGCGCCAGCAAGGTACAGTCCGGATCTGAGCAGGTACACGCCGCAGGGCGCACCATGGATGATATCGTTGAGCAGGTGAAAAACGTCACGCAGCTGATCGCGCAAATTAGCCATTCCACCTCTGAACAGGCTACCGGGCTCTCGGAGTTAACCCGCGCGGTGGCTGAACTGGACAGCATCACGCAGAAAAACGCGGATCTGGTTGAGGAGAGTGCGCAGATCTCCGCGATGGTAAAACACCGTGCCGGACGTCTTCAGGATGCGGTGACGGTACTCCATTGAGTCTGTAATGTTCCAGAAAAGCCGTTTATTCTGTCAGGATTAAACGGCTTCCTTCGCTTCATTTGTGATTATTTCTGCGGTTTAATGTTAATTTTATATTAAATAACTAAAGAAAGTGCCTCAGTTATTTATCCCTGCCTAAGTCATTTTTACCCGATGCTATTTCAGAAATGCCCCGTCTGGTGGTTGAGTAACGATCGATACGGCTATATTAATAGCCTCTGCCTATCCATTGTGATGGTTATGAAATAAAAAAACGATCAAAGTCATAAAGTTAGCGGTTTCGTTACCGATAACGGTGATCGTCTGAGAAATAATCACATCGATGGAGTAAATATGTTCTTACATGACGTAAAAATCGGCACGAAATTATTTCTGGCGTTTGGATTCTTTATTGTCCTGATGGTGGTGAGCGCGAGTTTGTCTTTAATGAGTCTGAACCGGGCAAACAACGGGATGCAATCCATCATTACCAGTGATTATCCGACCACGGTAAAAGCGAACCAGTTAATCGACAACTTCCAGGAATTTATTAGCACTCAGCAACTCATGCTGCTGGATGAACAGGGGACGTACACGGCGCAGTCGCAGCAGCATCTCAAAGAGATTAGCGAGCACATCACGGTGATCCTCGGCGAGCTGAACAAGGCACTGCAGGATCAACAATCGCAGCAGGTTCTCGCCGAGATACGCGGCGTGCGCCAGCAGTATCTGGACTCGCGGTATCGTATTTTGCAGGCGGTGCAGAACCACGATCGCGCCGGTGCCGTTCAGGAGATGATGACCAACACGCTAAAACTGCAGCAGGCCTATAAAGCCAAAGTGCAGGCGCTGATTGCGATTCAGAACACCGAGATGCAAAACGCCGGCGTGCAGGTGGAGAGCGATTTCAGGAGCAACCGTCTGCTGCTGATCCTCATCACCCTCTTCAGCGTGGCGGCAGGCAGCCTGATTGGCTGGTTTATCGTGCGTTCCATTACCCGTCCGCTGGGCCAGGCCGTGGACTTTGCGGCGGCGATTGCGGATGGCGATCTCACCGGCAGTATCACCTCGCACGGTAAAGACGAAACCGGCCTGTTGCTGCATGCCCTGATGGAGATGAAAACGCGCCTGCTGGACATTGTGCAGCAGGTGCAGACCGGCTCGGAGAATATCTCCAGCGCCGCCGCGCAGATTGTCGCCGGGAACCAGGATCTGGCCGCGCGCACGGAAGAGCAGGCCAGCTCTGTGGAACAGACCGCGGCCTCGATGGAGCAGATTACCGCGACGGTGAAAAACACCGCTTCGCATACCGGAGAAGCGACCAACCTGTCGGCGGATGCCGCGAAGGTGGTCAAAAACAACGGTGAGATGATGAAGCAGGTGACCAGCAAAATGCGCCTGATTAACGAGACCTCAAACCGGATGTCCGACATCATCGACCTGATCGATGCCATTGCCTTCCAGACCAATATTCTGGCGCTGAACGCGGCGGTGGAAGCGGCCCGGGCGGGCGAGCACGGTCGTGGCTTTGCAGTGGTGGCTGGTGAAGTGCGCCAGCTCGCGCAGAAGAGTGCTTCATCGGCCAGTGAGATCCGTGAGCTGATTGAAAGCTCCACCAGCCAGACGCAGGACGGAATGAACCTGGTTGAGAAGGCGAGCGAGCTGATCAACGGCATGGTGGGCAACGTGGAAGAGATGGATGTGATCCTGCGTGAGATCCGCCAGGCGAGCCACGAGCAGACAGAGGGGATCTCGCAGATTAACAGCGCGATTGGCCTGATTGATGCCACCACCCAGCAAAACTCCGCGCTGGTGGAGGAGTCTGTTGCCGCGGCGGCGTCCCTCAACGAGCAGGCGATGCACCTGAAAGAGCTGGTACGCGTCTTCCGCGTGAGCGCGCACGCACCGGCTTAATCCAGCTGGGAGATCTCCAGCGCCGCGCGGTCGATCACGCCAACGATCTGCTTAAGCTGCGCGTCGCTGAGCGCTCCCTGATTCACCTTCAAATCCAACACCGCTTTGAAGTTTTCCAGGGCCCGCTTCATCTGCGGGTTTTTGCGTAGCTGGAAGCCGACCGCGCGTGCTTTGATCCGCGCCTGAATCTGCTCCAGCTGTTCCTGGTTTTCGTCCAGCCACTGCTGTCCTGCCGCGTTGATGGCAATACGCTTACGCCCATTCTCTTCTTCCGTAATGGTGATAAAGGCCTGATCCTGAAGATAATCCAGCGTCGGGTAAATCACGCCAGGACTCGGGGTATAGTTCCCCTGGGTCAGGTTCTCAATCTCTTTGATCAGCTCGTAACCGTGGCTCGCGTTGCGGGTCAGAATATCCAGAATCACCAGCCGCAGATCGCCGTGACCAAAAAAGCGTGGTCGACGTCCACCGCCATCATGTTCGTGTCGCATAGTGTCTCTCTCAAAATGATATATCTAAACTATATCTAAGATATATTCAGATGCAATCTAAAAGATCTTGCATTCTTGCTGATTAGCAATCATTATCATTTAAAATTAATTTCGATATATCGTATTCACCTGAGAAGGGACTGAACATGGCAACCACCCGCTATCCACAACGCGTGCGTAACGAGCTGCGTTTTCGTGAACTGATCGTGCTCCGTGTTGAGCGTGTAAGCGCTGGTTTTCAGCGCATTGTTTTAGGCGGCGAGGCGCTTGAGGGCTTTAGCTCCCGCGGTTTCGACGACCACACCAAAGTGTTTTTCCCGGCTCCGGGAACAACATTTGTACCGCCAGTGGTCACCGACGACGGCATTGACTGGGGGGACGGCGTGCGTCCGCAAACCCGCGACTACACGCCGCTGTATGACGCCGCGAAGCACGAGCTGGTGCTCGATTTCTTCGTGCATGACGGTGGCGTTGCCAGTCAGTGGGCAGTAGAGGCGAAAGCGGGTGACAGGCTGACGATTGGTGGCCCGCGCGGTTCGCTGGTGGTACCGGAGGATTACGCCTGGCAGCTGTACGTATGTGATGAGTCCGGGATGCCGGCGCTGCGTCGCCGCCTGGAAGGCATCGCCAGCTTGCCGAACCCCCCGGAAATTCACGCGGTGGTCACCGTCGGGGATGAATCGTACAAGGACTATCTGGCGCACCTGAGCGCGTTCAACATCACCTGGGTGACAGGCCACAACGAGCAGGCAGTGGCTGAGCATCTGGCGGCGCTGAACGTTCCGGCGGAAGATTACTTTATCTGGCTGACCGGGGAAGGGAAGGTGGTTAAAAACCTGAGCCGACTGTTTGAGACGGAGGCTATCGATCAGCAACTGGTGCGTGCCAGCGCGTACTGGCACGCGAAATAGTTACGCTGCCGAATCGAGCTGCGCTTCGCTCACCTGATGTTCGAGCGAGGCGCGGACCTCGTTCAGCGCCTTTTCCTGCTGCGCGAAGTACGCTTCCATATTGCTGAGCGACGACACCAGCAGCCAGGATTCTTCTTTCTCCAGCTCCGCCAGCTCGTTCACTAAGGTGTCGATCTGCTCGCGAACCTGGGCCATTTTTTTGCGGATGCGCTCCAGATCGTTCAGCCTGTCGCTGGCCATCAGCGGCTCGAAGCCCTGCTGCAGGCGCGCCACCAGAGAACGAATGGCTTTGACGTCGCCACGCTGTTTAGCCTGGTTGAGCTGCACCATCATCGCGTTGGCTTCTTCTTTCAAATCGTCCGCCACCAGATCCGGGTGACACAGCTTGCTTGCCTGCCGCCAGAGCCGTTTCAGCTCGTCCCGATCCTCTTGTGAAAGATCCTTCCCTTTACGCAGACGCACTTCGGCATCCTGATGCTGCTCGCGGTATTTCTCGTACTCTTCGTTGGCTTCGTCACGCGCCTGACGCGCTGGCTCTTCCTCACGCGTTAAGCCGCTCTCCAGCTCCAGCGCCTCGGCCAGCAGGTTGGCAATCAGGTTACTTTGCTGCTGCAGATGCTTACGCGCCTCGGCTGCCTGTACGGAATCGGCAGGCAGATCGCGCCAGCGCTGGGTGAGTGTTGCCAGCACCTCCACGGCCTGGGCCATGTAGCGCTGACAGCGGCGATAGTCTTCCTCGCGACGACGCGCTTCAGCCTGCTGGCGGCGCAGGTTCAGCTCGGCCAGCGTTTTACGCAGGGCGAGGATCTGCTGCATCAGCGGGCCCAGGCGGGAGAAATAGAGATCGTTAAACTCATCAAGTTGCTGTACGCGCGCGTTACGGCGGTCAATCAGATCGCGCAGTCGCTCTTCCAGCGCTTTCAGTTCCAGTTTGCTCGCGGCGACCTGCGGATCGCGCCAGGGGGTAACGGCACGCTGGCTCTGCAGCCAGGCGGCAATCGCGGCGATGGCTGCGGTGTAATTTTTCTGCTCAAGCGCCACGACGATTGCCTGTAGCTCATCGTCAAACGCTTCATTTTTCAGCCGGGTCAGCTGGCTCTGAATGATGTCGTCATCTTCCAGTTCAATGGCATTTTTAATGATTTCTAGCCGTTTGATCGGTGTGCTCATGATGCCTTTCGCTTTGGCGCTTAAGTATTTGAGTTAAGGTTAGTTGTTGGAAACGCTACAGGAAATAATACACACGGATGATGATCGGCGCGATGGGGGATTTCTTTAGATTTTGCAGTTTTAATCCACTGCATTATAGCGATACCCTTCACAACGATAACCATCGCGGTAAAACCCGGCCACACGGCGGGTCATCCCGTTCAGGACAATCCCTCGCACGGTCACGCCTTCGCTGACAAGACGATCAAGGCTGAGCCGGGTCTCTTTGACACTGTTCAGCCCTGCCCGTGTTGCCAGTAACGTCATATCGCTGAGGCGGCCAATAATCGCCGCATCGCTGACGGCCAGAACGGGGGGCGTATCGATAATCACCACATCATAGTGTTCTTCGGCCCAGGCGATGAGCTGGTTAAATCTCTCGCTCATTAATAGTTCCGTTGGATCTGACTGGGATGCACCACGAGTGAGGACATCAAACCCACCGGCGTGAAAAGTACGCACCACCTCATGCATCTGATGTTTACCGGATAACAGCGCGGTAAGACCTTCACCCCTGTCGAACCCCAAAAAGGTATGCGCATCGCCGCGCCGCATATCAGCATCAATAAACAACACTTTTTTCCCCACCTGAGCCATGACGGCCGCCAGCGTGGTGCTGATAAACGTTTTACCGCTGTTGGGCGTGGCGCAGGTAATCATCAATACGCCCCCCTGGGCCGATTTCACCATATCGAAACGCAGGGTGGTGCGCAGGTTTCGGATCGCCTCGACGGAGAGGTCGCTTGGGTTATCGGTTGCCAGGAAAGGTTTTGTTTGCGTTTTTAACCGACGCATTTTGCGAACCAGCCACTCCGATCGCGGTACGATGGCGTACACAGGTAATCCCTGCTCTTCTAACTGGCGTGGAGAGTCAATGCGCTGGCGCAGCAGATTCATGGCCAGCACGCCCATTGCAGAAAGAACAAATCCCATCATCGTTCCAAGCACCACGATCAGCATTTTTTTGGGTTTGATGGGATCCGGTGACACCTCGGCTTTATCGATAATACGCACATTTCCCAGCACCCCGGAGTGGCTAATACTCAACTCCTGTTGTCGGCTCAATAGCTGCATATACACCGTGCGACCGGACTCCACTTCGCGACTTAAACGCAGGATCTCTTGTTGTACGGAAGGCATCTCAGAGACCCGTTTACTCAGACGTGCTTTCTCTTTTATCAATGCGTTACGCTTGTTCTGAAGCGTCTGATAAGCAGGATGTTCCCGCTTAAAGAGCTGGGCGACCTCGGCTTCCTGAGAATTCAGGGTGTTGAGTTGGTTTTCCAGAGTAACCAGTTGTTCCAGCGCCGTTTTGGCTTCCAGATTGAGATCCACGGAATCGTGTTGCTGGCGATACGCATTCAGCTTTGCTTCCGCGTCATTCAGCTTGCTACGAACCTGCGTTAAAAGCAGTTCTAAAAAGTTCAGGCTACGAGATTCTTGTTCCGCCTGGCGGACGATATTTTGCTGCTGGTAATTGTCGATAAGCGTATTGAGTACCGTTACCAGCAGTGCCGGGTCACTTCCCGTCATTGTGAGGCCAATCATGCCGCTGCCTTTGCCCTTTTCAGCGATCGTGAGGCTTTTTGCCAACTGCCGAATCGCTTCCTGTTCTGGTAACTGCAAAAACTTCAGGTCTCTGACGGTTTTCCCCATCACCATCCGGGATTGCAGTAACTGTATTTCCGGTGCGATATCGGCACTTTGCTCCGAAAAGCCAGAGCGCAGAGTTTCAGGTAAAAACGCATGCGGGTTTTTCTCTACCTGAATCAACGCATCAGCTTGCCAGACAGGCGTTGTGCACAGTGCCCAGGCCAGCGCAAGCAGCATAAATAACACCGTCACGGTGGCGATCGTTTTCCACCTGTCAAGCAGCATGCCCGCCAGATAAAGCAGATCAATTTCATTTTCCCGCGGTGAAACGGGAGGAGATATCGGCATAGAGTAAACACTCCCTGAGAGGATAACGACGCGAGACCTTAGTGTGACCATGTCCGGATATGACGGCTGACTTCCGTGAGTTCGCTCACCCCGACCACGGTTGGCAACAGTTGCGAAATCACCCTGTTCCAGCGGGTCAGCGGCGCGGTGGTGACCCAGACAATGTCGTAGGGCTCCAGCCAGAATTCGGTTCCCAACATCATTGCCGTCGCATCACGTGCGTTGAGTTGATATACGCTGGCGATTTTCCCGTTGATGCGCTGCTTAAGGGGGCGAATAACGAAAATCCCGCTGGCGTCCGCCACATCCTGGCGAAGACCTTCGGCGTTTCCGATGGCTTCGGTGAGCGTCATGCCGCTGCGATCCATTTTCAGTGTGCTCTGCTTGCCGACTTCTCCCATAACGAAGACTTTGAGAGAGTCGTTGCGGGGGACAAACAGAATATCGCCAGGATGAAGCAGGTGATTTTGAGTAAGATCGCCACGTTGTAATAAGGCGTATAGCGAGAGCCGACTTTCTTTGCCGTTTTGCGTTAATACTACGTTGCGCCAGTCTGCGTCTGCGGTTAACCCACCGGCCGCGTGAATGGCATCCATCACCGTCAACGGAATATTTGTTACCGGCTGCTGGCCGGAATGTCCGACTTCCCCTGTGACATACACTTTTTGCGAGCGAAAGGCTGCAATATTCACATCAACCTGGGGGCTTTCAATGACCTTTTCCAGGCGCGTGGTAATGTCTGTTCGTACCTGAGCCAGCGTTTTGCCTGCTACCGACAGATGGCCTATGTAAGGGTAAAAAATGGTACCATCCGTGCCCACCCAGTTGCCCGAGTCACTCGGACTGCGGTATTCCCCCGCAGGAGTGGTTAATTCAGGATGAGACCAAACCGTAACCGTCAATACGTCGCCAATACCGATTCGGTATTCGTAATCCTGGATCTCTTTATCCAGTTGAGGATTCATCCGGGAGGAGACCGGGGGCGGCCGCAATTGCTCAATCAGCGAGGGCGTCAGTGGGTAAACATTCACGAGTGTATTTAGGTTTTCCGTTTCGCTACTCTCTTCGGTGTGATGAACAGCGATCCCTTGTCCGGTAGCAATCATGCAACCGGTCAGGGTAGTGAGCAGCATTGCTGTTAACGGAATTCGAAATAAAGAGGGCGCCATGATGATCATTTATCTGCACTGCGATTTTTCATGACAGCAGTATGATCGGGTACCCTTGATGTTAAAATAAGCCCTCGATTTAATTGATGTCAGGGAAAGACTATTCAGACGACAGGGATCGACTACACCTGTTTTAGCGCCATTAATCCAGATTGTTTTTGCGACTAAACTCGTATATGTCCATCATGTTTTGTAATTTAAGTTTTGTCATCAGGCGGCGTTTATACGTACTGATAGTTTTATCGCTTACGTTCATTAGCTTTGCGATATCGACTACCTTTATGCCTTTTGCCAGATAACGTAATACGTCCAACTCTTTTGCGGAGAGCGCTGTTATAGTATTTCCTTCCTCCTTAGTTGTTTGCCCTGGGGATTCCATTCTCATGAAATTTAAGGGGAAATAACCGTATCCACCCTGAATGGCGCGCATCGCGTTGTGTAATTCGGTAAGATTTTTTCGTTTATTAATAAACCCGTCCGCGCCGGCACTTATGCTGAGCCGAATATAATGCTCGTTATTTTTACTGCTCAGAATTAAAATGCCGCCCTGAAAACCGTTAGCGCGGATTCGCTGCGTCACATCAATGCCATTTAATGAAAGGATATCGATATCCAGGATAACAAGATCCGGTGATAATCGTTTTACCAGTTGTATTGCTTCCAGCCCATCTTCGGTCTCACCAACCACTGTCATACGCTCTTTCTCAAGCAATATTCTCACCGCCAGCCGGACAACGGGGTGATCATCCACAATCAATACATTTTTCATATCCACCCTGCTCCCTTTGCTGTGTACGTACTATTCCCAAATCTATTTATAAATCAGGCGTACGTAAATCAGGTACAAGACATGGCTGTATTTTATGTAGGGGATGGATAATGAGCTTGTCATCCATCAGGTGGCGTGATGTTAAAAATTCTGAAGCCGTCTTGAAATAATCTGATTCTTATTTACTCATATTTACAAGTGTTACCTTTTGACATAAGTTGCTCGTTTTTTAACAGTCAAGTTTGAAAACGGACTTATGCAGGGAGTTGCGCGGGTGTCAGGGAAAACGACGAGAAATATTATGTGGGCTGGCATGGCCTTGCTGGCAGGTGCTGCGCAGGCGGCCCCCCTGTCTCCGGCCGACCGTAATACTATTCAGCAGCAACAGCAGCAGCTTCTGGATGAAAACCAGCGCCAGCGTGAAGAGCTGGAGCGCAGCGTGGTATTACCGCGTCCTGTTCAGCCCGACAGTACCGCGACCCCGCAAGGACCCTGTTTTGTTATCTCGCGTATCGAACTGACGGGCGCCACCCTTGTTTCTCCGTTAGCCAGAGATCGCCTGGTTGCGCCGTGGGTGAACCAGTGTCTTGATATGGCGCGTCTCAATGCCCTGACCAACGCCGTCTCTGACTGGTATATCAGCCGGGGGTATATCACCAGCCGCGCATTTTTAACCGAACAGGATCTCTCTGGTGGTGTACTGCATCTCGCGGTACTGGAAGGCAAACTCCAGCAAATCCGGCTTGAAGGGGTTCCCGCCCGCACGCTGAGCATGACCTTCCCCGGCCTCGAAGGGAAAATTCTTAACCTGCGCGATATCGAACAGGGCATGGAGCAGCTCAATCGCGTACGTCAGACCCCGGTTGAAATAGAAATTTTGCCCGGCGACAGGCAGGGCTATTCTGTCGTTAATCTGACGGCTTCGCCTGAATTCCCGCTCGGCGGTTCAGTGAGTTTCGATAACAGCGGGCAAAAGAGTACCGGTACCGGACAACTCAATGGCGCGCTGTACGGCAATAACCTGCTGGGGCTGGCGGATAAGTGGTTTATCAGCGGCGGGCGCAGCAGCGATTTTTCGAACAGCCATGATGCGCAGAATTTTGCCGCCGGGGTCAGCGTGCCTTATGGCTACGGCTTGCTGGACTACAGCTACAGCTGGAGCAACTACCTCAGCACCATCGATAATAACGGCTGGCTCTGGCGTTCGACGGGCGACACCGAAACCCACCGCCTGAATGGCTCCTGGGTGCTGTTCCGCAATGGCGATATCAAAACCGGCGTGTCGGCGGGCATCACCCACCGCATCAACCATAACTATCTCGACGATGTTCTGCTGGCTACCAGCAGCCGCAAACTTTCAAGTTTCTCCCTGGGCCTTAACCACACGCAAAAAATCGCCTCCGGCGTGGCGACCCTGAACTCGATCTTCACTCAGGGTGTGCCGTGGTTTGGCGCCGAAGATGATAACGACAAGCATGGCGATGTGCCGAAAGCCGAGTTTCGCAAATGGAGTGTCAACGGCAGTTTTCAGCGCCCGGTTGCTGACGGGCTGTGGTTGTTGACCAGCGTCTATTTTCAGTGGTCGCCGGACCGGCTGTACGGCAGCGAGCGCCTGACGCTGGGGGGAGAGGCCTCCGTGCGCGGCTTCAAAGAGCAGTACCTCTCCGGTGATAACGGCGGTTACTGGCGAAATGAACTCAATTATTCGCTCTTTACGCTGCCGTGGGTGGGGGATGTTGGTCTGCTGGCGGCAGTTGACGGTGGCTGGCTGAAGAAGGACGGCTTTGACCGTTACGCCTCCGGCACGCTGTGGGGCGCCGCGTTTGGTCTGACGACGGCTCATCGCGGCTATTCAAGCCAGTTTACCGTTGGCACACCGATGGCGTATCCGGACTGGCTGGCACCGGATCACCTCACGATTTACTACCGCGTATCAGTGGCTTTCTAAGGGACAGGGATGATGAAACAGGATCAGGTTCGTTTTTCACAGCGCGCACTGAGCGCGTTACTGAGCGTTCTGCTGGCAACGCAGCCGCTGTTATCCGCGGTGGCGGCATCCATCACCCCGTCCGGCAATACGCAGATCGACAAGGCGGCCAACGGCGTGCCGGTGGTGAACATCGCCACGCCGAACCAGTCCGGTATTTCCCATAACAAATACAACGACTACAACGTCGGGAAAGAGGGGCTGATCCTCAATAACGCGACCGGGCAGCTTAACCAGACTCAGCTTGGCGGGCTTATCCAGAATAACCCCAACCTGAAGGCCGGGCAGGAAGCCAAAGGCATCATCAACGAAGTCACCGGCGCTAACCGCTCGAATTTGCAGGGCTATACCGAAGTGGCCGGCAAGGCGGCGAACGTCATTGTGGCGAATCCCTACGGTATCACCTGTAACGGCTGCGGATTTATCAACACGCCGAATGTGACCCTCACCACGGGTAAACCGGTGCTTGATGTCAGCGGTAAGCTGCAATCTCTTGATGTAACCCAGGGTGCGGTCACCATCGAGGGCGCGGGCCTGAATGGCTCGCAGAGCGATGCTGTGTCGATCATCTCCCGTGCGACGGAGATCAACGCGCAACTGCATGCGAAAGATTTACGTGTCGTTGCAGGGGCGAACCGCGTAGCGGCGGATGGCAGCGTCAGTGCGTTAAAAGGTGAAGGTACCGCCCCGAAGGTCGCGGTGGACACCGGCGCGCTGGGCGGCATGTACGCTAACCGGATCCGTCTGGTCTCCAGTGAAACGGGGGTGGGCGTAAACCTGGGCAACCTTAACGCGCGACAGGGAGATATTGCGCTCAGCAGCGCGGGAAAAGTGGTGCTGAAAGACACCCTTGCCAGTGGCAGCACCACGGTCAGCGCGGCGGACGTAACGTTACGCGGGGACCATAAAGCGGGTGGCAACGTCACGGTCTCCGGCCAGACGGCGCTGACGCTTGACCAGGCTCACGTTGCCGCCGATAACAACCTTCAGTTAACAACCCGCGGCACGCTGACGCAAAACGGCGGTGCGTTCACGGCGGCAAATGACGCTACGCTTGCCGCGACCACCCTGATCCAGAGTGCAGATGCCCGGGCAAGCGCGGGTCGTCATCTTGTCGTAAATGCTGAGAAAAACGCGGCGCTTAACGGTTCTGTTGTGGCGGGGCAGCAGCTGTCGGTTAAGGGTGGCGAACTGGTGCAGCAGGGAAATCTCAGTGCTTCCGAGATTGCCCTTAACGCGCAGACCCTGACGCAGGAGAGCCGCAGCACAACAAATGCCAGTGGCAACATCACGCTTACCACGTCTGGCCACAGCCAACTGAAAGGCAGCACAACCGCCGGACACTCTCTCGCCGTCAGCGCGGGCAGCCTCGCGCACAATGGCACATTAGCCGCCGTGGCGGATGCCCGGATTAACACCGGTAAATTCAGCAATACCGGCACCGTTCAGGGCAACAGCCTGACCGTCTCCGGAACGGATATCACCAGCTCTGGCACGCTGAAGAGCGCCTCCACGCTGGATATCCGCGCACGCAATGCCACGCTTTCCGGTGAGACCGGCGCGAAAGGCAAAACCACCGTAACCGCGAGCGGTAACCTGAACAACAGCGGCGCGCTTATCAGCGATGACACGCTGACGCTGAACGCGGCGCAGATCGTCAACAGCGGTGCGCTTTCCGGTGTCCGGGGGGTTACCACCTCAGCAGAGACGTTCACCGCCAGCGCAAAGTCAGTGACCCACAGCGACGGGGATGTGGCGCTGAACAACACCGATACCACGCTTGCTGGTGAAACCAGTGCCGGTGGCGCCGTTACCGTGCAGGGCCGCAGCCTCAACACCACGGCCACGGCACAGACGCAGGGCAACAGCGTGGGCGTGGCCGTGCAAAACGCAAACCTTGAAGGCACTCAGGCTGCCAAAGGCAATCTGACACTGAAGGCTGACAGCAGCCTCAACCACACGGGAAAATCATCAGCCTCAGGGCTTAAGGTTGAAACCGGCCATTTCAGCAACAGTGGAACTCTGACGGCCTCCTCGCTTGCAATCGACAGCCCTGAGGTCATTAACGGTGGTCTGATCCACGCCGGACAAACGCTGTCGCTGGTTTCCCGTCTGCTGGATAACCGCAGCAGCGGCGTGCTGTACAGCCCGGCGGCGCTGTCGCTTTCCCTCTCTGAACTGAACAACGCCGGTATTATCACCAGCGACGCGGCGCTTTCTCTCTCTGGTTCAAATCTGACCAACAGCGGCGAGCTGAGCGGTGCTTCACTGGCAATTGATTACGAGACGCTGAAGAACAGCGCGGAGGGGATGCTGCTGGCTCACGGGGCCAACCGCATCACGGCACAGTCGGTGTCCAGTGCGGGCAGCATGGTGGGCAACACCCTGACGCTGAATGCCGATCGTCTGGAAAGTGCCGGTCTGTTACAGGGCGATAGCGCATTATCACTGACCGCCGGGATCCTGAATTTACTGACAGGCTCCCGCACGCTGACGGGGGGAGAACTCGGCCTTTCAGGTACCACGCTGACTACCGCAGGGCAGCTCCAGGGACAGGATGTCAGCATCCGTGCCTTTGACTGGAATAACCGCGGAAGTTCCCTTGCGACCGGCTCACTTGACGTGACGACCGCCGGAACACTCAGCAATACCGGCGAACTGATGAGCCAGGGCAACGGCACGCTGAATGCGGTCAATACCGTTAACAGCGGCAATATGTTGTCGGCCGGTGACCTTTCGCTTAACGGAAAGACGCTGCGCAACAGCGGTACGCTTCAGGGGAATCGCGTCACCGCGCATCAGGACACCATCACGAACAGCGGAACGCTGACCGGGATTGCCGCCCTGACGCTGGCCGCGCGCCTGGAGATGGCGGCGCCATTACTGACGCTGGTGAATGACGCGTCGGGATCGTTGCTGACCGCGGGCGAGTTGTCCGTGACGGGCGGCGATCTGCGTAACGCAGGGCAATGGCAGGGGAAACGGGTACTTATTCATGCGCAGGCGCTTACGAACGGCGGTGCGATCCAGGCAGAAAATTTACTGGATGCGCAAATTGTCAGCACCCTTACCGGGACAACGGGCAGCAAAATCACCTCCAATGGAGAACTGGCGCTCTCAGCACTGACGCTGGCAAACAGCGGGCAGTGGATTGCAAAACACCTCACGCTGGGGGCCAGTACCCTGAACAACAGCGGCGAGATCACCGGCGTTGATGCGCTTTCGGTCGCCCTTACGCAGCTGAATAACCAGGCCGGAGGAAAACTGCTCAGCGCAGGCGCGCTGACGCTT
Organism: Enterobacter sp. WCHEn045836; assembly: GCF_003965585.1. Taxonomy (NCBI): domain Bacteria; kingdom Pseudomonadati; phylum Pseudomonadota; class Gammaproteobacteria; order Enterobacterales; family Enterobacteriaceae; genus Enterobacter; species Enterobacter sp. WCHEn045836. The sequence goes on from NZ_RXPT01000002.1 coordinate 207,470, forward strand.
GATGCGGACAATGCAACGAATGCCGGGCAAATCCAGGGGAAAGCGACCACGGTTACCGCCGGGCAACTCATTAACAGCGGACGGCTTCAGGGAGAAGCGCTGACGCTGAATGCCTCGGGCGCGCTGAACAATACCGCCAGCGGTGTGCTGCTGAGCGAGAATGCGCTGACGGTATCGACAGCCACGCTGAACAATCAGGGCACGCTGCAGGGCGGTGGGGAATCTTCGGTGAAGGCCACCACCCGCGTACAGAACGACGGCAAAATGCTCTCCGGTGGCAAACTCACGCTGACCGCACCGGAACTGGAGAACAGCAGCAGCGGTCTGGTTCAGGCGGTGAGGTTGCTGCTGGATGTGGTGAACGCCGTGAATGGCGGAAATGTCCTCGCAACGACACGCGCAGAACTGCGCGGCAGCTCGCTTGATAACAGCGGCACACTCCAGGGCGCTGATTTGCAGGCAAATTACCAGAGCGTAACCAACAGCGGAACGGTATTAGGTACCACTTCGCTTACGGTAAACGGTGACGTTCTCGATAATACCGTGAGCGGTAAGCTCTACAGCGGGGATAAGCTGCTGCTCGACGTGCGAAATTACAGCGGCCGTGGTGATGTGGTTTCCCTGGGCGATGCCACGCTGAAACTGGTGAATGCGCTCGCTAACACCGGCACCCTGGCTGCAGGTAAAACGCTGTCTGTCTCATCGCAGAATGCCATGACGAACAGCGGCGTAATGCAGGGCAATGCCATTGCCCTCAGTGCTGGCGGCGCGTTAACGAATAACGGTACGCTCACCATCGGGAACGGTAGCAGTACCTTCAACGCGCAGAGCCTGTTGCTCAATGCCTCTGGTTCGCTTCAGGCGGGCGGAGATGTACAGCTTACCTCACGTGAAAACATCACCGTCAGCGGTTTCACCGGTACAGCGGGTAGTCTGATGATGACGGCCGCCGGTACGCTGCTGAACACGGCGCTGATTTATGCGGGCAATAACCTGATGTTATATGCCGACCGTATTCATAACGTCTACGGCGACATTCTGGCCGGTAACAGCCTGTGGATGCAGAAGAATGCAGTCGGGGAGGCAAACGCTGAAGTTATTAACCGCTCCGGTACGATTGAGACCACACGCGGTGATATCACCGTTAATACCGGCCATTTACTCAATGAAGCCGATGGCCTGACTGTCAGCCAGTCTGAACGGGAATACCCGGATGCCATTCCTGCTGCAGATGAACACTACTTTAGTTATGACCTCAACGGCAGACGTTCGGATTTTGTCCTCCTTCTTGAAGACTGGAAAAATGATGGCAGTAAGGTTGTTTTTGACAGGTATGAGCGTTGCGTCGGCAGTGGCGCAAATGGCAGTGGACAGTGTAGTGACAGGGTTGATTATCGCCTCACAGGGGAAGATATCCGGCAATTCCTGCTGAGTGAATCGGTTGTGTCCGTATCGGCCACCGGCAGTTCCGCCCGAATGGCAGCTGGACGCGATATCATAGTTAATGCAGGAACGCTGGATAACCGCGCCAGCCATATTCTTGCGGGACGTAACGCCGTTCTTACGGGAGGGACACTAAATAACCTCTCTGCCGAAGGTGGACGCCGCGTAACCTACGTTCAGGCTGAATACCGTTGTGAGTGGTTTTACCAGGACTGCAACGACAGTAAATGGGAACCTCTGACACACTATGCAGACGGAAGTTGGGGCTGGTTTGATGAGGACTACGGCTGGTATGGCTGGGTGCCTTATCTCCTCGGTGAACGCACAACCGAATTTGTGGCCGATGGCGGAATATACCGCTCAGTCATCAGTGCTGGCGGTAACGTCAGTGCAAACTTTACGAGTGATATCAGCAATACTAACGTCACTGCAAATGCGGGTGAGTTCAGTAATACGATTAAAACCCCAACGCTGAATACACTCACGCCTGAAGCCATTGGTAAGGGTCTTAACAGTGAATTACTGGCTCAAGGTGGCAGTGCAGACATTCGTCTGTCTGAACAACTGGGGAATATTTCCGACGCCCTGAAAGATATCTCCGGCGGTTCATCACTCTCCGACCAAAACGGCAGCAGCGGTAACTATCCGCTGCCGTCCGGCAATAACGGCTATTTTGTCCCCTCCACCGATCCCGATAGCCCGTATCTGATTACGGTGAACCCGAAGCTCGATGACCTCGGCAACATGGACGACAGCCTGTTTAATGGACTGTATGACCTGCTTGGCATAACACCCGGTGCCACACCGCGTGAAACCAACAGCGCGTACACCGATCGGAACCAGTTCCTTGGCTCGTCCTATTTCCTGGACAGGCTCGGCCTGAACCCGGATCGCGACTACCGGTTCCTCGGCGACGCGGCGTTTGATACCCGTTACGTCAGTAACGCGATTCTGAACCAGACCGGTAGCCGCTATATCAACGGCATCGGCTCCGATCTCGATCAGATGCGCTACCTGATGGACAGCGCCGCAGAGCAACAAAAAACGCTGGGGCTGAAATTTGGCGTGGCGCTTACGGCTGAGCAGGTTGCCGCGCTCGATAAAAGCATGCTCTGGTGGGAGTCAGCGACCATCAACGGTCAGACGGTGATGATCCCGAAAGTCTACCTGTCGCCGAAGGATGTCACCGTTCACAGCGGCAGCGTGATTAGCGGCAATAACGTCCAGCTGGCGGGCGGGAACGTCATTAACAGCGGCAGTACCATTGCGGCGCAGAATGGGCTATCAATCGACAGCAGCAACAGCCTGAGCAACCTCAATGCGGGGCTGCTGAGCGCAGGCGGCGGGCTGAACCTGAGCGCGCTGGGGGATATCAATAACATCGGATCCACCATCAGCGGCAAAACGGTAGGGCTGGAGAGCGTCGCGGGCAGCATTAACAACATTACCCGCGCACAGCAGTGGAATGTCGATGCGGGAAATGTGCATTTCAGTGGCACCGATGTCGGCAAGACGGCCTCCATCACCGCCACCGACGGGCTGACGATGCGCGCCGGACAGGATATCAACGTGACCGGCGCAAACGTCTCGGCGGGTGGCAGCCTGGGTATGGCGGCGGGGAATGATATCAACATCACCGCCAACGAGATTGCGACCAGCGAAGGACGTGCCGGGCGCAACCGCGCGACTACGGAGACGGCGTCCGTCACGCATCAGGGCAGCACCCTGAGCGCGGGCGGTGACCTCACCCTGCAGGCGGGTAACGACGTGAATGCCCGTGCGGCAGCGATAGCGGCGGAAGGCAATGTGGGCATTCAGGCCGGTCGGGATGTGAACCTGCTGGCGGAAGCGTCGATGGAACGCTCCAGCAGCCAGGCGAAGAAAAAAACAGCCATTGACGAATCTGTACGTCAGCAGGGTACGGAGATTGCCAGCGGGGGGAATACGGTGATCCTCGCAGGGCGCGACGTAACCGCGCAGGCAACTGACGTGACAGCGAAGGGCGATATTGGCGTGGCGGCAGGCCGCGACGTAAATCTGACGACGGCGACGGAGAGCGATTACCGCTATCGGGAACAAACTAAAACCAGTAGCGGCTTCCTGAGCAAAAAGACCACCCACACCATCGAGGAAGACAGCGCGACACGGGAGAAAGGCTCGCTGCTGAGCGGCGACAATGTAACGGTGTCGGCGGGTAACAACCTGCGGGTGTTAGGTTCTGCGGTCGCTGGCGACGGCGATGTGGCCCTTTCCGCGGGCAACAATGTGGACATCGTGGCGGCGACCAACACCGACACGGCCTGGCGCTTTAAGGAGACCAAAAAGTCCGGCCTGATGGGCACGGGCGGCATTGGCTTCACCATCGGCAGCAGCAAGTCCACCCACGATCTTCGCGAGCAGGGTACCACCCAGAGCGAGAGCTTCAGCACCGTCGGCTCGACGGGCGGCAACGTCAGCATTGCAGCGGGCAAACAGGCGCATATCGGCGGGGCAGATATCATCGCACAGAAGGATATCAGCCTGACCGGTGACAGCATGGTGATTGAGCCGGGGCATGACAAACGCACCCGCGATGAGAAATTTGAGCAGAAGAGCAGCGGACTGACGGTGGCGTTGTCCGGGGCGGCGGGGAGCGCGGTGAATAACGCGGTCACCACGGCCCAGAGCGCGAAGCAGAGCAGCGACTCACGTCTGGCGGCACTGCAGGGTACGCAGGCGGCGCTGTCAGGCGTACAGGCCGGACAGGCCGTGGCGCTGGATCAGGTGAAGGGCGACTCTGACAAACGCAATAACAACACCATCGGCGTCAGCGCGTCGATTGGGTCACAGTCGTCCAAATCCTCATCGCACATGGAGAGCGAAACGACCACGGGCAGCTCCCTGAGTGCAGGCAATAACGTCACGATAAAAGCCACCGGAAGCGACATCACCGTGGCGGGAAGCCAGATTAAGGCCGGAAAGGACGTGACGCTTGATGCAGCACGGGACGTCAACCTGATTGCCTCGCAGGACACGCAGCAGACAACGGGTAAAAACAGCAGCAGCGGTGGCAGCCTGGGTGTTGGAGTGGGTGTCGGTTCCGGTGGGGCGGGCATCAGCATCTCGGCGAACGCAAACAGCAGCAAGGGGCACGAGAAGGGCAACGGTGTCTGGCAGAACGAGACCACGGTGGATGCGGGTAACCGCGTGACCATCAACACCGGGCGCGACGCGACGATCGCCGGGGCGCAGGTGAGCGGCGAAACCGTGGTGGCGGATATCGGGCGCGACCTGACGATTGCCAGCACCCAGGACAGCGATCACTACAACAGCAAGCAGAACAGCGTCAGCGGCGGTGCGGGTTACACCTTTGGTGCAGGCGGTTTCTCCGGCAGCATCAATGTCAGCCGCGACAAAATGACCAGCGACTACGACTCGGTGCAGGAGCAGAGCGGGCTGTTTGCAGGCAACGGCGGGTTTGACGTGACGGTGGGCAACCATACGCAGCTCGACGGCGGGGTGATTGCCTCCACGGCGACGGCGGATAAAAACCGTCTAGATACGGGCACGCTGGGCTTTAGCGATATCCACAACCAGGCGGATTTTAAGACGGAGCATCAGGGCGCGGGTATCAGTTCGGGCGGCAGCATCGGCAAGCAGTTTGCCGGGAATATGGCGAACGCTCTGCTGGCCGGAGGCGGTAACAGCGGTCACGCGGAAGGGACAACACAGGCGGCGGTGAGCGAAGGGACGCTCATCATCCGCGATAAGGAGAACCAGAAGCAGGATGTGGCTGACCTGAGCCGCGATGCGGAACATGCGAACGGCAGCATCAGCCCGATATTTGACAAGGAGAAGGAGCAGCAGCGCCTGCAGGAAGTGCAGTTGATTGGTGAGATTGGCTCGCAGGTGGTGGATATTGCGAACACGCAGGGGGAAATAAACGGGCTGAACGCAGGCAGAAAAGAGCTTGCAGAGAAAGGGATAACCGAGCCGGGGGCGGATGCCAGCGACGAGGTTAAAGCCGCATATCAGAATGCCCTGCGCGAGACCGGTGCGTATAAGACCACGACGGCAAAATACGGAACGGGTAGCGACCTGCAGCGGGGTATCCAGGCGGCGACGGCCGCGCTTCAGGGGCTGGCGGGCAGCGACCTGAAGGCAGCACTGGCAGGGGCATCGGCGCCGGAGCTGGCGTATCGTATTGGTCACGGCATGGGGATCGATAATAATACGGCAGCGAAAACCATTGCGCATGCCATCCTGGGCGGTGCGGTTGCGGCGCTGCAGGGAAACAGTGCAGCAGCGGGTGCGGCCGGAGCGGCGACCGGTGAGCTTGCGGCGAAGGCGATAGCGGGTATGCTGTACCCTGACGTCAAAGATTTATCGACGCTGAGTGAAGAGCAGAAGCAGACGGTCAGTGCGCTGGCAACGATATCAGCCGGGATGGCTGGCGGGCTTGCTGGAGACAGTACGGGTTCGGCGGTTGCTGGCGGGCAGGGTGGGAAGAATGCGGCTGAGAATAATGCGCTGGCGCATGTTCTGGCAGCAGCGGAGAAAGAAAAACCGGGTACGATAGCGAAATACCAGGCCGCCAGAGAAGCCATGTGTAAGCAAGACCCGGAAGCGTGTCGTCAGGCAGTGAATGAGGCGGCGAATCTGGGGCTGGATTTTGTGCCGATAGTCGGGGATATCAAAGGGTTCCACGAGGCTGAGACGGCGCTGGATTATCTTGCTGCGGCAATCGGATTAATACCGGGTGCGGGTGATGTAGCGGGTAAGACGATCAAGGCGGCGGAAAAGGCGCTGAAGGCCGGGGATGTTGAAACAGCGTCTAAGCTGATAAATAAAGCCAGTGATGAAGTTTATACGACGCTTCCTATGGGAAGTAAACGTAATCCCATGAATCAGCCGAGTAATCCGTCTTATCAACCAGTCAGAAACCAGCCAGCAACGATCAGTAACAGGGAATATTCTGGTCATGCCTTAGACCGAATGCAGGATCGAGGGGTTACGCCTTCTGTTGTTGAAAATACGATTAAAAATGGACAATCAACTCCTGGTCGAGGTGGCACGACAGTACATTTTGATCCTGAGAGTAAAATATCAGTGGTAACAAATGAAACTGGAAGGGTGGTGACGGTTAAATATGGAAACAAATAAGAAAGATGTCATTTGTGAATATGCGCTTAATTCGTTAGGCGACATAGCTAGTTTCGCAAGGTTTGTCAGCTATGCGGAAGATCTCTCCCAACTAGATGAATTGTTTGAAAATAATAAGGATAAAGAGGATTACGAACAAATATGGTTCGAGTTAGAAATCATTAACGCACTTGCTTTATCTCAATGGGAAACCGAAGGATGTCCTTCGGACTGGAAAAAACAGTGGGAATTTGGTTATAAGCAAGATGCGTCCCATATCATGGATGAACTACTTAACTTGTTGAAGTAAATTGAGATCCCGGCCACCGGGCCGGGATCCTTTTATCCGTCAGCCAACCGGCTCGATCACCATACTTCCTTGTTCCATGCTGACCGTGACCGGGGTGTCGGTGCTGAATCATGCCTCTGCCAGCAAGTTGGCGCTCAGGCGCAGGGCCAGAGCGAAAGTTTCAGCATTTTCTTCTCGACGGGCGGTAACGTCAGCATTGCAGCGGACAAACAGGAGCATATCGGCGGGGCGGATAGGTTTACTAAAACACGTTCTAACGGGGAGACGTTGTATTACAACCCAACAACAAATACTTTTGCTGTTAAAACGGCAGATGGGGTTCCTAAAACAATGTTTAAGCCGTACCCATGTTGATCATGGATACAAATCGAACCTGGACTACTTTAATGCACAATAATGAATTTTATGTATGCCGAGTATGTGGCGCTGAACAGCTAGATCCTCCTTGGGGGGAAGATGGTCAAATACCAAGTTATGACATATGTGACTGTTGTGGTGTTGAGTTTGGGTATGAAGATATGAATTTGGAGTCGATCAAACGCTACAGACAAAAATGGCTCGACAGTGGTGCTAACTGGTTCAGAAAGAAAAATAAACCAGAAAGCTGGTTCTTAGATAGGCAGTTACAAAATATTCCTAAACAGTATCGTTGAGTGAATGATCCCGGCCACCGAGCCGGGAGCGTTCTGTCAGGCTTTACTCGAAGTTCCCGTATCTGCGCTGGATCACTGACAGATTGTCGACCTTAACGGCCGTGGATATTTCAGGAAGCGGTAAACGCCGAATTAGGCCTGAATTAAGTACGAAAGAGCGGTAAGCGTAAGCAAGCAGAAGGATATTCTCCTTCATTATTTTATCTCAAGGAAAGAAAATGAAAGTAATAACATTCACAGTAACTACTTTACTATTCGTTGTAGCGCTAACGGGGTGTGCCAGCAAAATAAAGCCTGAAACAGTAACCTCTTCCAATGGTAGTTCAATTGAGATTATGGCTGTGTCAGCACAGGCAGATCTTAATAATAACCGTATCGCAGATAATTCACTACGCGTAGTTACTCCGACTCATAACGCTGTAGGAAAAGGGTTGGCCGTTTTGTCTGTGTTAACCGGAAATATAAAACCCAGCAGTTTTGATAAAGAAAATTATAAAGGGGAAATCATCGAGTCGATCAAAAACCCTACTGATACCTACCTCGCTCAAGGTGCAAAGAAAAGTATCAGTAAGTGGATGGACTCCCAATCCAGCGGTTATGTTTATAAAGAACAACTCCATATTGGCCATGCTACCTGGGCATTGATTTTTAAAGATGCTACAGCAACCACTCCCGTTTATCAGTTGAAATATAAAGTGCTGTTCTATAAGAAACCTGAGGGTGGGAATATGTTTTCCGCGTATACTGTAGCTGAATGTTCCCCCGTTCCTGTGGAAGCGAATCTGTCAGAGTGGGAACGTGATAATTATAAGAAGGTGACTGTTGAAACCCAGAAATATATGGATGCGTGTATCATTGAATTAAATAATCAACTCCCGCGCTTGCTGAAGAAATAGCATTTGTATAAAAATAGTCCCGGTTTTAAAACCGGGATGTTATCTGTATGAAAATTAGCTTTCGATAAAAATAATTATGGGAATGGTGAAGTAGCTTCGGAAAATATTTTTGAACAATATCATTGAATGATCCCTACCTCCGTGCTGGAAATTCTATATCAATTGTTACATTTACTCTCATTACACGTTGCGGGGCTTGATCGCAGTTGTCATTCTGATTACCCCGCCCCCTATGCCCGGTTTACCATAAAATTCCTAAAATGTGTAATTTGCCAGCGACATCACTTTATCTTGCTCTGGATTGTTCATCTTCCATGTTAAAATACGTAGCAAACAACATTGTTAAAGGACAAACGATGAAAATGAAGCTTTCCCTGTTTTGCGCAAATACAGGTTTAAGTAAAAAAGACTTTCCCTTATGGTCAGATGTTTACGATGCGCTTCATCAGCTCAGGACGAATACGGGAAGCGTTAATATTGTAGATGTTGATAATCAAAAAACGCTCAGCATCCATTCGGATGGTATGCATTTCCTGCTCTCATTAATTAAGGGTAAGGATGATAAAACAAACATACAAAGCATCCAGACTGCTTTTTTTGAAAGGAAAGAAAGTTCTGTTCCGCCTGTTTTTCTGAGTCACTCTCATGACCTGATAAGTGATTTCGAGTTTGTGACTGAGGTTTGCAGATCCTTTTTCTTCACAGGACAGGTTTAGCGTTTTGCTGCATTAAAACCCTCCTGTAATATCTGGCATTAAAATTCCAAACCTATTTGTTTAGATCATTATGCCTAATGAAAAGTAGGTTGTGTTCGCGTATTCCGTATTTTTTCTGAATTATTCTCAAACCAGACAAACCTTGTCCTGATTCAACACGTGGTAGGCTATGGTGTACAGCGTGTAATGGAGCCGTTAATGCCTCAGGAAAGAATAAACACCAATGACAAAAATACTGCTTGTGGATGACCATCCGGCAATCTGCTTTGCGCTCAAGGTGCTGCTGGAAAAGAATCCGGATTTTATCGTGACGACATCCTCCGGCGAGAACCTGCTGGCGCTGCTGCATCGGGAACAGCCGTTGCTGCTGATCCTCGACCTGGAACTCAAAAACGCTGACGGACTGGATCTTCTCCCGCGCATCAAGCACCACTTCCCTGCGCTCAGGGTGCTGGTTTATACCAACCAGCCTGCGGGGATCTACGCACTGCGTACGCTGAAGGCCGGGGCGAGCGGGTTTATCAATAAAAGCCTGGCGCTGGAGCGCGTCGAGCCGGTTTGCCAACTGCTGCTGGACGGCTATCACTGTTTCCCGGAAGAGACGTTCACGAAAATCGTCGAGGCTACTGAAATACAACATGATAGCCGGGCGCTGCTGGCGAGTTTCTCCGATCGTGAAATCGCGGTGCTGAACTATCTGAAGCAGGGCAAAAGCAACAAGGAGATTGCCGACCGGCTGGCGCTCAGCAACAAAACCATCAGCACCTATAAGGCGCGAATGATGAAAAAAAGCGGCTTTGCGCATTTTGAACAACTTTTCGATCTTATTGATACTTCAGAGCCAGAGACGTGAGAGCCGTTACCTTTATCCTGCTTTTTTGTATTGCCTTTACCGTGTGCGCCGCGCAATCGGGGGAATCCCTTCGCCTGCTGGCGCGTAGCCATGAAAAGGTGATCGAGCCGGGACTCAGCGGCAGCGAATGGCGCTGGGTACGCGAACACCGCAAAATCCGTCTGGCGGTCTGGGAGCCGATGATGCCCCCTTACGACATCACCACGGGGCTGAACGATTACGGTGGTATCAATGCGGATTTCACCGGGCTGGTGGCGGAAAACCTCGGTCTGGAGATCGAGGTGGTGCGTTATCCCACCTATGACGATGCCTTGTCAGCATTGCGGGCAGGCAAGGCGGATTTTATGCCTCAGGCAGGGGGTAGCCAGCAAAAACAGGGGCTGATGCTGAGTGTGCCCTACAGCGACAACATCCCGGTTGAAGTGGTGAATACCGATGCCTCGCCCGATGAGCCGGTGAAACGGATCGCCGTTTCGCCTGTCTACAGCAGCAGCGACGTGCTGGCCCGTTATCCGGGGGCTGTCATTGTGAATTTCTCCTCCACGCGGCATGCGCTGGAGGCGCTGGCGTTTCGCAAAATCGATCTGTTCTTCAGCGATGCGATCACCGCGCGCTATCTGGCGAGTCAGTCAAATTTAAGCAATCTCAGTATTCGTCCGGTGGCGGACACGTTCGAGGCGTCGGGGTTCTCGTTCGCTGCGATGCCAAAGATGGCGGTCTGGATCGCGATCCTCAACAAGATGCTGACGGCGCTGCCGGAGAACGCGGGCGTGGAGATCCACCGTCGCTGGAGCGGGGGGATCCCGCTCTCCCTGAGCGAAGAGCCACCGCGTTACACCTCGCTCGAACATAAATGGATCAAAGAACATTCCCGGATCCGCGTCGCGGTGGCGCAGGATAACGCCCCCATTGCCTTTTTCAACGAGCGCGGGCAGCTGCGCGGCATCCTGGCGGATCTGCTCACCGCGCTCCGCCTGCGTACCGGGTTTACCTTTGAAATCCGCCGTTATCCCAGCCAGGCCGCCGCCTTCAGGGCCATTAATCGCGGAGAGGCCGAGCTGATTGCAGGTGTCACGCAGGAGGGGATCTGGCAGGAGGATCTCCTCACTACCCGAACCTGGCTGTATAACTCCTGGGTTATGGTTGGACGCGCGCTGCCGGGCAAGGAGGCACTTCAGCCCCGTGTGGTGAGCCTGCGCGGTGAAGCGCCTGATGGCTGGCTTGGCCGACAAAACAGCGGCCAGACGGCGAAGGTCGATACCTGGTGGCAGGGTTTTAACAGCGTGGTGAAGGATAAAAACGACATGATGGTGGTGCCGCTGATCATTGCCAACGCCCAGCTCACCCGCAAAGAATTTGCCTCACTAAAAATTCTCGCCAGCATCGATGCCGAACCGTTGCGCTTTGCCTTTGGCGCATCGCGGCAGGCCTGGCCGCTGATCACCATTCTGAATAAAGCGCTGATCAACATCCCGCCGGAAGATCTCCACGCCCTGACGCGCGGCAGCAATACGGGCAATGCGTTTGCCTCGGTGTCGACGTCGGCGCTGTCGATAACGTGGTTGGTGACGTTCACCGCCGCCGGTTTGGTCTTGCTGGCGCTGGTGGCAGGGTGGATTTACCGTCGGCGGCGCATCCGACAGGCGCGCATCCGTAAGCTTATTCAGACGCTGCGCGCGGCGAAACATCGCGCAGAGCGAGCCCGTCGGGGAAAAAGCGCTTTTCTGGCGACCATGAGCCATGAAATTCGCACGCCCGTCAGCGCCATTATCGGCATGCTGGAACTGGTGATGAAACGTCCTGACCATGCCCCGCAAAACCCGCAGTCGATACGGGTCGCCTGGGACGCGGCGCAGTCGCTGTTGCTGCTTATCGGGAATATCCTGGATGTGGAGCGTATGGCGTCCGGCCGTCTGGTGCTCCGCCCGGAGCGCGCCTCGCTTCGAAACCTGATTGAAGGAACGGTGTCGCAGTTTGAAGGGCTGGCGGCGCAGAAATCATTGAAGCTGCTGCTGGAAATGGATACCGCCCTGAAGGGGGACGTATTGATCGATGTGATGCGTTTTCGCCAGATCGTCACCAACCTGCTGGGCAACGCCATTAAATTCACCGACCACGGTCAGGTGATGCTGCGCGCGCAGCCGCAATGGCAGGACGGCGAGTTTATGCTGCTGGAGCTGGCAATAGCAGACACCGGCGAGGGGATTGATGCCGCGACGCAACAGCGTCTGTTCCAGCCTTTTAGTCAGGGTGAGAGCCGTACCCGGGCGCAGGGCAGCGGGCTGGGGCTCTATATCTGTCGCCAGCTCGCGGACATGATGGAAGGGGATCTCACGCTGAATAGCGTGCAAGGTGAGGGGACGACGGTCACGGTGACGCTCAGGCTGCCCGTTATGGCCGCCCTGCCAGAGAAAGAGGCCGGGCATGCTGTCCCTTCCGGCAAACGCGCTGCGTTGACCATTATGGTGGTAGACGACAATCCGGTCGGACGGATGCTGCTTACCCAGCAGCTTGAGTGGCTGGGGCATGCGGTCACCCAGTACGACAGCCCGAAAATGCTGATCGAGCGCCTGGCAACCCGACAGCCGGACGTGGTGATCACCGACTGCAACATGCCCGAGATGAGTGGCTATGCCCTGTCGCGCATCATCAATGAACGTTACCCGGATGTCACGGTGTTTGGCATGACGGCGGACGCGCGTGAATCCGTGAGGGATGAGGCGCGGGAAGCGGGCATGCGCGACTGTATCTTCAAACCGGTTACGCTGGTTGCGCTGGAAAACCTGCTCGCCCCTCTTGCTCCATCCAAAAAATCACCGGATGCGTTGCCTTGTTCCATCACGCTACCCCCAGCACTACTGGACGGTGAGCATCTGGCAACGTTTCTGGATTTGCAGATAACCGTGCTGGAGGAGACGCTGCGTGATATCGCACTGTGGCGGAAGGACCCCGGTATACCCTTGAAGGACGCGCTGCACCGTCTGCGGGGCGGTATTCAACTGCTCGGTATGCCGGCGCTGGAAGCGCGCTGTCTGGAGCAGGAACAGGCTGCCGACAGCGGCGGCATCCGTCAGCTTGAGGAGGACATTCTGGTATTGAGGAGCGTATTACAGCGCTGGCGCGAGACGGGACTACAACCGGGCGAGACCGTCCTACAGCAGAATGAGGACGGGCGTACAGCGTAAGCTTCCCCTCCATCGGGGTACGCTTTTAGTCGGGGAAGTTCACATATAAAGGAGATATCCCGATGAAAAAACTCGTATCCGCACTGGCCGTTATCGCATCTGTTGGTATGTTCACCACCGCCCAGGCGGCAGAAAGCTGCTCTGCGAAAGCCGCGGCACTGGAAAAAGAGATCCGTATCGCCCAGCAGTACGGTAATACCTACAAGGTCAACGGCCTGAAAAAAGCGCTGGCCGAAGTGAAAGCACACTGCACCCCGGCAAGCGTACAGGCTGACGCGCAAAAAGAGGTGAAGAAGCTGGAGAAGAAACTGGCCGAGAAGCGTGAAGATATTGCCGAGGTTCAGGCAGATCTGCGTGAAGCGAAAGCCAAAGGCGACAGCAAGAAAGTGGCGAAATACCAGCGCAAACTGGCTGAAAAACAGAGCGATCTGAGCAGCATTCAGCAAGAGCTGAGCCGTGCTCGCGCTGCGCTCGCCTCCCTGCAGAAATAACGTTTTTTTGTAAAACAGGTGAGGGGGCGTGAGCCTCCTCACCTTTTTGCGCTGCCTGCCATCATGATGCGACTCCATCTTCTCTTTTTTGTGCTGCTTTTCGCCATGGCAGAGAGCCGCGCGGCCACCCAAAAGACGTGGGTGATCCTTAATAACCTCTACAAAGGGGCGATTTCGTTTGAGGTATCTGCCTCGGGGCCTTGCCTTAGTCAGCCTTTGATGGAGGAGTGGGGCGTGCGTGACGCGGTGCTTGCGCGTCTGGTCTGGGATGCCAAAGGTTGCCTGACGCCGCAGTCTGCGGAGCAGTTCAACCTCAAATACTGGTACCGCCCACAAGCGCAACTGCTGACGCTTCTCTTCCCGCCTGACGCCATTAGCCCACAGCAGAACGGCGTCAGTACCAGTCGCTGGGATGATGGCATCAACGCACTGTTTATTAACTATCGTCTGGATGCGGATAACAGCCAGGCGCAGTACGACTGGGAGCATTCTGGTACTGACGCCACGCTGAGCCTGGACAATGGCCTTAATGTGGGTCCCTGGCGTTTGCGTTATCAAAACACCTTCTGGCGTGAAAAAGAGGGGCAACACGGTTCGTACACCAATGCGATGTCGCTCTGGCGCAGCATCACGCCGCTGCGCTCGCGTGTGACCCTGGGCGACGGCAATACCTCTTCAAATATGTTCGACAGCCTGGCGTTTCGCGGTGCATCACTCGCCAGTGACGAGGCTATGTACCCGGATAGCTGGCGACCCTATTCGCCCTGGATCAACGGCTATGCCCGCACAGAGGCGGAAGTCACCATTCATCAGAACGGGGTACGTGTTTACCGTATTCATGTCCCGCCCGGGCCGTTTACCATTCGCGATTTTTATCCGCCGGACCCAAACGGCAACCTGGAAATGACGATTCAGGAGAGCGATGGTACAGAGCGTACCCGCCTGCTGCCCTATTCCAGTATGCCCAATCTGGTGCATCAGGGACTCTTTAGCTACGAACTGGCCGCCGGTCGGTATAAGCCTTTTCACGGCATTGACAGGGACAAGGATCGCTTCTGGCAGAGTACGGTCTCGTGGGGGATTGCACCGCAGGTCACTGTGTTTGCCGGGCTGCAGCAAGGGGAGCACTATTTCAGCCAGGTCGCGGGTTTTGGCGCTAACCTGGGGTTGTGGGGGGCGTTTTCCGGCGATGTCAGCGCGGCTCGCTATACGCAAGAGGCGGAGACGCTACGGGGCAAGGTGTGGCGTTTGCGCTATGCCAAAGCGTTCTTCACTACCGAAACCAGCCTCACCGCCCAGCTCCAGTGGTATCCACGTGGTGAGCATTACCGGTCGCTGGAAGAAAAAATTACGCGGGCGGAATTGCTGAGGTACGGCTGGGACGATGACGTCACCCGGCGGGCGCTGCGTGGACAGCTGGAGCTTAACCAGAATCTTGGCGAGGATTCCAGCCTGAGCCTGTCCTGGCACGGGTTGAAGTCACGTGAACCTGACGCGGGCAACACGGGTGCGACACTGAGCCTGAATACAACCTTACACAACGTGGATGTAAGCGTGTACGGCGTATACGAGCGCTACGGTAAAAACCCGGATGAAACCACCGTGGGTATCAACATCAGCGTGCCTTTATCCCTTTGGGGGGCGACGAGTAATGTCGGCTATATCACCGAGCTCGCCAGCCGGGGGGAAGATAGCCATGGGGTGAATGTGTATGGTTCAGCGTTAAGTGATTACAGCCTGCGTTACGATCTGCAGGCGACGCATACCGTACACCGCAATGATGAGCTCTCTGCGAATCTGGGCTATCAGTACAACGCGGGCGAGCTGAACCTCAGTATGGTACGCGGGGGAACGCGCCGCGATTATCATGCCGACACCAGCGGCAGCATTCTGGTGCATGCTGACGGCGTGACGCTGGGTCAACAGCTCGGCAGCACCGCTGCGCTGGTGGACGTGCCGGACTCGCCGGGAATTGGCTTCTATAACCAGTTTGGCTCCACAACCAATGCCAGAGGTGAGCTGCTGGTGAGTTACTTAACGCCATGGCGGGTGAACCGCATTACGGTCGATAGCCTGAGCTTGCCGGAAAACACCGCGCTGGATGTGACGGAACTGGAATCGGTGCCCACCGATGGCGCGATTGTTCTGCTGCGTTTTCCCCAACCGGTAACGGATTGAAATTACAATAAACAGGATGAAAAGCGGGACAAATCCCTACGTAAAATTACCAGGTTAAACGCGTATTCATCCTAATAGTTTGCCCTTTCGGGACTGCTTATGATTCGTCTCACTGACTGTTTTTCAATGGAGTGTAGATGAAGATGAAAGCAATTTTAATTGCCCTGCCTGTGGCGATGATCCCGGCTACCGTTCTGGCGGCAAATACGGAAGAAGGGTATTACGGCTCGGCAAAATACCTGCAGATTGAACAGCGTGCGAAGGAGATGGATACCAGCGCGCGTCCGGGTGTCGGACAGTTTGTGGGCGGTAAAGAGAAAGAGCATTTTGGCGGCGCGGCGATTGCCGCAGGCTACCAGTTCGGTAACGGCTGGCGCACCGAGGGTGAATACACCTTTAAACAAAAGACGGAGTACACCAGCGGCTCCAGCACATTCGCGAACAGCTTTAACCACCTGCAGACCGAAACAGAACGTCTGATGCTGAATGTCTACCGCGATTATGAACTCGGCTACGGTGTCTCTGTTTACGGTACCGCAGGGCTTGGCGTGAGCAAGATCAAAGCGGGCGGCTGGCAGGGTAACGCCGGACGTGAATACGCCTCGACCACCCAAAGCAACCTGACCTACGCATTAGGAGCGGGCGTAAGCTACACGCCGGTTGAACGTCTGTATGTCGATTTGGGTTATCGCTATATCGATATGGGCAAGATCGAAAGCGGATATAACAATTTCACTAACGCGCGCGGCTTAAAAGATGAGCAGATGAAAGCGCATATTGTCTCTAACGAATTTACGCTGGGTATGCGTTACGTGTTTTAACCTGTTGTGGCCGTCACTGCTTTAAAACAGGGCCAACACCGTGGGAGTGCGGGGTTGGCTTTTTTATTGCGCAGGTGTGGCATGTTGATTGCCCGAGCCAGATCAGAACCAACGATTATGTTTAACATAGAAATAGGTCACGATGATGATCCATGCCAGTGTAAGAATACCAAAATAGTCAGGGACGAAACGCGCGAATATATAAGCGCCAGCAATGATAAGTGCTATAGGGATGTAATAAATATATGATTGCAGAAACCATAGTATTGCTCGTTTCATCTTTTTAATCGCTCATATAAAGCAGCATTGTTTATTTTCATCATGTTTCCTCTACTCAATTAAGCCTGCGATCAAGCGATTATGAGTTCCTGATGAAATAACGGAAAATCAATACATTGCGTTATTTATCATTGACATACTTTGCCACTGTTTGCCATCAATTACCCATTATTCGCCATTTCTACCGCCACTTTATCGCCACTCACCGCCAGCGGGTTGAACTTAACGGCATCCTCTAAATGATCAGGTGCAAAGTGCGCATATCGCATAGTCATTTTAATATCCGTATGCCCAAGCACCCGCTGCAGAACCAGGATATTCCCGCCATTCATCATAAAGTGGCTGGCAAAAGTATGGCGCAGAACGTGGGTCAGTTGCCCGGCGGGTAACTCGATACCTGTCCGCTGCAGCGCAGAGCGGAACGCACCATAGCAATCACTGAACAAACGGCCATTTTTGTTATCAGGCAGAGCGTCATACAGGGCTTTGCTGACAGGAACGGTGCGGTTTTTTCGCCCTTTGGTATTGATATAGGTGATTTTGTACTTCGACAGCTGGCTTTTTTTGAGCCCTTCGGCTTCAGACCAGCGTGCGCCTGTGGCGAGACAAATCCTGACCACGTTTTCCAGATCCGGGTTGTCATGACGCCGACACTCGGCCAGTAACCGGGCGATTTGCTCCTGCGTCAGCCAGGCCATTTCCATCTCTTCCGTGCGGAAAGGGCGCATATTTTTCAGCGGATTTTCGCCTTTCCATTCCCCCAGACGATTCAGCTCGTTGAATACCGCCCGGAAGTAGGCCAGCTCAAGGTTAAGCGTGCGGGGAGAAACTTCTTTTACCCGGGCAGAACGGGCGTATTCGCCTTTTAGCCGCTTTTCCCGGTAGCGGGAAAACATCTGCGCATCGAAATCCCTCGCGAGCGGTTCGCCCATACACTCAAAAGCATGATGCATCGCCAGCTGGCGTTTAAGACCGTCTTTCAACGTAATGCCGTGAGCGCTATACCAGGCGTCAATCAGCGCTTTTAAGGTGCGGCGGTCCTCTTTTTCCTCCTGCCATGGGTTTTGAACGGTGTACTGTTCAAAGGCCAGCGCTTCGCCTTTGGTGGCGAATTTCTTTCTGATGCGCTTACCCTTTGCCCCGTTGGGGTAGATCTCGCAAAGCCAGCCACCGGCAGGATTTTTACGAACCGCCATCAGTTAACCTCGCTGTAGACACCCACCACACGGCCAATCGTTTTTATCTCCTCGATACCGCATTCAAACGGGATTTTTCCGCCCGCGACGTGGAGCTTTTTACCCGGCAGGAGCGTCAACTCGCGGATGCTGGTGGTGCCTTCAATCTCAACCAGCCACAGCCCGTCGGTTAACGATGCGTCTTTTTCAACAAAGTGAAGTTTTCCCTCAGCCCGGACGGCGATGCCGCGGGTGAGTTGTTTACTGAAGAAATGGGAGTCGATACTCAAAGTAGTATTTTCTTCCAGTCGACCATCACTGAGAGTGAACGACGCGACAGATACAGGATCGCCCGGCGCAGGCTGACCTTCAAACTGAGAACCTTGCCCGGTCATTAGCCAGCGCAGGCTGGCGCCCGTATCCAGGGCGCACTGCACGGCGAAGTCATAAGAGATAGTGCCGCGTGCGTAGCGGTTCTGCAGCGAGCTGGCGGCAATATTGAAGTGCCGGGCAAGCTGGATTTTTTGCGTAAAACCATATACCTGACAGATTCTATCGAGCAACTCTTCATTATTCACTTGAGAATCTAAAATCAAAATATATTCCTTTGGGTGTTTACTAATACTCAATTGGGTATTAATATCATTGCAAATTCGGGCAATCAGCGGCAGACGTTGGCAAACAGAGGCTAAAGATTGCAGTCATTATCAAAATGGGAATCATGCAACATGGCTTCTGAAATCGCAATCATCAAAGTGCCAGCCCCTGTGGTGACGCTGCAGCAATTCGCCGCGCTGGAAGGTGTTTCTGAACGCACTGCCTACCGCTGGACGACCGGCGATAACCCCCGGGTCCCCATTGAGCCGCGCACTATCCGCAAGGGCTGCAAAAAAGCAGGTGGCCCCATCCGTATCTATTACGCGCGCTGGAAAGAGGAGCAGCTACGTAAGGCGTTAGGCCATTCCCGCTTCCAGCTTGTTATCGGTGAATAATTCACGTTGCGGGAAACGAAGCGAGGGGCGATATGGCGATAGAAGCTGCTCAGGCAAGCGTTCCGCTCAGCGTCGGGGCGCGTCTGTCCGGACTTAACCACGTGGCTGAACTGCGCGCCAGATTCTGGGGCGATAGCGAGAAAGAGCTGACGCGGTTTTTTGCAGCGCTGCGTGATAAGCGCGATCCCTGTTTTGCAGAGAACACCCGCGCGCTGGCTGCCATCTTCTTCCTGGCGAAATTACCCGCTACCCGTCATGCGTGCGAGATCGGTGAACTGACGACTGACGAGAAAAGGGCGCTGATTACCGCCATGAACCATTTTCGTGCAGTCGTGAGCTTATTTCCCGAACGGCTGACCCTGCCGATGTAACCCCACCCAAACGTAATGGCGTAAACCCGCCGGGCATTCTATTGCCTGAATGTAAGGAGAACGAGTAATGCGAAATAGCGAAAACCGCACGTCCCCGATCGAGGGAGAAAAACTGGTACGTCTGCTGGCGCAGGCAAAGACCGAGGAGCGAAGAGCACGTGCGCTCGCGGTTTCACAGCGCCTTGAGGCGCTGGCCAGCCACATTTACAAAACCGGTATGAGCGGTGAAGACGTGGCTGAACTGCTGTGCCACGAAGCGGCCCGTTACGAGCGTGAATCCCAGGAGCTGCACTGATGGCGGATTTTATCGATCTGGTGCAGGAGTGTGAACTGGCAGAACGCGAGCGCCACATTAACAGCGCGCGCCGTCGACCTGTGTCGCCATCGCGTTTTCTCTGCGAAGCGTGCGACGCCCCGATCCCCGAGGCGCGCCGTATTGCCGTCCCCGGCGTGGCCATGTGCGTTACCTGCCAGGAAATGACGGAGCTGAAAAACAAACACTATCGGGGAGGGTGAATTGGCTATCTCCTGTGCTTATCCGTGGAATGCGCCACGGACGGCCATTGCCAGCCCCTATCTCACACACTCTCAACTGCAGCGTCGCGATCGTCTGTTCGCGGCGCTGCTGCAAGCCAGAAAAGCCCTCTCTCTGCAGCCTGAATGCGTCCGTTCCGAAGTGTGGCGTACGGTTGACGCCATCGAACAGCAGCAGGGCACGCCGCGAGCCAATGCGTTTCTGATCCGCTTCTGTAAAGGGGTCTTACCGCGCCTGCAGCGGGTTGCTGAGCAATACAGCCGGGTTGGAGTGCACGAGAGCGTCTCCGCGGCGGTTTTTGATGGCCACTTTGACACGCCGCAACTGCAATACCTCGCCTCGCGGATGGTGGATATGGTCGCCCGCTTCAACCGCCTTCCGGATATGTCCCGTGCGGATATCGATCTGCTGGGGGCTGACATCGCCCGCTTTATTCGCGCCGAGCTGGCAAATATGGACGATGCCGGCATGGGTGAATATCAAACGCTGCATGCCTGGTATCAACGCGCCGGTGTGATTACCCGTCAGTTTAATGTGGTCCCTCCCCACTGGGAGCGCGTGTCGAAAACCGTCTTTTGCAAAGATGACGTTGCCCCGGCGGTGATGCGCATGTTTTCAGAGGCCTGGTGGCGCGGTCGTCTGCGTCGGATGGCGGCCGCCTGGCGGGAGCATCTGCAGATCGCCATCGGTCACGTCAGCAAAAAGAAATCTGCCTATGCGAGCAAACGGTGCATCGCCGAGTGGCGCGAGCAGAAGCGCCGTACGCGTGAGTTCCTGAAGGGGCTGGAGCTTGAAGATGAAGAGGGTAACCGTATCAGCCTGATTGAAAAATACGATGGCTCGGTGGCCAACCCCGCAATACGCCGCTGCGAACTGATGACCCGTATTCGCGGGTTTGAAAATATCTGCCATGAGCTGGGCTATGCAGGCGAGTTCTACACCTTAACCGCCCCCGCAAAATATCACGCGACCGTGCAGGCCGGTTACCGTAACGGCAAGTGGAACGGCGCCAGCCCGGCAGACACGCAACACTACCTTAACCGGCTCTGGGCGCGCATCCGGGCGAAGCTGCACCGGGAGGGGATGCGTATTTTCGGGATCCGTGTTGCTGAACCTCATCATGACGGTACGCCCCACTGGCATATGCTGCTGTTCATGCGACCGGAGGATACCGGGCGCGTTCGACGCATCATGGATGACTATGCCTGCGAAGAGGATGCCTTCGAGTTACAACGCGACAGGGCTAAAAAAGCCCGCTTTCACGCCGAAGCCATTGACCCGGAGAAGGGAAGCGCTACAGGCTATATCGCCAAATATATCGCGAAGAATATCGATGGCTATGCGCTTGAGGGCGAAACGGATGATGAAAATGGCGAGCTGCTGAAAGAGACCGCTCCCGCCGTTTCCGCCTGGGCGGCCCGCTGGCACATCCGTCAGTTTCAGTTTATTGGCGGTGCGCCGGTGACGGTCTACCGGGAGTTGCGCCGTCTCACCGAGCGCGAGACGGCGTATGGCCTGAGCGTGGAGTTTGCCGCCGTGCATGACGCGGCGGACGCCGGAGACTGGGCGGGGTATGTGAACGCCCAGGGTGGGCCGTTTGTCCGTCGTGACGATCTGCAGGTACGTACGCTCTACGAATCGAAAGAAGAATATAACCAGTACGGCGAGGAAACCGTCTGTATCCGCGGGGTCTACGATGCGGCCGTTGGGGCCGGGTCACCGGTGTTAACCCGCCTCAAACAGTGGAAGATTGTCCCGAAGCGGGCCGTTGACCTTAAGGGCGCCATCGCGCCCTCTTGGAGTTCTGTCAATAACTGTACGCCGGGCGATTTTTCTCAACTGCACCGCCACCGCGAATTGCCCCCGCCATTCCAGGAAAAGACCCGTTCAATCCTTGAACGTACCGGGCATTTAACGCGTCAGCTGGCTGCGGTGATGCGCTAATCTCCATCGATATCATGCACATACCGCATACGGTTCTGATTTTTTGCTTCACTCTTTTTATGAATACGTGCTACTGTATGTTTATACAGTATCTCGTGGTGGAGGTTGTGTGGACAGAGAGTTGAATGAGCAAGTCATGATTGAACGAGTCGAGATGATTGCGCGACTGACGACAGAAGGAACATGTCAGGAGAGAGATCGTGAAATTGCCCTGAATCTTATTGCTGAGATAGCGAGAGGGAATTTAATCAAAAACAACGCGTTTACCGTTGTTTTCTCGGCATCGCCTGTTCCGGAACGAATCAAAAAAGAGAGCCATGTGCGGGTAAATATCACCCTCGATAAAGATCAGCACATTGGTCCGTCGGTGGTGGAAGCCTTCCAGTGCGAACTCACCCGCAGGATAAGGCCGCTGTTCCCGTCAACGCGGGTGACGGTGAAAGAAGGCTCCATGACGGGCGTCGAGCTGCTGGGCATCAACGGCGAGGCCGAGCGCGAAGCGTTAGACAACATTCTTCGGGAAGTCTGGGAAGACGAGAGCTGGCGCTAGCGTCTGCCCTTTCCCCGGCAACAACCTTCATTCAGATTTGAGCCGCGTTCTGTCGTACGCGGACAGCCTGTTGTGCCCGCGATTGTCCATCCGCCTGCGGTAGCGGAAAGGGCGCTGGCTCTGGAAACTCTACAGTACCTGGAAATCCGGATGTTGGAGTGTCTGATGAAGATCTATGCAATGCAGGGAGATACGCTTGATGCCATCTGTGCGCGTTATTACGGGCGCACGGCAGGCGTAGTCGAACCCGTTTTGAAAGCCAATCCTGGCCTTACTGAGTGGGGCGTTGTCTTACCCCATGGCACGGCAGTAGACATGCCAGAGGTTGATAGCGCACCCAGAAAAGAATCCGTGAACCTATGGGACTGAGTCTGGAGAAAGTCACCACGTTTATTGCCTACTGGCTGGCCGTGGCGCTGGCCTGGTTCGGGGCGATGTCTCCTGAAAAAGTGGCGCTGTACGTGGGAAGCCTCTGCGCCATCTTTACCGCGCTGACGAATTACTGGTTTAAGCGAAAAACCTGGCGCTATCTCAACTCTCTGGGCCTCGATAAGAAGAGTATTCGTGAACTCAATCATTAAGCGTTGCAGCGTCGCCAGCGTCCTTGCCCTGGCGGTGCTCATGCCTGACTTTCGATTACTGCACACCTCGCCTGAAGGGCTGGCGTTAATTGCCGATCTCGAAGGCTGCCGTCTTTCGCCCTACCGCTGTAGCGCGGGCGTATGGACGTCAGGCATTGGCCATACGGCAGGCGTTGTACCGACGCAGGCGATCACCGAGCGTGACGCGGCGGCGAACCTGATCGCCGACGTTCTGAATGTTGAGAAACGGCTTGCCGCATGCGCGCCGGTGGAGATGCCACCCCGTGTCTATGACGCGCTGGTCAGTTTTGCCTTTAACGTGGGAACCGGTGCCGCCTGCCGTTCGACGCTGGTGGCGTTTATTCATCACAAACAGTGGCCACAGGCCTGCGATCAGCTGACCCGCTGGGTGTATGTCAACGGGAAGAAGAACGCCGGGCTGGAAAACCGTCGGGCCCGTGAAAAGGCCTGGTGTATGCAGGGGGGAAGATGAGAACGCTCCTGCTGATGCTGGCTGTGCTGATGGCCATTACCCTGTGGTTTCGTCATGAAAATCAGAACCTGTCCCGCGCCTTTGCCAAAGCCAACCAGATCGCCACTGAACAAAAAAACACGATTAACGCGCTGAACCATCAGCTGGCCGTAGCGCAACGGATGGCCAGCGAAAATGAAAACGCGCAGGTCAGGCTCCGCGATGCGCTTGCCGTTACCGCTGAGGAGATGGCAAGGCGCGAAGCGGCTATCGGGAGATTGATGAATGAAAATGAAGCACTACGCCGCTGGTATCACGCTCAGCTGCCTGATGTTGTCCGCAGGTTGCACACCCGCACCGCCTGCGCCTCCGCCGCACATTGTTTACAACGCTTGCCCAAAGGTGAGCACCTGCCCGATGCCGGCAAGTGAGCCTGTCACAAACGGCGATCTGAGTGCCGATATTCGCAGGCTTGAGCACGCTCTTATCGCCTGCGCCTTGCAGGTTGAAACCATTAAAGACTGTCAGGATAAACTCGATGCACAAACTCAAAAGCCTGCGTCAGGCATTAATTGACGCTGTACCACAACTGCGCGCAAACCCGGAGCGCTTACAGATGTCCGTCTGGAGCGGTAACATCGATGCGCGTCTGGCGGCCTCGCTCTCGTTCGAAAAACGATATGAGCTGAAGGCAAACGTCAGCGGTTTTTCCGGTGACAGCGAGGGGATTTTCGTCCCGGTGCTGGCCTGGCTTCGGGAAAACCAGCCGGATATTTTTACCCTCGATGAGGGACGAAAAAAGGGGTATCTCTTTCAGGTTGTCTTAAATGACGATGAAACCTCAGATATCAGCTTCAGCCTGCAGTTAACCGAGCGGATTCTGGTGTCCGAGAATGAAGGGACCTTGCTTGCCACCTATTCTCCGGAGCCGCCGCTGCCAGAACCCGTCACGCGTCCGATGGAGTTATACGTCAACGGTGAACTGGTCAGCCGGTGGGAGGCCTGATGTAACCGTGCTGATGGCCAGTCCGCAGCCCTGTCGGCTGGCCAGACGGCACCCCTGCTTGTTGTTTCATCCCGCATAAAACCCCGCCTCGTTGCTGCCGATCGCCCTGAGCGGCATTCTCTTCTTATGAATACGCTAACGTCCATGCACGGCATCGCTCGCGCGATCCGCAATCTTATTCGTCTCGGTGTTGTGACCGATGTCGACCTCAAACGAGGGCTCTGCCGCGTCCAGTCCGGGGGGATGAAAACCACCTGGCTGAACTGGCTGACCTGCCGCGCAGGCCGCTCGCGCGTCTGGTGGGCACCGTCCGAGGGTGAACAGGTCTTGCTGCTGGCTATCGGCGGTGAGCTGGATACCGCCTTCGTGTTGCCAGGCATTTTCTCTGACGACCATCCGGCGCCGTCTGAGTCGCCTGACGCGCTCCACGTCTCGTTTCCTGATGGGGCGGTTATCGAATACGAGCCCGGCAACGGTGCGCTGACGGCGACCGGCATCAAAACGGCAACCATCACCGCATCGGAATCGCTGACCGCGACCGTTCCGGTGGTACAGGTGAAAGCTGAGAGCCGTATCACGCTGGATACGCCTGAAGTGGTGTGTACCAACAAGTTGATTACCGCCTCTCTGGAGGTGCAGAAGGGCGGGGTGATGGCCGGAAATATCGAACACGCCGGCGGTAAATTCACCTCCAATGGGGTGCAGGTGGACAACCATGCCCACGGCAGTGTGCAAAGCGGCGGAAGCTGGACTAAGGGGACGCAATGACGGTGCGCTACACGGGAATGAACAGTCAGACCGGGCTCAGCATTACAGAGGCGGAACACATCAGGCAAAGCGTGCGCGACATTCTGGTTACGCCAGTTGGCTCACGTGTTATGCGCCGGGAGTACGGCTCCTTGCTGGCGGCGATGATCGACAGGCCCCAGAGTCCGGCGCTGCGCCTGCAGATTATGGCCGCATGTTATTCCGCGATCCAGAAATGGGAACCGCGGATCAGCCTGACGGCGATTGCTTTCGAACGGTCGGAGAGTGACGGGACGCTGTATGTCGATATCACCGGCACGCGACCGGCTTCCGATCGCTCTTTTTCTCTCACCATTTCACTGAGTTAAACGCTATGGCTATTGTTGATCTGAGCCAGCTCGCCGCGCCTGATGTCGTGGAGGAGGTGGATTATGAAACGCTGCTGGCAGAACGAAAGGCCACCTTTGTCTCACTCTTTCCTGAGGCGGAGCAAGAGGCTATCGCACGCACGCTGACCCTGGAGTCAGAGCCGATTGTGAAGCTGCTGCAGGAAAACGCGTATCGGGAAGTTATCTGGCGCCAGCGCGTCAACGAGGCCGCGCGAGCGGTCATGCTGGCCTACGCCGCTGGCAGCGATCTCGACCAGATTGGGGCAAACGCTAACCTTCAGCGTCTGGTGATTACGCCTGCCGACGACACGACCTTTCCGCCCACGCCGGCTGTGATGGAGTCTGATACCGACTTTCGTCTGCGTATCCAGCAGGCACCGGAAGGGCTGAGCGTGGCCGGTTCGACTGGCGCTTATCAGTTCCATGGCCGCAGCGCGGATGGTCGGGTGGCGGATATTTCCGTGATAAGCCCTCAGCCCGCGAACGTCACGGTTTCCGTGCTCTCCCGGGAGAATAACGGCGTGGCGTCTGAAGAGCTGCTTACCCTCGTTCGCAATGCGCTGAACGATGAGGACGTCAGGCCAGTCGCCGATCGCGTGACCGTCCAGTCGGCCAAAATTGTCGACTACACCATTGCGGCCTCGCTGTTCCTCTTCCCTGGCCCGGAAAGCGAACCGGTGCTCAACGCGGCCAGAGCCCGGCTGCAGGCCTATATCACGGCGCAGCATCGGCTGGGACGCGATATTCGCAAGTCTGCCATTTACGCCGCTCTTCACGTTGAAGGAGTGCAGCGCGTGGAGCTGACCGCTCCGGCAGCCGATATCGTGCTCGATGAAACTCAGGCCTCATGGTGCAGCCAGTACAGCGTAACCGTGGGGGGGAGCGATGAGTGATACCCGTCTTTTACCGGTTGGATCGTCGTCTCTTGAGGTGGCGGCCGCGCGCGCCTGTGCGGAGATAGAAAAAACGCCGGTACCGCTGCGCCATCTCTGGAGCGCGGATAGCTGCCCGGCGAATTTGCTGCCGTGGCTGGCATGGGCATTTTCGGTCGATCGCTGGGACGAGAACTGGACGGAGGCCACCAAACGGGACGTGATCCGCGCGGCGTGGTTTATCCATGCCCACAAGGGAACCATCGGCGCCGTGCGCCGCGTCGTGGAGCCGCTTGGTTATCTGATTAACGTCACCGAGTGGTGGCAAACCAACGATCCGCCCGGCACCTTCCGCCTTGATATCGGCGTATTAGACACCGGTATCACCGAGGAAATGTATTACGAGATGGAAAGGCTTATCGCTGATGCGAAGCCTGCCAGCCGCCACCTTATCGGCCTGAATATCATCCAGGACATCCCGGGTTATCTCTTTACCGGTGCCCTGAGCTATGACGGCGACATCATTACGGTTTACCCCGGATAAGTGAGAGCACAATGACAGTGAAATTTAAAACGGTTATCACCAAAGCCGGTGCAGAAAAACTGGCTGCAGCAACCGTCCCCAACGGGAAGAAAGTGAACTTCACCGCAATGGCGGTCGGCGACGGCGGCGGTGCGTTGCCCGTTCCGGATGCCAGCCAGACAAAGCTGGTGAATGAAGTCTGGCGCCACGCGCTGAACAAAATCAGCCAGGACAAGAAGAACAAAAACTACGTTGTGGCGGAGCTGCTGATCCCGCCAGAAGTGGGCGGTTTCTGGATGCGTGAGAT
Organism: Enterobacter sp. WCHEn045836; assembly: GCF_003965585.1. Lineage (NCBI taxonomy): Bacteria > Pseudomonadati > Pseudomonadota > Gammaproteobacteria > Enterobacterales > Enterobacteriaceae > Enterobacter > Enterobacter sp. WCHEn045836. The sequence goes on from NZ_RXPT01000002.1 coordinate 234,880, forward strand.
GGGCCTTTATGACGATACCGGAACGCTGATTGCCGTCGGGAATATGGCTGAAAGCTATAAGCCCGCGCTGGCGGAGGGGTCAGGACGCGCGCAGACGCTTCGCATGGTTATCATGGTGAGCGATATTTCCTCCGTCGAGTTGACGATTGACACCTCAACGGTAATGGCCACGCAGGAATACGTCGACGGGAAGCTCGCGGAGCACGAGCAGTCGCGTCGCCATCCGGACGCCACGCTGACCGCAAAGGGCTTTACCCAGTTAAGCAGTGCCACCGACAGCACGTCTGAGGTGCTTGCCGCAACGCCGAAAGCGGTGAAGGCGGCGTACGACCTGGCGAACGGGAAGTATACCGCAGCGGATGCAACCACGGCGCGTAAGGGGATTGTTCAACTGAGTAGCGCCACTGACAGTGTGTCTGAGGTGCTGGCGGCAACGCCGAAGGCGGTGAAGACTGCGTACGATCTGGCTAATGGGAAATATACAGCTCAGGATGCCACTACGGCGCAAAAGGGTATTGTCCAGCTGAGTAGTGCGACCGATAGTACGTCTGAGACTCTCGCAGCGACGCTGAAAGCTGTTAAGGTCGCGAATGATAATGCTAACGGGCGCGTGCCGTCAGGACGTAAGATTAATGGTCATGCGTTGACTGGGGATTTTAATATCAGTGCGCAGGATATTTTTAACGGTCAGGCTTCTGGTATTGGCAATGCTGCCGACTTGAATACCTACACGACACCGGGGCTTTATTACCAGCCAGCTAACGCACAGGCACAGACTGGTAAAAATTATCCCGAGGCCAATGCAGGATCGCTTGAAGTTTATAAACACGCTGGTATTACACAGATTTACCGTATTTATAATAATTCCCGCTCATACATTCGCACGTTATATGGTGCGACCTGGTCTGACTGGGTAAAACAGTATGATGCGGCAAATAAACCTTCAGCGGGGGATGTAGGTGCCGTTCCACTTAATTCTGATGGCAGTGTGGATAAAGTCACTGCGTTAAAATATTGCAATCAGATATTCACCAGAACTGACGGAACACCTCTGGAAATTGGGCATTTAAAGGGGGCAGCAGGAAATTTCTATATTGACATACATACTGACGGCACCCTAAACGGGCAGGATTACAAGTATCGTTTAACGTTCACTGATGCCGGAACGGCTCAAACCAGCGGACAATGGATACCGGGAAATTACGCAAACTTTGATGCTCGCTATCTGCAACTTGCAGGTGGGGCGGTAAATGGGAATCTCACGGTAAAAAACACCCTTCAAATTGGTTCAGTTGGATCTGCTGTTTTAAATATTGGTGATAACGATTCAGGTCTGCGTAATTCAGTAGATGGTCAGGTTGACCTGTGGGCAAATTCAAAAGTTATGGGGTACTGGAACACCACAACATTTTCCTTTACTGGGCAGATAATACCAACCAATTATTCCAATTTTGATGGGCGCTATTACACCAAAACGGAAAGTGATTCGAGATTCCAGGCAAAAGGTAGTTACACACCAGCTGGACAGGCATATACAAAAGCTGAATCTGATGCACGTTACACACTTAAATCAGCAACAGTTATTGGCGTGCGCGTCAGTGCAAGAGGAAGTATGGGGTCGGCTTCAAGCGGTTCAGCCGATATTGATGCACCAGTTGGAAGTTTCATAACAGGTCGATACAGTAACAATGGTGATGCACGTTATTCCGTGTGGTATTCCCGCGCCTTACAGATAAATGTAAACGGTACATGGAAAACAATTACTGCATAAAGGTATCTTATGATTATTAAAAAATTCCGTCTGTCTGGCACAGAACAAATTCAGGGTTACAGTATAGCTAATCTTATTTCAGAGGATGCCCAGGATTGGTATGAGGCACAATCTTTATTTGAAAAGGATAAATTAAAGTTCGAATTTGACGAAAACGGCATTATTACGCGTTTTTCATATGATGTGTCTATGCTTTGGCCGATTGGAAGATCGGTTGCTGATATCAGCAAAAATCTAGTTCCTGATGGTCTAAGTGATAATGGAGAATGGATGTTTGATGGTGAAAAAATCATTCCTGCGCCCATCGATTACGTTTATCTGGCTGAATCAAAAAAACAGATCCTTATGAGTGCGGCAACAGCAACTATTGATCCGCTGGAGGATGCGTCTGGGCTAGGTATTGCCACAAAAGAAGAGGCTGAATTGCTAGTAGAATGGAAAAAATACAGAGTTCTCCTCAACCGTGTTGATATCAGCAAAGCGCCAGACATTGAATGGCCTGAAAAACCGCAATAACCCAAGCCCTCCTCCCGGAGGGCTTTTCGTTTGTTGTGTAATCCTTTCCCCAACCCCAATACGTCGCATCCATCGCGCGCTCCACAGAAAATACCCTCACCACTAAACCACGGAGTTAAACGGATGGGCGACTATCACCACGGCGTGGAAGTCATCGAAATCAACGATGGCACACGCACCATTTCCACCGTCTCGACGGCAATCATCGGTATGGTCTGTACGGCCAGCGATGCTGACGAACAGACATTCCCTCTTAACGAGCCTGTGCTCATTACCAATGTACAATCCGCGATTGCGAAAGCCGGGAAAACAGGCACGCTGTCCGCTTCCCTTCAGGCGATTGCCGATCAGTGTAAACCGGTTGTCGTTGTTGTTCGCGTGTCCGAAGGTGTCGATAACCCGGACGACCCGGAAGCCGCACAGAAAGAAACCATTTCTAACATCATCGGTACCACCGACGAAAACGGCAAATACACCGGCCTGAAGGCACTTCTCACCGCGAAAACGGTGACCGGCGTTAAACCACGCATTCTCGGCGTACCGGGGCTGGATTCGCAGGAAGTGGCGACCGCGCTGGCAGCGACGTGCCAGAGCCTGCGTGCGTTTGGCTATGTCAGCGCATGGGGCTGTAAAACCATTCCTGAGGCGATCAACTATCGCAAAAACTTCAGCCAGCGTGAGCTGATGGTTATTCACCCGGATTTCCTGGCGTGGGATACCACGACGAACGCCACCAAAACGGCCTGGGCGACCGCACGCGCACTTGGTCTGCGCGCCAAGATTGATCAGACTACCGGCTGGCATAAAACCCTGTCCAACGTCGGTGTTAACGGCGTCACCGGGGTGAGCGCTTCTGTCTCCTGGGACCTGCAGGAACAGGCCACCGATGCCAACCTGCTTAACCAGGCGGGCGTGACTACGCTGATTCGCAATGACGGTTTCAAATTCTGGGGCAACCGTACCTGCTCTGACGATCCGTTATTCCTGTTTGAAAACTACACCCGTACCGCGCAGGTACTGGCCGACACCATGGCGGAAGCGCACGCATGGGCGATGGATAAACCCATTACCCCAACGCTTATTCGCGACATCATTTCCGGTATCAATGCCAAATTCCGTGAGCTGAAAACCAATGGCTACATTGTTGACGGCTCCTGCTGGTATGACCCGGAATCGAATGACGTGTCGACCCTCAAAGCGGGGAAACTGTATATCGATTACGACTACACCCCTGTTCCGCCGCTGGAGAATCTGACCCTGCGCCAGCGCATCACCGATACCTATCTGGCAGACCTGTCAGATTCGGTTAACAGCTAAGGAGCTGCAGCATGGCGTTACCACGCAAACTTAAATATCTGAATATGTTCAACGATGGCCTGAGCTATATGGGCGTTGTTGAGTCTGTCACCTTACCGAAGCTCACCCGCAAGCTGGAGAAGTATCGCGGCGGCGGTATGCCGGGCTCGGTCTCTGTCGACCTGGGCCTGGACGATGATGCCCTGGCGCTTGAGTGGACCATTGGTGGCCTGCCGGACGTTGCTCTGTGGGCGCAGTATGCCTCGCCAGGCGCGGACAGCGTGCCGCTGCGTTTTACCGGTTCCTTCCAGCGTGACGATACCGGCGAAATCTCTGCGGTGGAGATCGTGATGCGTGGCCGTCACAAAGAGTTTGACGGCGGCGAGAACAAGCAGGGCGAAAGCGGCACGACCAAAATGTCCACCGAGTGCGCTTACTACCAGCTTACTATCGATGGCAAAGAGGTTATCGAGATTGACATCATCAACATGGTGCTGAAAGTCGACGGCGTCGATCGTCTGGCGGAACACCGTAAGGCCATCGGCCTGTAACCCTTAACCGGCCGCAGTTGCTGGCCGGTTACTTACCCTTTTTGAGAGTAACGAAATGGAAAATATCAACGAGACTGTTATCAACGAAAGCGAAAACCCACACACCGTCACGCTTGATAGCCCCGTTCTGCGCGGCGAGCAAAAAATCGAAAAAGTGACCGTCGCAAAACCCAATGCGGGCACCCTGCGTGGCGTATCGCTGGCGTCGCTGGCGCAATCCGACGTGGATGCCCTGATTAAGGTGCTGCCGCGAATGACCTCTCCGGCGTTGACCGAACATGAGATTGCACGTCTGGATGCCTCCGACCTGCTCTCTTTTGCCGGTAAGGTGGTCGGTTTTTTGTCACCGACTTCGGCTCGCTGAAATTTCCTGAAAACCTGTCGGTCGACGATCTGATGGCGGATATCGCGGTGATTTTTCACTGGCCGCCGTCAGAGCTGTACCCCCTGAGCGTGACCGAACTCCTCATATGGCGCGAAAAGGCGCTGCAGCGAAGCGGAAACCACCATGAGTAATAATGTCAGACTTCAGGCGCTGCTGGATGCAGTCGCCAGGGCAAGCCGACCGCTTAAAGCTATTCAGAATGCCAGTCTCTCTCTTGAGGGAGAGATCGGTGAATCGCAGGCGGCGCTGCGCGCGCTCGATGAACAGGCGGCCCGCGTCGATGGATTCAGAAAAACAAGCAGTCAGCTCACCATGACGGGGCAGGCGCTTGCCCTGGCGAGACAACAGACGGCGGCGCTGGCGCGCGAACTGAAAAACACGCAAAACCCCACCCGGGAGCAGAACGATGCGCTGACGGCAGCCCGCCAGTCTGCCGCCGCCCTGAAGCTTGAGTACAACACTCTGCGCCAGTCCGTCCAGCGCCAGCGCGGCGAACTGGCGCAGGCGGGGATTAACACCCGTACCCTGGCAGCAGATGAACGTCGTTTAAGAAAGAGCATCGGCGAAAAAACGCAGCAGCTCAACGGACAACGAGAGGCACTCGCCCGGGTTAATCAGCAGCAGGAGCGGCTCAATGCCGTTCAGCGTCGCTACGAATCCGGCAAACGTGTTGCCACGCGCGTGCATCAGATCGCTGGCGCAGGCGTGAGCATGGCAAAGACGGGCGTTGATCAGATGTCCCGGTTTATGGCGCCGGGTATCAGTGCTGAAAAGCAGATGTCTGCTATTCAGGCCAGTCTTGGTCTGGAGAAGGGAGATGCCAGGCTTGAGGCTATTCGCCAGCAGGCGCGGGACGTCAGTGCCGGTACGGGAACCTCAACGGAGGCGGTCACCCGGGCGCAGACCGAGCTGGTTCGTTCAGGATATGACGCCGAGGGTGTGCTTGCAGCCACGCTTCCTGCGGTCAATCTCAGCCTTGCGGGAAATGTCGATGCCGCAAACGCCGCCGACATCATCAGCAATGCACAGACCGCGTTCAACCTGGCCAATACCGATGCTGGGCGTGTCGCAGACGTGCTGACCCGCGGATTTACCTCCTCTCACACCAGCCTTACCGAGCTGGGTGCTGCCGTGGCCTCTGTCGCGCCAATTGCCAGCGGCGCTGGCGTGAGCCTTGAAGAGACGACCGCGCTGCTTGGCATTCTGATGGAAAAGGGGATGAAAGGGAGCACGGCTGGCGCCGGGGTCGGCGCTGTGCTGAGCCATCTGCAGATGCAGAACGGTCAGGGTTCTGCCGCGCTGGGTGAACTGAACGTACAGACCCATGATGGACAAGGTAATCTGCTGCCTGCGGAGCAAATCCTCACAGCCCTCTCCGCATCCTTTGAAAAGAGCCAACTCGGTACCGCGCAGCAGATGGCGTACCTGAAGACCATTTTCGGTCAGGAAAACGCGCAAGGCGCTGCGGTACTGGTCTCCGCCGCGGGTAATGGAACGCTGTCTGAGAAACGTCAGCAGCTCCAGGGGGCAAAGGGCAGTACCGCGCGGGTAGCTGCCGTTCAGTCCGATAACCTTGCCGGTGATATAGGCAAGCTTCAGGCGGTGTGGAACGGCCTGAAGATGGATGTATTTGATAAGGCGGATGGCGCCCTGCGTACCCTGACCACCACCGCGACCGGGTGGATCAGTACGCTCTCTCTGTGGGTGAATGCCAACCCCGCACTGACGCAAGGCCTGGTCGGGGTTATCGTCGGCGCGCAGGCGTTTGCCGGCATAGTGGGCGGGCTGGGCACGGTCGTTGCGCCGATGGTGACCGGCCTGAACCTGGTCATTACCGCCGCCGGGATGTTAGGCACCGCCTTCAGCGTGGTCGGCGGTAGCATCATGGCGATCCTGGGTGCACTCAGCTGGCCCATCATTGCCATTGGTGCGGCGATTGCGGCGGGTGCATTACTGATTTTTAAATACTGGGAACCTGTCAGCGCCTTCTTTACCGGGGTGATGGAAGGGCTTTCTGTGGCCTTTGCTCCACTGGGCGAGCTGTTTTCTCCCCTTCTGCAGGCGTTTGGTTTCATCTCAGAGAAGCTGGGCGGGATCTGGCAGTGGTTTACTGACCTGATTACGCCAATCAAAGCGACTCAGGAAACGCTCGACAGTTGCAAAAACGCGGGGGTGATGTTCGGTCAGATGCTCGGGGAGGCGTTGATGGCACCGCTTGATCTGTTCAACAGTCTGAGCAGCAAAGCGACCTGGCTGCTGGATAAACTCGGTCTTATCAAAACAGAGTCGGACAACATCGAGCCCGCTGCGGCTAACGCAGGGGCGGCTTCCTCTGCGCCGGGCAGTGCGTATATTCCGCCGACATCGACCTATGGTGGCTATCTGAAGTATCAGCCAGCGCTGGCCACTGGCGGACGCTCTTATGTCGATCAGAGCAGGAGCGAATATCACTTCACGCTGCAGGGTGACATGACATCCGGCGCGGACCTCAGCCGGCAAATTCAGGATGCCCTGGACAGCAGAGAGAATCAGAGAGCGGCGAACCAGCGATCGCGCTTTATGTATGAGTAAGGAGAGAGAAAATGTTAATGGTGCTGGGGCTGTTTGTCTTTGAGCGACGAACCTTGCCGTATCAGTCAATGCAGTTTTCAAAGGATTACCGCTGGGCCTCTAACGATCGCATCGGGAAGCCCAAAGCCTGGCAGTATCTGGGTGAGGGCGATACATCCCATACGCTCTCCGGAACGCTTTATCCTGAAATTACCGGAGGGCGATTGTCCCTCAAAGCCATCGAACTGATGGCGAATGAGGGGCGGGCCTGGCCGCTGATTGACGGGACGGGCATTATCCATGGCATGTTTGTGATTGATAAGGTCACGCACACCCATACGGATTTTTACAGCGATGGTACGGCGCGTAAAATTGATTTTACGCTTTCTCTGAAGCGGGTTGATGAATCGCTGATGGCGATGTTTGGCGACCTGAGAACACAGGCTGAAGAGCTGGTGACCAGCGCGCGTACCGAAATCGGAGGGCTGCTGGGATGATCACGGAAATGAATATCCGGGCGGGGGGGAAAATCGCCCCCGATTTTATGCTCAAGCTTAATGGCCGTGATATTACGCAAAATTTTAGCCATCGCCTTATCCGCTTGACCATGACTGACAACCGAGGCCTGGAAGCCGATCAGGTGGACATTGAGCTGGATGATTCCGACGGTCTGTTAGACCTGCCGGCTCGCGGCGCGTTTATTACTCTATGGCTGGGCTGGCAGGGTACCCCTCTGGAGCCGAAGGGGAATTTCACGGTCGATGATATTGAATTTCGGGGGGCGCCGGACCGGTTAACCATTCGTGGGCGCAGCGCCGATTTTCGTGGCAAGCTCAACGTTCGTCGCGAGCAGTCATGGCATGACACCACCCTCGGCGCAATTGTTGATACCATCGCGCAGCGCAACCAGCTTAGCGCCAGCGTGGCGGCGGAATTTTCATCCATAGCCATTGCGCATATCGACCAGACTCAGGAGTCCGATGCCGCGTTTCTCTCCCGCCTGGCTGAACGCAATGGCGCGTTTGTCGCCGTTAAGGAAGGGAAGGTGCTTTTCATGAAAGCGGGCGGCGCCGTGACGGCCAGCGGCAAACCGGTTCCGTTGAAGGTGATTGAACGCGCCGATGGCGATAAACACAGCTTTTCCATCGCCGATCGCGAAGCGTATTCCGGCGTGACGGCCAAATGGCTGCAAACGAGCGATCCTAAACAACAACACCCCAAGGTCAGCATCAATCGTCTGCCTCAGGCGGCAGCGACAGGTGCGTTACCTCATCCGGATGCCGCAGCCGTATCCGGCAGCACGGAGCAAACGCCGCAGGAGACATTGGTTGGTGCCGCCGATAACGTCTTTGAGTTGACCACTATTTTTGCCTCCGAAGCGCAGGCACTCAGAGCGGCTGAAGCCAAATGGCGCGCTTTACAGCGCGGGGTGGTGAAATTTTCAATCCAGCTGGCGCTGGGGAAAGCTGACCTTTTTCCCGAAACCCCCCTTCAGGTAAAAGGCTTTAAGCGGGCGATTGACGAGCAAGCGTGGATCGTCAGCCGGGTCGTACACACCCTTGACGGAAGAGGCTTTACGACGGAGGTGAATCTTGAACCTGACATTGCCGACGAAAAATTTTCCATCGAAAGCGAGTAGTATGCTTTTAATTTTACGTCTTTGGGGTATTATTAATTCACAAAAAGTGAATTAAACGGAGGCGGTATGTTTCATTGTCCTAAATGTAAGCACTCGGCACATGCGCGAACCAGTCGCTATTTGAGTGAAAATACCAAAGAGCGTTATCACCAGTGTACCAACGTTGATTGCAGCTGTACGTTTGTCACCATGGAGTCTGTTGAGCGCCTGATTGCAGCCCCTGGCATGCCAGAGCGTGCCCGGGCGCCCTCGGTGAACCGCAGTTAGCGATAGCCGCATCAGTCAAAAAAACCGCCTCGTGCGGTTTTTTTTTATCCCTGTAACAACTCAGCGATACCGCCATTTCATCGCCACTGCAAATTGAGCCAACAAAAAAGCCACTCATGTGAGTGGCTTAATTATATGATTCTAAAGCTAAAATTTGGTGGCCCCTGCTGGACTTGAACCAGCGACCAAGCGATTATGAGTCGCCTGCTCTAACCACTGAGCTAAGGGGCCGTGGCGGTGGATTATAATGTAACTCCCCGCCGCAATCCAGCCATTCACACCCGCCTGCTGTTTTTATAAACAACGCATAATCAATCCTTTATACTTCCATGATGATGTATCAATCGGGAGTAAACATGATCAACGATATTCTGGCCCCGGGACTACGGGTGGTCTTCTGCGGGATCAACCCCGGTAAATCCTCGGCGCATACCGGTTTTCACTTTGCTCATCCGGGGAACCGCTTCTGGAAAGTGATCTACCAGGCCGGGTTTACCGACCGCTTACTCAAGCCTGAAGAGGAGCAGCATCTGCTGGATACGCGCTGCGGGATCACCATGCTGGTGGAGCGACCTACCGTGCAGGCGAGCGAAGTCCACCTGCATGAACTGCGCACTGGCGGGCGGGAACTGATTAAGAAGATCGAAGACTACCAGCCTGCCGCGCTGGCGATTCTGGGCAAACAGGCCTATGAGCAGGCGTTCAGCCAGCGCGGGGTGAAATGGGGGAAACAGGCCATCACTATCGGCGTGACGCAGGTATGGGTGCTGCCAAACCCGAGCGGACTTAACAGGGCAACGCTGGATAAACTGGTGGAAGCTTACAGGGAGCTCGACGAGGCGCTGGTGGTGCGGGGGCTCTAGGGGCCTCTGCGGCCTGATTCCCTCACCCTGGCCCTCTCCCACAGGGAGAGGGAATAAACAAAAAAAAAGCTCCCGATTGGGAGCTTTTTGCTGTTTACCTGGATTAATCGTCCAGGAAGCTACGCAGCACTTCAGAGCGGCTCGGATGGCGCAGTTTACGCAGCGCCTTCGCTTCGATCTGACGGATACGTTCGCGGGTAACATCGAACTGTTTACCCACTTCTTCCAGCGTGTGGTCGGTATTCATATCAATACCGAAACGCATACGCAGTACTTTCGCTTCTCGGGCGGTCAGACCAGCCAGCACGTCGTGCGTGGCAGCACGCAGGCTCTCGGTGGTGGCAGAGTCCAGCGGCAGCTCGAGGGTAGTATCCTCGATGAAATCACCCAGATGCGAATCTTCATCATCACCGATTGGTGTTTCCATGGAGATTGGCTCTTTGGCGATCTTCAGCACTTTGCGGATTTTGTCTTCTGGCATCAGCATGCGTTCAGCCAGCTCTTCCGGCGTCGGCTCGCGGCCCATCTCCTGCAGCATCTGGCGGGAAATACGGTTGAGCTTGTTGATGGTCTCAATCATATGCACCGGAATACGGATGGTGCGCGCCTGATCCGCGATAGAGCGGGTAATCGCCTGACGGATCCACCAGGTCGCATAGGTGGAGAACTTGTAACCACGACGGTATTCAAACTTATCTACCGCTTTCATCAGACCGATGTTGCCTTCCTGAATCAGATCCAGGAACTGCAGACCGCGGTTGGTGTATTTCTTGGCGATAGAGATAACCAGACGTAAGTTTGCTTCAACCATCTCTTTCTTCGCACGGCGGGCTTTCGCTTCACCGATGGACATACGACGGTTGATGTCTTTAACCTGCTCAATGGTCAGGCCGGTCTCTTCTTCAATCTGCTGCAGCTTCTGCAGACCGCGATGCACGTCTTCTTTCACGTCGTGCAGTTTTTCAGACCACGGCTTGTTCATCGCGATAGCCGCGTTGAACCAGGTTTCGCTGGTTTCGTTGCCGGTGAAGAGGGTGATGAAGTTCTTCTTCGGCATTTTGCACTGCTCAACGCACAGTTTCATGATGATGCGTTCCTGGGTACGTACGCGATCCATCATCACGCGCATGCTGTTCACCAGGTAGTCGAACTGTTTTGGCACCAGGCGGAACTGTTTGAAGACTTCAGACAGTTTCAGGATCTCTTCCTGAGCAGCAGCGTGACTGCGACCTTTGGCTTTGATGGTGTCACGCGTCACTTCGTACTGGGTACGCAGTTCGGCGAACTTCTCACGTGCCAGTTCCGGGTCGATGCTGTTGTCATCATCGGCGCTGTCGTCGTCGCTCTCTTCTTCATCTTCGTCTTCGTCGTCATCCATCTCTTCCTGAGACAGTTCAGAACCGACGTGAGTGGCGGTTGGCGCCATATCTTCTTCAGCGTTCGGGTCGACAAAACCGGTGATCAGATCGGACAGGCGCGCTTCTTCCGCTTCAACGCGATCGTACTGCTCCAGCAGATAGGTGATCGCTTCCGGGTACTCAGCAACAGAGCACTGAACCTGGTTGATCCCGTCTTCGATGCGTTTTGCGATGTCAATTTCGCCTTCGCGGGTCAACAGTTCAACGGTACCCATTTCGCGCATGTACATGCGGACCGGGTCAGTGGTACGCCCGATTTCAGATTCCACGCTGGACAGTACCTGTGCAGCAGCTTCTTCCGCATCTTCGTCAGTGTTGTTGGAGGTTTCAGCCAGCAACAGATCATCGGCATCCGGTGCTTCTTCCATCACCTGAATGCCCATGTCATTGATCATTTGGATGATGTCTTCGATTTGATCTGAATCGACGATATCTTCCGGCAGATGGTCATTGACCTCGGCATAGGTCAGATAGCCTTGCTCCTTACCACGTTGGACAAGAAGTTTCAGCTGTGACTGCGGGTTTTGCTCCATAAGACGGTATCCACACTTAATTCGTTTGATTGGTGTCGGCGATGGTTTGCCAACCTTTAAAGCGAGGGCGTACTTATATTTTTGCCGCTGCCTCTCAGTGCGGCTGCCGGGGGCTTCCCGATCGATATTCGGCACTTAAGCCGTTAAATTCTTTTATTTCTTCGCCAGTTCCTGGTTAATCATCCACAGTTCCCGGCGTTCTTCGCTGCTTAAGCCGTGTGTGCGCTCGCGAGCAATCAACTCTTCCTGGCGCAACTCAAGCATCGAATCAAACATATGGTTGAGTGAGTCGGTGAACGTTTTTTCTGCAATGTCCTTATCTGCTATATCGTCCCACATCGACAATTTTTCAAGGGTAGCGGCCTCTTTTGTGCCGCGATAATGTTCTAAAAGTTGTCCGGTGGTCAGACCTGGCTGAGACAAACATGTGTTGACCAGTTCTGAAAATAAGCCCAGTCCGGGCAATTTTTCGTGGTTCAAACCCGCCAGCGATGGCACTTGCGGCGCAAGTTCGGGGTTTTGGACCAGTAACCCTATCAGTATACGCATGGTTGTGCGTTTTAGCTGAGGCGCGGGGCGAACCGTGCCGTTTTCAGCCTGTTTTGGCATTAAACGTTCAAGCTGGCTGTCATCCAGAATGCCGAGCTTGTTGCCTAACTCCTGACGCAGATAGATGCGCAGCGTTTCGCCGGGCACCTGGCTAATTAATGGCAGCGCCAGCGTACTGAGCTGCGCGCGCCCGTCAGGAGTACTCAAATCAACCTGCGGCATCAGGCTGTTAAACAAGAACGTGGAGAGCGGCTGAGCCTGCTCCATCCGCGCTTCAAACGCCGCTTTGCCCTCTTTACGCACCAGCGTATCCGGGTCTTCACCGTCGGGCAGGAACATAAAGCGTAACTGCCGCCCGTCGGTCATATAAGGTAGCGCAGTTTCCAGCGCACGCCAGGCGGCATCGCGCCCTGCACGGTCACCGTCGTAACAGCAGATGACGTTGTTGGTCACCCGAAACAGCAGCTGAATATGATCGGCCGTGGTGGAGGTACCCAACGAGGCCACCGCGTAATTGATGTCGTACTGCGCCAGCGCAACGACATCCATATACCCTTCGACGACCAGAAGGCGCGGAGGTTCCGCATTCGCCTGCTGCGCTTCATAAAGGCCGTAAAGCTGGCGGCCCTTATGGAAAATGTCGGTTTCCGGGGAGTTGAGGTACTTGGGCAGGGCATCACCCAGCACGCGTCCCCCAAAACCAATCACCCGGCCACGCTTGTCGCGGATCGGGAACATCACCCGTTCGCGGAAGCGGTCGTAGCTTCGTCCCTGGTCGTTGGTGACCAGCATGCCTGCGTCGATCAGCGATTTACGATCTTCGCTATTGCCGCCAAAACGCTTTAACACGTTGTCCCAGCCGGGCGGGGCGTAACCAATAGCGAAACGCGCAATAACATCGTCGCTCAGTCCGCGCTTGTTCAGATATTGACGCGCAGGCTCAGCCGCAGAGTGCTTAAGAGACTGTTGGTAAAACGAATTCAGGCCATCCATCAGTTGATACAGCGTTTGACGCTGATGGCGCTCTATCTGGCTTGGTCCACTGCCCGCTTCATACGGCACTTCAAGGTTGTGCATCGCGGCCAGCTCTTCGACAGTTTCAACGAACTCGAGCTTGTCATAGTTCATTAAAAAATCGACGGCATTACCGTGTGCGCCACAGCCGAAGCAATGGTAAAACTGCTTTTCACCGTTGACGGTGAAGGAGGGGGTTTTTTCGTTATGGAAAGGACAGCACGCATGGTAGTTCTTGCCCTGCTTTTTCAGCTTTACCCGCGCGTCGATGAGATCGACGATGTCGGTTCTTGCCAGCAGGTCATTGATGAAAACGCGTGGGATTCGTCCGGCCATATGCCCCAAAAGTTTTTAGCAACTCATAAACGAAAACAAGCCGCGCATTCCTTCCGGAAGCACGGCCTTACGACTATTACTCTGTCTGTCAATTGAGGACTATCGCCCTCAACGGATTAGTACAGACGAGTACGGCGTGCGTTTTCGCGAGCCAGTTTCTTCGCGTGACGTTTCACTGCAGAAGCTTTAGCGCGCTTACGTTCAGTCGTTGGTTTTTCATAGAACTCACGACGACGAACTTCAGCCAGAACACCTGCTTTCTCGCATGAACGTTTGAAGCGACGCAGTGCTACGTCGAACGGCTCGTTTTCACGTACTTTAATTACCGGCATGTAACTCTCACCTTTGATAAATTCGGTTTGCCGCTGGCATCAACGCCAGCTTATTTCAAAATGGTGCGGAATTTTACTGCAAATGCTGCTGCTTTGTAAAGCACCGACGCGTTTTTGAAAGGGACTTTTATAAGGGGGAAGAGTATACACGAGCGGATGTCCTGGGGCGAACAAAGTTTTACATCAACCCGCCCAGGCTCTACACTGCGCGGTACTGAAACGAGGTAAAACAAGTCATGCGTGTACTGGGTATTGAAACATCCTGCGATGAAACCGGCATCGCCATTTACGACGACGAAAAAGGGCTTCTTGCCAACCAACTGTATAGTCAGGTGAAATTGCATGCTGACTACGGCGGCGTCGTGCCTGAACTGGCCTCTCGTGACCACGTGCGTAAAACGGTTCCCCTGATTCAGGCGGCGCTGAAAGAGGCCGGATTGAACTCAACTGATATTGATGCCGTCGCCTACACGGCAGGCCCGGGTCTGGTCGGCGCGCTGCTGGTCGGTGCCACGGTGGGCCGTTCCCTGGCCTTCGCGTGGGATGTTCCGGCCATTCCGGTTCACCATATGGAAGGGCATCTTCTGGCGCCGATGCTGGAAGAGAATCCACCCGAATTCCCGTTTGTGGCGCTGCTGGTCTCAGGCGGCCATACCCAGCTGATTAGCGTGACCGGCATCGGCAAGTATGAGCTGTTGGGCGAGTCGATTGATGACGCCGCCGGAGAAGCCTTCGACAAAACCGCCAAATTGCTCGGTCTGGATTACCCGGGTGGCCCGATGCTCTCGAAAATGGCGTCGCAGGGTACGGAAGGGCGTTTTGTCTTCCCGCGTCCGATGACCGACCGTCCGGGGCTGGATTTCAGCTTCTCTGGCCTGAAAACCTTTGCCGCCAATACCATCCGCAATAATGACGACAGCGAGCAGACCCGTGCGGATATCGCCCGTGCGTTCGAAGATGCGGTGGTCGATACGCTGATGATCAAGTGCAAACGCGCGCTGGATCAGACCGGTTTTAAGCGCCTGGTCATGGCGGGTGGCGTTAGCGCTAACCGCACGCTGCGCACGAAGCTGGCGGAGATGATGCAAAAACGTCGCGGGGAAGTGTTCTATGCGCGTCCGGAATTCTGTACCGATAACGGGGCGATGATCGCCTACGCCGGAATGGTACGCCTGAACGCTGGCGCAACGTCCGATCTGAGCGTCTCCGTGCGTCCTCGCTGGCCGCTGGCGGAGTTGCCAGAGGCGTGACAATTCACCGCCCGAATGTCAGACATTCGGGCGGTGATAAGCAGGCAGTGAAGATTCATTACTCTATTAGAGCAAATTATTTTATAACCCCCGCATTTTCACCGACTCAATAATTCAACGGATATTTTTATTTTATTCGTTCCTTGCTTATTATTGCCTTATCATGGTTGACATATTTCCCAATCTATTTTGACTATTTTTACCCTGCGTTTTTATTGGCTGTGATGGGGAGTTAATTCATCCTGTAAAAAGGAACTCCCTCATCAAAATGTCATAAAGGAACGTTGGCGAAATGAAAAAAAGTCTTCTCTCACTCTTAATATGTGCGGCAGTGACATGTTCTGCCTTTGCTGAAACCACGCCACAGGCAGAGTTTGCCCAGGACGGCGAATCCTATATTGCGATTGTGGTGAAGCTGAAGCCGGGCAAACCGTTGCTCAAATCCACCAGTACAACCACAACCACGGCAAATACGCTGACGCTGAGCGACCCCGCTCTGGTGCCGACCAGTATGTTCCGTCCAAATAAACTGCGCAGTACCCAATCTGATGAGTTTGCACAGCTGAATGCACGCTACGGTTTTGATCGTTATGTGCGGATTGATTTGCCGGAAAATAAAAGCACCGATAAAAATTATATCAATCGCGTCATTACGGAACTGGAACAAAACCAGAATGTGGAAATGGTCTACCCGGAAAGCGTCCCGGTATCATTAGATAAATACAGTGGTGAAGAACATCAAAATAAGCCACCATTAAAATCAACGGTGCAAAGCTCGGTGGGGGCATCGTCAGTACCAGACTTTCGTAGCCAGCAATATTACACTAAATCGCCCACTGACAAACGTCAGGGCTATTATATGGGCGGCGTCAATCGGGACAGTGTTAATAAATATCCTGGCAACGAGGGGGAGGGTGTCACGATTATCTCCATGGAGAACGATATCTGGAACGTCAACCATATCAACCTGCCGAAGCCAGCTCTGATTCAGGGCAGCAATAAATATGTTGACGATCATGATACGGCTTCAGTGGGGATTATGGCGGCAAGAGACATTGGCGCAGGCGTCCGTGGGCTTAGCTGGAAAAGCCGCGTGGGCTTCAGCGACTGGCACTATAACAACCTCTATAACATGATCCCGTTGCTCAAAGCAGGCGATGTCGTACAGATTGGCATGCAGACCGGCGGCGGTGAGATCACAGGGTGCACCACAACCTGCTACGTGCCGCAGGAGAATGTGCAGAGCTACTACGACATCATCAAGGCTCTCACCGATAAAGGCGTCTATGTCATTGAAGCGGCAGGGAACGGCAACGTTAACCTCGATCATAGTGCGTTTAACGGTAAATTTGACGTTAATGTCCGCGATTCCGGGGCCATCATTGCCGGTGCGTTTTGTGCGAAGGAGGGTAAGAGAGCCTACTTTAGTACCTACGGATCGCGCGTCACCAGTTCGTCATGGGGATGCTGGGATGTAGTCAGCGCGGGCTTTGGCAACCTTTATAATGCGCCAAACGCACAGTATACGTCGACGTTCGCCGGCACGTCGTCCGCGAACCCGATTATTGCCGGCGTGGTCGCGAGCCTGTCGGGCATTGCGAAAGCCAACGGTATCACCGTGACGCCGCGTCAGATGCGTCAGATTCTGGCGGAGACCGGTACGCCGCTGGCGAACGGGGAGTCGGCGAAAGTGGGTACACAGCCTGACATGGAGCGCGCGGTAGCCCGCATTATGGCGCTGAAAGACGGTAACACGCCTGTCGCGCCGGCCCCAACGGCTGCGGCAGGGGCAGATTACACCATGGTGTCTCCGGCTACTGGCGTGAGCACCTACCCGCTGGACGGCAGCAAGAGCCTGAATGCCAAATCGTATAACTGGAGTGTGACGAAAGGGGCTGAAACCTTCTCACTGGAAGCGAAACTGAACGGCACGCTGGTGAAGAGCGTGGATAGCGCGCATGCCTATGCCGTCATTCCTGCCAACAGCGAGGGAGAAGCGATCTTCACGCTGACCACAACCGGCGCAGACGGCCGTACCGCGACGGACAGCATGACCATTAAGGTCACTAAGCCTGCGGTACCCGCGAAAGACGACACCCCGGCAAAAGACGATACGCCGGTAAAACCTGCTGCACCGGCCTATAACGCCAAAATTGCTTACCCGACCAAATGCACCAAAGTCTCTTACAACGGAAAAATTTGGTTCAACCAGTGGTATGTCAACCCGGGCCAGGAAACCCCGGGAACCGGCGGGCAGTGGGGCGCATGGCGTGAACAGGGCGCTTCCAATAACAGCTGTAAATAACCCACACGGCCTGGCATTGCACCAGGCCGGTTTATTCAGATCCGCAGCATGCCTTTTTCTTCCAGAAACGCAATAATCGTCGCCAGACCATCCCCCGCTTTCAGGTTGGTAAAGGTCCACGGACGCTCGCCGCGCATGCGGTTTGTGTCGCGCTCCATCACCTCCAGTGAGGCGCCAACGTAGGGGGCCAGGTCGGTTTTGTTGATCACCAGAAAATCGGATTTGGTGATCCCCGGCCCGCCCTTGCGCGGGATCTTCTCCCCTTCGGCCACGTCGATCACGTAAATGGTCAGATCCGCCAGCTCCGGGCTGAAGGTGGCGCTCAGGTTATCGCCGCCGCTTTCAACGAAGATCAGATCCAGGTTACCGAACTTCTCGCTGAGCGCTTCCACTGCGGCCAGGTTCATTGACGCATCTTCGCGGATGGCGGTGTGCGGGCAGCCGCCGGTCTCCACCCCGACGATGCGCTCCGGCTCAAGCGCGCCTGCTTCGGTCAGGATGCGCTGATCCTCTTTGGTGTAGATATCATTCGTCACCACCGCCAGGTGATACGTGTCGCGCATTGCCTTGCAAAGCGCTTCCAGCAGCGCGGTTTTACCCGACCCCACCGGGCCACCCACGCCCACGCGCAGGGGATGTTTGTAATCAGCCATGTTGCTTCCTCAGGAACGAAATAGTCGTGAATATTGTGTTTCGTGGCGCGCAGAGGCGATGGCGGACAGCGGCGTCGCCGCGCCCAGTGCCTCATCGTCACGTAAAAATGCCTGTTCAAACCCGACGGCAAAATGATCGCTGAGTTCGATAATCAGCTGCTGCGCGGCCTGTTGCCCAAACGGCACCAGCTTGACGCCGGCCATCACCGCGCTCTCAATCCAGCTGTAGCCCAGACTCAGCGCCATCTCGTGCGCGCTGATACCCCAACGCACGCCGAGCCACGCCATGCCGCTGAGCTGGCTCTGCATAAACAGCGGCTGCCACGGGGCCGGACAGTCCGGCTCCCAGCTTTTGATGAGCCGCGTAAAGGCGGCGCCGCGATTGCGTTCTTCTTCCCGCAGTTCACGGGTTTCCCGACAGGCGAGCAGATATGACGTCCAGCGTTTTGCTGCCGCCAGATCGCCCTCTTCACAGGCCCGGTAGAGCCGGGCAAATAGCGGCAGGTCGACGCAGAAAAAGCTCTGCTCCATCTGCAGGGTTTGCCAGTTTTTGAACGCCTCTGCATCGGTAACCCAGCCTGTCTCGACGGCCCACTCCAGCCCCTGTGACCAGGTAAACGACCCGACCGGCAGGCTGCTGCTGGAGAGCTGCATCAGGCGCAGACGCTGGCGGGCGAGCTCCATCAGCTCATCAGCGCCAGCAGGGCAGAGACGATAAGCCCGCCGCCAAAAGTTTTACGCAGTCCGTCGTGGCGGCGCAGCAGTAACCCCGCGGCGAAGCTGGCGCACAGCACCGTGGCGCTGGCCAGCATAAAGCCGCTGGTGAAGAGCCAGAAGCTGTGGCCGGACATCTCCACCCCGTGCGCCCAGCCGTGGAACATCGCCAGGGCAGGCACCGCCAGCAGCAGACGATTTTCGGTTTTAAACATCATCACGCCGCAGATGCCCAGCGAGGCGATAATCAGCATCTCCATGCCGCTAAAGCCGCCGAGCAGGCTGCCTGCAATGGCACCGACGAGCATCATCCCGAGGGTGGCAAAAGGCAGCAGCAGCTTGCGGCCGCTCAGCGCGGAGAGCACGCCCGCGCCGGCAAGCATCAGCAGGTGATCAAGTCCGGTCAGTGGGTGGAAAAAACCAGCATGGAAGCTGTCGGCACCGTGTCCTGGATGTGCCAGCGCAGGCAGGGAAAAAGCCAGCAGTAACAGGGGTAAGTACTTGCGCATGATGAATCCTTAATGTGAATGAGCGTGAGCGTGGCTATGACTGTGGGCCTCGCTGGTGTAGGCCCCCGCTTCGGGTTCAAACGGCAGGCTGGCAAAGGTCACTTCCAGCCCAAACTGGCGCAGCATGTCGTCGAGGACATGATCGTGGTGATAGCGCAGCTCGCCGGGCATGATTTGCAGCGGCACATGGCGGTTACCCAGGTGGTAGCAGGCGCGGGCGAGCAGGAAAGGATCGTCGCAGCGCACCACGGAGACGGACTCCGGGGCGGCAATCACTTCGATCACCTCGCTGCCGTCTTCGTTACAGAGCAGGTCGCCGCCGCGCAACAGTAAACCGCGCGGCAGCATCAGCCCGGCTTCGCGCCCGTCGTTCAGCGCCACGCGGGCGCGGCTTTTCACCCGCACGTCAATCGGCAGCGTGACGCTGGCGGTGATCGGATGCGCATGGTCCAGGCGTTGGGTTAAATAGATCATCATCACTCCTCAAAACAGGAAATAGCGTTGCGCCATCGGCAGAACGTCAGCCGGTTCGCTGGTTATCAGTTCGCCGTCGACGCGCACTTCATAGGTTTGCGAATCGACGGTGATATTTGGCTGCAGGCCGTTGTGGATCATGTCGGCTTTTTTCACCGTCCGGCAGCCTTTGACCACCGCTGTGGCGCTCTGCAGGTTGAGCTGTTGTGCCATTCCCAGCGCGTCAGCAGCCTGCGAGACAAACGTCAGCCGGGTGGCGTGGCGTGCGGCACCCAGCGCACCAAACATCGGGCGGTAGTGGACCGGTTGCGGCGTGGGAATCGAGGCGTTGATATCGCCCATCGGCGCGCAGGCGATCATCCCGCCCTTGACGATGGTGGCGGGTTTCACGCCAAAGAACGCCGGGGACCAGACCACTAAATCCGCCAGCTTGCCCGCCTCGATGGAGCCCACTTCGTGGGCGATACCGTGGGTAAGTGCCGGGTTAATGGTGTATTTGGCGACGTAGCGCTTCACGCGAAAGTTGTCGTTATCGCCGGTCTCTTCCGGCAGTGCGCCGCGCTGCACCTTCATGCGGTGCGCCACCTGCCAGGTGCGGATAATCACTTCGCCCACGCGGCCCATCGCCTGGGAATCAGAAGAGGTCAGCGAGAATGCGCCGATATCGTGCAGCACATCCTCCGCGGCGATGGTTTCCCGGCGAATACGCGATTCGGCAAAGGCTACGTCCTCGGCGATATCCGGGTCGAGGTGGTGGCAGACCATCAGCATGTCGAGATGTTCATCGATGGTATTGACCGTATAGGGCAGCGTCGGGTTGGTGGAGGAGGGCAGAATATTGGGGTGTGCGCAGGCGGTAATAATATCCGGCGCGTGGCCACCGCCTGCTCCTTCAGTGTGGAAAGTATGGATGGTGCGCCCGCCAATGGCGGCCAGCGTGTCTTCGACGAAACCGGATTCGTTCAGCGTGTCGCTGTGCAGCGCCACCTGAATGTCCATCTCTTCCGCCACCTCCAGCGAGCAGTTGATGGCCGCGGGCGTCGCGCCCCAGTCTTCGTGGATCTTAAGTCCGATGGCACCGGCGACTATCTGCTCGCGCAGGGCATCCGGGTTTGAACCGTTACCTTTGCCGAGCAGGCCGATATTCACCGGCAGGGTATCGGCAGCCTGCAGCATACGGGCGATATACCACGGTCCCGGCGTGCAGGTGGTGGCGTTGGTCCCTGCCGCAGGTCCCGTACCGCCGCCGATCATCGTTGTGACGCCGGAAACCAGCGCCTCTTCGGCCTGTTGCGGGCAGATCCAGTGGATGTGGGTGTCGATCCCGCCAGCGGTGACGATCTTCCCTTCAGCGGCGATCACTTCTGTGGCGGCACCGATCGGGATCGTTACGCCAGGCTGAATGTCAGGGTTACCGGCTTTGCCGACGGCGAAGATCCGCCCGTTCTTCACGCCGATATCCGCTTTCACGATCCCCCAGTGATCGACAATCAACGCGTTAGTCAGCACCAGATCCACGCAGTCTTGCGCGGTCATCTGCCCCTGGCCCATGCCGTCACGGATCACTTTCCCGCCGCCAAATTTAACCTCTTCGCCGTAGACGGTGAGATCGTCTTCCACTTCGATCCACAGCTCACTGTCGGCTAATCGTACTTTATCGCCGGTGGTGGGGCCGAACATATCGGCATAAGCCTGGCGCGAAATTTCAGCCATTTTTCACTTCTCCCATCACGTCACCACGGAAACCGAAAATGCGCTGCGCTCCGGTGACCTTAACCAGCGTCACTTCGCGCTTCTGGCCAGGTTCGAAACGCACGGCGGTGCCTGCCGGAATATTCAGCCGGTAGCCTTTGGTGGCTTCCCGGTCAAACTTCAGCGCCGGATTCACCTCGTAAAAGTGGTAGTGCGATCCCACCTGGATCGGTCGGTCACCGTGATTTTCGACGATGACACGCCGGGTTTCGCGCCCGACGTTAAGGGCAATAGTGCCGGGTTGGATCTGATACTCGCCTGGGATCATCACGCGCTCCTTACACGATCGGGTTATGCACGGTGACGAGCTTTGACCCGTCCGGGAAGGTGGCTTCCACCTGAATATCCGGGATCATCTCCGGTACGCCCTCCATCACCTGGTCGCGCGTCAGGACGTGACGGCCCGCTTCCATCAGTGAGGCGACGGTTTCGCCATCGCGCGCGCCTTCCATAATGAAGGCGCTGATCAGCGCGACCGATTCCGGGTAATTGAGCTTTACCCCGCGCGCAAGGCGGCGTTCGGCAACCAGCGCGGCGGTGAACAGCAACAGCTTGTCTTTTTCTCTGGGGGTCAGTTCCATAATGTTTCTCTTATGTCTGCCAGATACGCGGCGAACAGGCGGTTTTTGAGGTTAACTGCGGGCGAAGCGACTGCCAGATGTCGCGCATCACCCGCTGGCAAATCAGGTTGTCGTGGGAGAGAAAACGCACCGACAGCAGATCGTCAGTGAGCGTTGCCCCGGCAAACGTATTCAGTGGTGCGAGCAGCTCGCGCACCGTGTCGAGGTGCACTTCCCCGGCCGGATAGAACAGCAGCGTGCCGAGCCACGGATGCCCGGCAACAGGGGTAAGATCGCCGTCGCGGAGATGCTGACGCTCGATCAGACGCGGCTCGTCATCTACCCACACCTCAAGACGGCTCTCCAGCGTGCCGTGGCTGAAGGTTTCGTTTATCACCGGGCGGCCCAGGCAGTACAGCTCCCACGCCAGCAGCGTGCTGGAGGCCTTCAGGTGGAAGACGGAGCGCAGTGCGGCATTCGCACCGGGAAAAATAATGGTGTCCTGCGGCAGCCATTCCAGAGTGGCGTCTTCATCGAGATAAAAGTGCTGGCTCAGACGGGCCTGCGGGCCGCTGCTGCGATAGAACTTGCTGGCGCCGGGCATGGTGATAAGCGTATGGCTTTTGGCGTTCAGCCGAACGGAAATGTCCAGCGTATCGCCGCCCACAATCCCGCCGGGCGGATGAAGCAGATAAAGGTGGCAGGTTTCCCCTTCGGGGTAAAACGGACGCTGAACGGTAAGCGGCCCGACGTGATGAGCGGAGTACAGGAGGGTTTTCTCAGGGGTGTGACAAAACTGCAGGGCAAGCGATGCCTGCCAGCCTTTGTATGAATTATCAGTGACCTGAGCTGCTAACATGCTGCATCCATCTGCTCATCATCGGGGTCGTTTCAGTATGCCCTGGCGGAAATGAAGGCTGTCATATGAGTCGCTTATGGATGGCGGTTAAGACGAAACAAAACAGCACGCCCGGGAGGCGTGCTGTCTGACAAAGATCGCGATGCCGTTATTTCAGGTGCTCATGCAGCGCTGCGCCGGCCTGCTCAAGGGCAACCTTGACCGTCGGCTCTTCGCTCAGTGGATTGAGCAGGCCGTAATCGTGGATCATGCCGTTATAGCGTGTGACGGTCACCGGGACGCCAGCTGCATCCAGTTTACGCCCGAAGGCTTCACCTTCATCACGCAGAACGTCCAGCTCTGCTGTCTGAATCAAGGTCTCCGGGAAACCTTTCAACTGCGCGGTGCTGGCGCGAAGCGGAGAGGCCAGGATATTGTTGCGATCGTCAGCGCGGGTGGTGTAGTTATCCCAGAACCATTTCATCATGTTTTTCGACAGGAAATAGCCGTTCTCGAACTGGTTATACGAGGCAGTATCAAAATTCGCATCGGTCACAGGCCAGAGCATGACGTTGTAGCGAATTTTTGGCCCATTAAATTGTTTTGCCTGCAGCGCCACGGAAGCCACCATATTGCCGCCCACGCTGTTACCGACCAGACCCAGACGGCTACCATCCACGCCAATTTCCTGACCGTGCGCGGCTACCCATTTTGTCGCTTCATAGGCCTGATTGATTGCCACCGGGAAGTGGGCTTCAGGTGACGGTGTGTAATCGACATAAACCGCAGCGGCGCCGGAAGCGCGAACGAGGTCGCGGATTAAACGTTCGTGGGTTGGGAAATCACCCAGCACCCAACCGCCGCCGTGAAAGAACATAAATGCCGGGAGCGTGCCGCTCGCGTTTTCAGGTTTCACTATTTTCAGTTTGATCGCCTGACCATTTACCTGGATCGTTTTTTCTGAAACGTCAGCGGCGGGAAGTTTTGCCCCCTGCTGCGCGCCAATCAATACCTGACGTGCTTCCTGCGGGGTCATCTGTTCCATCGGTTTCCCTTTCCCGGCATTCAGAACATTAAGAAATGCCTGCACGCCCGCGGTCGGGGTTGGGGTATTGCTGGTTTGAGCGGATGCCGCGGCTGACGCGAAGACGGAAGAAACCAGGATGGCGGTCATTGTTTTCATGGTTGTACCTCTTTAAGCGAGTATTGAACAGTTACCGCATTAAGTAGTGCGCTACTTAGTTGTTGGTATAATACTTGCGCGCAAGATACTTTTAGTCAAACTTTATTTATAATTTTTTTTAGATAACAGCTTCAGGGTGGATACAAAAATGAAAGAAAACAAAACATTAGATGATTTACTTTGCTTCTCCCTGTACTCGGTTACCAATGCGTTCGTTCGACAATATCGCCCCTTGCTGCAGGAGCTGGACCTCACTTATCCGCAATTTGTTGTTTTGATGGCCCTTTATGAGAAAGACAACATCCCGCTTCGCGATCTGAGCGATAAGACGTTTTTTGATTCGGGTACATTGACTCCGCTCGTACAAAAGCTTGAGGCAAAAGGATTTTTGAACCGTGTTGCCGTGGCTAATGATGAACGGATGAAACACGTCGTTCTGACCGATAAGGCGAATGAACTTAAAAAGCAGGTGATGGCGCTGCCAGACCGGATTCGCTGCAGCATGCGGATGAATGATGATGAGCTTGAGACGCTAAAAAAACTCTCCAGAACGCTGCTGGAAGATTTATAAAAATCCTTCGGTGGGCTGACCCCACCGAAGTGATGCGTAATTACCGATAATCCTCCGCATCCACATCATACCCGGACGGCTCCCAGCGGATCGCCAGCAGTGAGGCCAGCCCGATAAACGGCGCCAGGGCGATCACCCAGAAGACGGCGGTATCCAGTGAGGCTACCAGCAGCGGGAAAAGGAACAGTGACAGCGTTGAACTGCTGCGCATCAGCGTCTGGTTAAGGCCTACGCCCACGCCGCGCAGCGAGGTCGGGTAGCTGAGGGAAGCGAACGTCATGGTGTGCGCGCCTGGCCCAAAACCCTGACCAAACAGGAACAGCGCCAGCATGCCGACGGCAATCACACCCTCTGCCGCGCCCTCAGGCCGCCCTATCAGCGCCAGCCCAAGCAGTGCTACCAGCTGACAGGCGTAGCCCGCAAGTGACATTCGCCAGGCGCCGAAGCGCGGCACGTAGCGGACCGCCAGCAGTCCGCCAACGAAGGCAAACAGCAGGTTAAGCGCGAGCGAAATCAGAATGGTGGTCAGCATCGACTGGACAAAGAAGCTGGAGATGATCACCGGAAGACCAAACGCCACGGCGTTATAGGCGAAGGAAGAGACCACCGACAGCAGCGTGGCGAGCATGGTGCGGCGTAAATAGATGCCCCGGAACAGGTTCAGGTAGTTCGACCATTTTGCCTTATTGACCACCGGCGCGGGCTGGCTGAGCGCGTCCTGCGGCACGTGGGCATTGATGTTATAAGACTGACGTAAAATAGACGCCGCCTCTTTCAGGTTGCCCTGATTTGCCGCCCAGACCGGCGATTCGCTCATATAGCGACTGCGAATGGCGATAATCACCAGCGCAGGCACCGCACCAAAACCGAGGATTAAGCGCCAGAGCCAGTCGCTGTGGCTTGCCGGCAGCACGGCGTAGAAGAAAAGCACCAGCAGGTAAGAGATGCTGATGGCGGCATACCAGGTAGGGCACCACATTGCGACGCTGGAGGCCTTATTACCCGGGCCTTTGAGTTTGGCAAACTCGCTCAGAAAGGCCATCGCCACGGGGAGGTCGATCCCCACGCCGAGCCCCATCACAAAGCGCGCACCCGCCAGCACATATTCGTTTGGTGCCAGTGCGCAGGCGATAGCGGCGACGACAAAGAACACCATGTCGGCCATAAAGACGCGGTAACGCCCGATTTTATCCGTAAGATAGCCGCCAAGCAGCGCCCCGACGATAGCACCAAAGGTAATGGCCGAGGCCACCATGCCGGTGCCTGCAGGGGTTAAATTGAATTCGCGGGTAATGTCTTTGATGCCAAACGCCAGTGCGCCGAGATCGTAGGCATCGAGGAAAATCCCTCCCAGCGCGATACCGACCACAATACGGGCGTTAGTGCGGCCCTGAGAACCGTCGTTAACCAGACGTGAAACGTCCGATGCGTTACGTACCCACTTGATGTCGCCATCCGGGGTGTTTCCTGCCGTTGCAAGGGGAGTGGTGTCTGTGATTTCTGCCATTTTCTTTTTGTGTGGTTGTGTTGTGTCTCTAACAGTTACCACAGGCAGAAGATGACCAAAATCACATTTGGTTATAAGGCATAACTCTCCGCTACTCGGGATCTTTTTTCTTTCGCTTGAGCTTCGTCCAGATTTTGGTCTCCTGACGACGCCACAGACGCTGAATATTATCGTGATGACGCAGCAGGATAAGGCAGGAGAGCATCGACACCGGGAAGGTGAACTGGGGTTTGAACCACCAGACGTAGAAGGGGGCAATCAGCGCGCTGACGATGGCGCCCAGCGACGAATAGCCGCTCAGAAGGATGGTCAGCAGCCAGGTGCCCGCCATCACGCCGGTGAGATCCCAGCCGATGGGCGCGATGGCACCAAAGGCTGTCGCGACGCCTTTGCCGCCTTTAAAACCGAAGAATACGGGCCAGATGTGGCCGACACAGGCGGCGATGGCAATAAGCCCCAGCCAGAACGGAGTGACGCCCAGCGCATACGCGCCCCAGACGGGTAACATCCCTTTCAGAACGTCAAAAATCAAAACCGCTACGGCTGCTCCCTTGCCGCCAATTCGTAGTACATTGGTCGCTCCCGGATTCCCGGAACCACTTTCGCGCGGGTCAGGTAACCCGGCAATACGGCAGACCAGAATGGCGCTGGAGATTGAGCCGCAAAGGTAGGCGAGGAGAATCATTCCAGGCGCGATTGCACTCATAACGCTGTTCCGTTTAGAAAATGTATCTGTATTCTCAGCATCTGTGGATAATACGCATAATTCACCGGAAGTGGTATCCGGTTTAGCCAAAAAGCAGGCAGGTCGTGATGGATATTGTATTTATAGAGCAACTTTCGGTAATCACCACTATTGGTGTTTACGACTGGGAACAGACTATCGAGCAGAAGCTGGTGTTCGATATCGAAATGGGCTGGGATAACCGCAAGTCAGCGAAGAGTGATGACGTAAATGATTGTCTGAGCTATGCCGACATCAGCGAAACGGTCATTGCCCACGTTGAAGGGCAGCGTTTTGCGCTGGTAGAACGGGTGGCGGAGGAGGTGGCCGAACTGCTGCTGACCAAATTCAACTCGCCGTGGGTGCGCATTAAACTGAGCAAGCCAGGCGCGGTGGCGCGTGCCGCTAATGTGGGCGTCATCATCGAGCGTGGCACAAATCTGAAAGGAAAGATTTAACGTCATAATAGCTAAACCATTTTAGGTTATATCGGTCTTAAAGCTGTATCTTTCACGGTAGCTGTTGGGGCGACCGTTTTTTTATATTTTTTTAGGGGTTTATAGATGAGCGATATGCACTCGCTGCTGGTGGCGGCAATTCTGGGTGTGGTCGAAGGATTGACGGAGTTTTTGCCGGTTTCCAGTACGGGCCATATGATTATCGTTGGCCATCTGCTGGGCTTTGAAGGCGATACCGCAAAGACGTTCGAGGTGGTCATTCAGTTGGGTTCCATTCTGGCTGTGGTCGTGATGTTCTGGCGGCGTCTGTTTGGGTTGATCGGTATCCACTTCGGGCGTTTGCCACAGCGTGAAGGTGAGAGCAAGGGCCGCCTGACGCTGATTCATATCCTGCTCGGGATGATCCCGGCAGTGGTGCTGGGGCTGGTTTTCCACGACACCATCAAATCGCTGTTTAATCCGATTAACGTGATGTACGCGCTGGTGGTCGGTGGTTTCCTGCTGATTGCGGCGGAAGTGCTGAAGCCAAAAACGCCGCGGGCAGAAGGCCTGGATGATATGACCTATCGCCAGGCCTTTATCATTGGCTGCTTCCAGTGTCTGGCACTGTGGCCGGGCTTCTCGCGTTCTGGTGCGACGATCTCTGGCGGGATGCTGATGGGCGTAAGCCGTTACGCGGCATCTGAGTTCTCGTTCCTGCTGGCGGTGCCGATGATGATGGGCGCCACCGCGCTGGACCTCTACAAAAGCATTGGCTTCCTCACCACGGGCGACATTCCGATGTTTGCCGTCGGCTTTATCACCGCCTTTATCGTGGCGCTGATTGCCATTAAAACCTTCCTGCAGTTGATTAAGCGTATCTCGTTTATCCCGTTCGCCATCTACCGCTTTATCGTCGCGGCTGCCGTTTACGTGGTCTTCTTCTGACCGACTGCCCTCAGTCTTTTGGCTGAGGGCAATGCTTTTCCTTCCAGTCTGATACCGCCTGAATTCGCCGTCTGGTGAGCTCCTCCCGGATCTCGGGACCTTTAAAGCCCGCGTCGACAACATCTTTCGTCGGTACCGCTTTGGCCACCTCCCACGCGGCGCGCAGCAAACGCCCCTGCGGGTAGTCGCAGGCTTCAAACCCGGTACGCCCGCGCACGTCAGCTTCGCTGGTGAGCGCGATCTGCTCGACGCGCTGGGGTTTACGCCAGGCGTCGATGTTATCGAACAGTTTAACGATGGTGGCCGGTTTCAGGATCGGGAAGGTGTGGATAAGGTCGTGGAATTCGGCCACCAGTTTCGCCAGATCGCGGATCTCGTTCGGCACCCGCAGGCGCTGGCACAGCCCCTCGACCAGCTTCACCCCTGCCGGGCCGTGCCCGTGGTGGCGAGGCCAGAATTCTTTTGGCGTTAAGCCTTTGCCAAGATCGTGGCACAGGGTGGAAAAACGCACGTCCACCTCCGGGCTGAGCATGGCCGCCATACTGAGCGTCATCAGGGTGTGCACGCCAGTGTCGATTTCCGGATGCCATTTTGCCGGGGCAGGCACGCCAAACAGCACGTCTATCTCCGGGAACAGCACCTTCAGGGCGCCGCAGTCGCGCAGCACCTGGAAAAAGACCTGCGGGTTGCGGGTGGTGAGGGCATTTTCCGTCTCTTTCCAGACGCGCTCTGGCGTCAGGTGTTCCAGCTCGCCCGCCTCGGTCATGGCGGTCATCAGCGCCATCGTCTCATCGGCAATACGGAAACTGAGATGGGCGTAACGCGCGGCAAAGCGCGCCACGCGCAGCACCCGGAGCGGATCTTCCGAAAACGCCGGGGAAACATGACGTAAAAGACGGTTGCGCAGATCGTCCTGGCCGCCATAAGCGTCTACGATCTGGCCGTTCTCGTCCTGCGCCAGCGCGTTGATGGTGAGATCGCGGCGCAGCAGATCTTGCTCCAGCGTGACGTCCGGCGCGGCATAGCAGGTGAAGCCGGTATAGCCGGAACCGGATTTCCGTTCGGTACGCGCCAGAGCGTACTCTTCGCGGCTTTGCGGATGGAGGAACACGGGAAAATCGCGGCCTACCTGCTGGTAGCCCGCGTCGAGCATCTCTTCGGGGGTGGCGCCTACCACCACCCAGTCTTTATCTTTGACCGGCAGACCTAACAACGCATCACGTACCGCACCACCGACCAGATAACTCTTCACGCCTTACACTCCCGTTTTCTCTTTTCCAGGATCATACGTAAGTCTGGCAGAGAAGACGAGTTAGTTCATCCAGCGGTCTTTACGCTTACGGCTTGGGATCAGGTGTGGCAGAACGAGACCCAGTACCAGACCGACGCCCAGCACGCCGCCGCCATACATAAACCACTGCATGATGATGGTGCGCTGTTTGTCATCGAGCTGCAGATTGGCGGCATTCACTTTCTTCTGCGCCACAATCAGCTCATTCTTCAGTTTCTGGTTCTCTTCTTTCAGACCGTTAATCACGCTGTCGCTCTGCGCGACTTTCTGCTGCATTTCCGCGGTACGCTGGTTCCAGGTGCCGTCAATGTTGTTCAGCTTGTCGGTCAGGGTTTTCACCTGGTTTTCCAGATCCGGCACGCGGGTGCGCAGGCTTGGCACGGTGCTCAGCTCTTTCAGGGGGATCCAGGACGTACGGCCGGAACTGTCGCGAACCTGACCATAATTGGTCTCCGCGTTGGTCTGTAACAGGGTGACTTCCTCGCCGGCATTTACCGTACCCACGAGGCGATAATTATCTCCGGGGCCGCTACGTACCCAGGTGTTCAGTTCGTCAGAAACGTAACGCTTTTCTTCAGCGTGGACCGCAGTCGCGGCGCTAAAAGCGAGTAAAGTAAGTCCAATCAGGCGTAATTTAAGCATATCAGTCGTTATTTTCATAAATAGTGGAACGATAGTAGTGGCATCAGTGTCTCTACGCAAAGGATTCGTCATCAATCAGAATCATCTGTGTCCCGATCGCCGCCGCTGCAAACTTTTTACGCCCGTCAAATTGCTCATTGCGTGGCAATTTGGCGCAAAATACTATGTACTGACAAACAAATGGCGAGGAAGTTCGCCTTCATCGACGCGTCTGTGACGCACGCAAAAGTACAAGGCTATGGCACAAGAGATCGAATTAAAGTTTATCGTCGAAAAAGACAGCGTTGACGCGCTGCGCCAGCATCTGCAAACGCTGTCCGGCGAACACCATGAACCCGTACAGCTGCTCAATATCTATTACGAAACGCCGGACAACTGGCTGCGTCGTCACGATATGGGCTTGCGCATCCGTGGCGCGAACGGGCGCTACGAGATGACGATGAAAATCGCCGGTCGCGTTGTGGGCGGTTTGCATCAGCGCCCGGAATACAATATCGACATCAGTCAGCCAAAACTTGAGCTGGAACGTTTTCCGGCAGAAGTGTGGCCGAACGGCGAACTGCCATCCACCCTGGCAACAGAGGTGCAGCCGCTGTTCAGCACCGATTTCTGGCGCGAGAAATGGCTGGTAACGGAAGGCAAAAGCCGCATTGAAATCGCCCTTGATTTGGGCGAGGTGAAAGCGGGGGAATACCAGGAACCGATTTGCGAGCTGGAGCTTGAGCTGCTGGAAGGTGAGACGAACGATGTGCTGAAGCTGGCGCGTAAGCTAGTGAGTCAGTCAGGCTTACGTCAGGGCAGCCTCAGCAAAGCCGCCCGCGGCTATCATCTGGCAGCCGGGAATGCGCCACGCGTGCTGAAAGAGACCCCTGTGCTACGCGTTGCCCCAAAAGCCAGCGTTGAGCAGGGTATGGAGGCGGCGCTGGAGCTGGCGCTCTCGCAGTGGCAGTACCACGAGGAGCTCTGGGTGCGTAATGTCAAAAACGCAAAAGCCCACGTCCTGGCCGCCATCGGTCTGGTTCGTCATACCCTGACGCTGTTTGGCGGCATTGTGCCGCGCAAAGCAAGTGCTCACTTACGCGATCTGCTGACCCAAACCGAAGCACTGATGCTCTCCGACGTGTCTGCGCAAACGGCGATCTACAGCCCGCAAACCGCGGCCGCCAAACTGGCGCTGACCGAGTTTCTGGTGACGCGCGGCTGGCGCACCTTCCTGGACGCGAAAGCTCAGGCCAAAATCGCAGAAAACTTCAAACGTTTCGCGGATATCCACCTTTCCCGCCATGCCGCAGAGCTGAAAACCACCTTTGCTTATCCGCTGGGCGACCAGTACGGCGATCAGCTGATCCGCCTGACGCGCAACATCGACAGCATGTTACTGCTGTCAGGCGCCTATGATGGCGTCAAAGCGCAGGCCTGGCTGGAGAACTGGCAGGGGCTGAAACATGCCATCGAAACCCGTCAGCATATTGAGATTGAGCATTTCCGCAACGAGGCCATTTCGCAGGAGCCATTCTGGCTGCACAGCGGAAAACGTTAACTCTGGCAAGGAACCCCTATAATGCCGCTTTCTTCGCAGTTACAGCAGCAGTGGCAGACCGTTTGCGAACGTCTGCCTGAGTCATTACCGGCGTCATCGTTAAGTGAGCAGGCAAAGCGCGTGCTCACGTTCAGTGATTTTGTGCAGGAAAGTATTACGGCTAACCCGGACTGGCTGGTGGAGCTGGAAAACGCCCCGCCGCAGGCTGACGAGTGGCGGCATTATGCAGGCTGGCTGCAAACCGCGCTGGCTGACGTCGCGGATGAGGCCACCTTAATGCGGGTGTTGCGCCAGTTCCGCCGCCGGGTGATGGTGCGTATCGCCTGGGCGCAGGCGCTTGAGCTGGTCAGTGAAGAGAGCACGCTCCAGCAGTTGAGCGAGCTGGCGCAGACGCTGATTGTCGCTGCGCGAGACTGGCTTTACGCCGCCTGCTGTAAAGAGTGGGGCACGCCGTGCAGCGATGAAGGGGTTCCTCAGCCGCTGTTGATTCTGGGGATGGGCAAGCTGGGCGGCTGCGAGCTGAACTTCTCCTCCGATATCGACCTGATTTTTGCCTGGCCGGAGAACGGCTCCACGCGCGGAGGCCGTCGTGAGCTGGACAATGCCCAGTTCTTCACCCGTCTTGGCCAGCGTCTGATTAAGGCGCTGGATCAGCCGACGCAGGACGGATTTGTCTATCGCGTGGATATGCGTCTGCGTCCGTTTGGCGACAGCGGCCCGCTGGTGCTGAGTTTTGCGGCGCTGGAAGATTACTACCAGGAGCAGGGGCGCGACTGGGAGCGTTATGCGATGGTCAAAGCGCGGATCATGGGTGACAGTGATGACGCTTACGCCAACGAGCTACGCGCCATGCTGCGCCCGTTTGTGTTCCGTCGCTATATCGACTTCAGCGTGATCCAGTCCCTGCGTAACATGAAAGGGATGATCGCCCGTGAGGTACGCCGTCGTGGGCTGAAAGATAACATTAAGCTCGGCGCGGGCGGGATTCGTGAAATCGAGTTTATTGTCCAGGTTTTCCAGCTCATCCGCGGTGGTCGCGAGCCGTCGCTGCAATCCCGCTCGTTGCTCCCGACGCTGTCGGCGATTGAGCAACTCCATCTCCTGCCGGAGGGGGACGCACAAACCCTGCGTGAGGCATACCTGTTCCTGCGTCGTCTGGAAAACCTGCTGCAAAGCATCAATGACGAGCAAACCCAGACCCTGCCGGGGGATGACCTGAACCGGGCGCGTCTGGCCTGGGGTATGCGCGTGGACGACTGGGCGGCACTGACCGAACGACTGGACGCGCATATGGCAGGCGTGCGCCGTATCTTTAACGAGCTGATTGGCGATGATGAAAGCGAATCGCAGGACGATACGCTCTCTGAACACTGGCGTGAACTGTGGCAGGATGCCCTGCAGGAAGATGACACCACGCCCGTGCTGGCGCACCTGAGCGACGACGATCGCCATCGGGTGGTGGCGCTGATCGCCGATTTCCGCCTTGAACTCAACAAGCGCGCCATTGGTCCGCGTGGTCGCCAGGTGCTGGATCACCTGATGCCGCACCTGCTGAGCGATGTCTGTTCCCGTGCCGACGCACCGGTGCCACTTTCCCGCATGATGCCGCTGCTGAGCGGCATTATTACGCGTACCACCTATCTTGAACTGCTGAGCGAGTTCCCGGGAGCGTTGAAGCATCTGATCACGCTCTGCGCGGCGTCACCGATGGTGGCCAACAAGCTGGCGCGCTACCCGCTGCTGCTGGATGAACTGCTCGATCCCAATACCCTCTATCAGCCGACGGCGACCGATGCCTACCGCGATGAGCTGCGTCAGTATCTGCTGCGCGTGCCCGAGGAAGATGAAGAGCAGCAGCTGGAAGCGCTGCGTCAGTTCAAACAGGCGCAGATGCTGCGCGTCGCGGCGGCGGATATTGCCGGAACGCTGCCGGTGATGAAAGTGAGCGATCACTTAACCTGGCTGGCGGAAGCAATCATCGATGCAGTTGTGCATCAGGCGTGGATCCAGATGGTGGCGCGTTACGGTCAGCCAAAACATCTTGCTGAACGAGAAGGCCGCGGTTTCGCCGTGGTAGGCTATGGCAAGCTCGGCGGGTGGGAACTGGGATACAGCTCGGATCTGGATTTAATCTTCCTGCACGATTGTCCGGCCGATGTGATGACCGACGGCGAGCGTGAAATTGACGGGCGCCAGTTCTATCTGCGTCTGGCCCAGCGCATTATGCACCTGTTCAGCACCCGCACGTCATCGGGGATTCTGTACGAAGTGGATGCCCGTCTGCGCCCGTCCGGCGCTGCCGGGATGCTGGTGACTTCAACGGAATCCTTTGCCGATTATCAGAAAAACGAAGCCTGGACGTGGGAGCATCAGGCGCTGGTGCGCGCCCGCGTGGTATATGGTGATCCGCAGTTAAAAACGCAGTTCGATGCCATTCGTAAAGCGGTGATGACCACCCCACGTGAAGGCAGTAAGTTGCAGACCGACGTGCGCGAAATGCGTGAAAAAATGCGCGCGCACCTGGGCAATAAACACCGCGATCGGTTTGATATTAAAGCCGATGAGGGTGGCATTACCGACATTGAGTTTATTACTCAGTATCTGGTGCTCCTGCATGCGCATGATAAGCCGAAGCTGACCCGCTGGTCGGATAATGTGCGCATTCTGGAGCTGCTTGCGCAAAACGACATCATGGATGAGCAGGAAGCGCTGGCCTTAACCCGCGCCTACACCACGCTGCGCGATGAGTTGCACCACCTCGCCTTGCAGGAACAGCCGGGCCACGTGGCGCTCGACTGCTTTACCCATGAACGCGACCAGGTGAAAGCGAGCTGGCAGAAGTGGCTGGTGGAACCGTGCGTAACAAAACAAGTGTGATATCATCGCGCGCAAATTGTGAATCTTTCTGGAGTCAGGAATGAAAGTAACACTGCCAGAGTTTGAACGTGCTGGAGTTATGGTTGTCGGCGATGTGATGCTGGATCGCTACTGGTATGGGCCGACCAGCCGGATCTCCCCGGAAGCACCGGTACCGGTCGTTAAGGTCGATACCATTGAAGAGCGTCCTGGCGGCGCGGCAAACGTGGCGATGAACATTGCTTCTCTGGGCGCGCATTCGCGTCTGGTGGGCCTCACCGGTATCGACGATGCGGCGCGCGCGCTGAGCAAGTCGCTGGCGGACGTGAACGTGAAGTGCGATTTCGTTTCTGTTCCGACACACCCGACCATTACCAAGCTGCGCGTGTTGTCGCGTAACCAGCAGCTGATCCGCCTCGACTTTGAAGAAGGGTTTGAAGGTGTGGATCCGGAGCCGCTGCACGAGCGCATTAATCAGGCGCTGAGCAATATCGGCGCGCTGGTACTGTCCGATTACGCCAAAGGGGCGCTGGCAAGCGTACAGCAGATGATCCAGCTGGCGCGTAAAGCCAATGTGCCGGTACTGATCGATCCGAAAGGCACCGACTTTGAGCGCTATCGCGGCGCAACGCTGCTGACGCCAAACCTCTCGGAGTTTGAAGCGGTGGCGGGCAAGTGTAAGACGGAAGCGGAGATCGTCGAGCGCGGTATGAAGATCATCGCTGACTTCGAGCTGTCTGCACTGCTGGTGACCCGCTCCGAGCAGGGGATGACGCTGCTGCAGCCGGGCAAAGCGCCGCTGCATATGCCTACTCAGGCGCAGGAAGTGTACGACGTGACGGGTGCCGGTGATACGGTGATCGGCGTGCTGGCGGCAACGCTGGCGGCGGGTAACTCCCTCGAAGAAGCCTGCTACTTCGCGAACGCCGCGGCGGGCGTGGTCGTCGGAAAGCTCGGGACCTCTACCGTTTCGCCAATCGAACTGGAAAACGCCGTACGCGGCCGTGCCGATACCGGTTTTGGCGTCATGAGCGAAGACGAACTGAAAGTGGCCGTTGCCGCTGCGCGTAAACGCGGTGAGAAAGTGGTGATGACCAATGGCGTGTTCGACATTCTGCACGCGGGCCATGTCTCTTATCTGGCGAATGCACGCAAGCTGGGCGATCGTCTGATTGTGGCAGTGAACAGCGATGCCTCGACCAAACGTCTGAAGGGCGAAACGCGTCCGGTGAATCCGCTGGAGCAGCGTATGATTGTGCTCGGCGCGCTGGAAGCGGTGGACTGGGTGGTGCCGTTTGAAGAAGACACGCCTCAGCGCCTGATTGCAGGCATTCTGCCGGATCTGCTGGTGAAAGGCGGCGACTATAAACCGGAGCAAATCGCGGGCAGCGAAGAGGTCTGGGCCAACGGCGGTGAAGTGATGGTGCTCAACTTTGAGGACGGGTGTTCAACCACCAACATCATCAAGAAGATCCAGAAAGACAGTCAGTAAAAAAAACGGGCCAGTTGGCCCGTTTTTTTTACCCTCTCCCCGTGGGAGAGGGCTAGGGTGAGGGCACAACAGGCCGCACTTACTCCTGGTCATCCACAGGTGGGATCGCCGGTGCGGGTTTCACTTCCGCTGGCGTATTCCGGTTTTCCAGCTCGGTCAGACGCTGTTCCAGCAGCGCCAGTTTCTCGCGGGTGCGCAGCAGAACCTGCGTCTGCACGTCAAACTCTTCGCGGCTGACTAAATCAAGGCGAACCAACTGCGCCTGCAGCGTCTGGCGGATTTTCTTCTCAACATCATCACCAAACTCACGAATGCCTTTCGGCATGGATTCATGAACCTGACGTGCAATTTGCTCAATTTTCTTTGGGTCAATCATTGTCGTTTCCCTTGATGAAAAGGTGTTAGTGTCCATTGTAGCGCGTCATGCCACGGGTTAAACAAAATTGTTTGTTGCTTATGCATTGCCCAGGATAATCAATAGCGTTATAGTTATCTCGCTTATTCTCAGGGCGGGGCGAAATTCCCCACCGGCGGTAAATCAGCGTCATGCTGAAAGCCCGCGAGCGCTTTGGGTGAACACTCAAAGGTCAGCAGATCCGGTGTAATTCCGGGGCCGACGGTTAGAGTCCGGATGGGAGAGAGTAACGATCCAGTCGGGCATGGGCCCGCTCACGTTATCTTTTTGCCGCTTATACGGCGCTCCTAAGACTGCCCTGATTCTGGTAACCATAATGTTAATGAGGTTTTTTTACCATGAATCAGACGCTACTTTCCTCTTTTGGCACTTCAACTCAACGTGTTGAACATGCACTGGATGCATTGCGCGAAGGCCGCGGTGTGATGGTGCTGGACGATGAGAACCGTGAAAACGAAGGCGACATGATTTTCGCCGCCGAAAACATGACCGTTGAGCAGATGGCACTGACCATCCGTCACGGCAGCGGCATCGTATGCCTGTGTATTACCGAAGACCGTCGTAAGCAGCTTGACCTGCCGATGATGGTTGAGAACAACACCAGCGCCTTTGGTACCGGTTTTACCGTGACGATTGAAGCTGCGCATGGCGTGACCACCGGTGTGTCAGCGGCTGACCGTCTGACTACCGTCCGTGCAGCGATTGCGGATGGCGCGAAACCCTCCGACCTGCACCGTCCTGGCCACGTCTTCCCGCTGCGTGCGCAGGCGGGCGGTGTGCTGACCCGTGGCGGCCACACGGAAGCGACCATCGACCTGGTAACGCTGGCAGGCTTCAAACCTGCAGGCGTACTGTGTGAACTGACCAACGATGATGGCACCATGGCGCGTGCACCAGAGTGCATCACCTTTGCACGCTTGCACAACATGCCGGTGGTGACGATTGAAGATCTGATCGAATACCGTCAGGCGCATGAGCGCAAAGCCAGCTGAACTGCACACGAATGAAAAAGCCGGGGAAACCCGGCTTTGTTGTCTCTAGTGGTAGTTAATTTTAAACAGCACGACCGTTTCAAAAGGACCAGAATCGATACCCTTTCCCTCTGCACGTGAAAGCTCAGCGGTGTACGTGGTCTCGAAATGCAGTACCGAACCGGTAAAATCAGCGTACTCGTCATACTGATTGAAGGTGTAGGGCTGTGTACCGTTAAGAATACGCAGCTTCAGCCCATTACCAATCAGCAACGCCGTGTCATTGGCCGTCAGTTCGTTATCGGTATAGAACGACGCGTCGATCTTAAACCCGTCTGAACACTGCGCATCCTGTACTTTACTGGTTTTAACCGAGAACGTTCGCGTGCGTGTGCCCTGATTGACGATGTCACGTGCGCTGAAGGTGCCAAAATCGATCTCCTGATTTTCAGGGTAAATGCTGAACGTCGCCCCGCAGTCCAGGACCCTGATGTTCTCCAGCCCGTTAATGTGATATTTGAGATTTTTCGCATCAGAAAGGGCATTTACGCCTCCTTTGCCGTCAAACTGCACGACGATGTAATCACCAAGCGTGCTGACGTAGCCCTGAGGCGGTATCGCCCTGAGCTTAACGTACAGTCTGAAGCGCGCCGCAAAGGTTCGTGAGGTATGAACATCCAACGCATTCCCCGAGCACACGTATTTCTCCCAGCCCATCGCTTTTAACTGTTCAGCCGTATATTTACTCAGGCTGTTGTTGTCCAGACACTGACGGGTATCCACGCCGTAGGTTTGCCCGATGGCATCGTAGTCCGCACCTTCGTAGGTCACACCAAGTTCGTAGTAAGGATCCGACACCGACGGATAAGGATTCACCCAGGCGAACACATCTTCATTCTCATGATTTGACGCGGTATTTCTGTCGCAATACACGGGGATTTTGATATCGCTGGATTCCCAAATCTTTTGCCCAGCCCTGGCTGTGCTGGGAATTGAGAATTCGGATACCGTTTTGGTTTGCTCCACCGGGCCATTTTGTGTGCCAAGGTAGCAGTTCAGCGCCAGCGCCTGCTTAAGGGGACACATCACCAGCATAAAAAGGAAAAGCTTAGCGAGTTGTCGCATTTTGCCCTGCCTTACGCGGCGCCAGCGTGCATGGTGTTGACCCGGAGCAGGTTAGATTAACCTTGCGTAGCGCACCGTAATCATCGATATAACCTATGCTATAGCCCGTTCCTTGTGATTCACTCAGCGTCAGCGTGCTGGTCGCAAACGGGTCGATCATCAAACTGTCGAAGCCTGGCATCATTGTTTTACCGTTATTGCTCAGCCACGCCAGGGTGATGAAATAGGGCGTTGGGTTTTTCAGGTGCATGGTGTTGCCCGACAATGTCACCGCCAGTTGCATTTCCGTTTCCTCTCCCGTTTTTTTGCGGATGTTTTCCGGACGCCAGAACAACTTGATGCGGCTCTGCATAGCCACCTGCATGACGCTACGCGCCTCTTTCAGATTCGTGCTTTTGGGCGGCACTTCACGCAGATTGAAATAAAACAGCGTTTCCCTATCCTGAGGCAACTGTTGCGTCGCAGCCTGTTTCACAATCCGTACCTGTGACGAAGTGCCAGGTTCAATGCGCTGAATGGGAGGCAGGACCATAAAATGGCTGTCCTCTTTGCGCCCCTCCTGATCCTCCACCCAGGCGAGGGCAAGATAGGGAAGTGATTTACTCTGGTTGTCGATAGTCAGGCTGCTGGCTTTATCGCTTGCGGAAAAGACGATGCGCGTCCTGTCCAGGTTAATCGCCGCATGCGAGACGCTGGAGCCACAAAACAGGAATGCTGCTAAATAAACGTATGATTTCATCATGATAATTTACTGACAGGGCAGCATTAGCTGCGTGGTGTTGTCGAGAGAGGCTGGCAGAGAGAAATGACACTGCTGATTGTCTCCCCACGTGACCGTAAAGTGCTGTTCCGCGTTTACCGCTCCCAGCCAGATGTGTCCGTCCTGGGCGACAATGCCCACCTCTTTACCTGAATCCTGCTCACGCACCTGGGCACCGAGGGGAGGCGTGCCGCGGGCGGTATGTACGACACCGGCAATATCCTGACCCTGACGGGAAGCAATCAGCCGATAACCGATTGCCCCCTCGGTCCATGTCGAGCGAAGGACGCGGTTATCGACATCGACACCCTCTGGCAGATTATTCAGATTGACCTGTACGCTGGCGGGCATATAGCTCGAAAAGGCGGGCAGGACGCCAATACCAAACATGTTGGTGGCATCACGGGACATATTCAGCGGTATGTTGCCGACACCTTCCGTGCTGACCATCACGCGTGGTTCGTTACCGTAGCTCCGGCGATGAAGCGCTGCCCCATGGGCGGTTGCGGTGAACGAGCCGTTCCAGCTCGCACTGACGGAACGGTAGTCATGGGCCTTGTAGCTTCCGGACAGGTTCAGGTCTCCCGTTCCGGCGTAATGCTGATAATTCGCGCTGACTTGCGCCCCGACGTCGGCGGTTTCGCTCTCGGTCCCTGCGGAGATCCCCCAGGTATTGTTACTGTCTGAAGAGTCATACCAGGAGAGCGTCTGACGCTTCGTGTCGCTGTTTCTCAGGTCGTAATTGAGGCGGTGCTCCGGAGCGAGGGGCAGGCTTAGCGAGAAGTAAACCTGCGTGTCATCGCTTTGATCCTGATAATGTGTTTTGCTCCATGAGGCCGTCACGCCAAGATTTTTCCAGCGGCCAAGGTCGAAGGTGTATCCTGCCGTGAGCGTGCCGGTGGTGGAGGGGGCTCTGTCCCACCAGGTCTGGCGCAGCATACCAAGGTAAAGGTTTAACGACAGGGCGGGGATGAACTGGCTGGCAGTGATGCTCAGCGTTTGTTTTTCCATTTCTGCGTCAGCCTGATCGTTTTCAAGAAAACGGGCATAGCTGAGAAAGCGATTGTCGGAGTAGCGGGAGCTGGCAAGCGTAAGCTGGCTCCCGGTGGTGTCGAAACGCTTGCTGTAG
Organism: Enterobacter sp. WCHEn045836; assembly: GCF_003965585.1. NCBI lineage: Bacteria > Pseudomonadati > Pseudomonadota > Gammaproteobacteria > Enterobacterales > Enterobacteriaceae > Enterobacter > Enterobacter sp. WCHEn045836. The sequence goes on from NZ_RXPT01000002.1 coordinate 275,546, forward strand.
TTGATGCGATAGCTGTATCCGGTCTGCTTTGTTTCTCCTACGCGCTGGCTGCTGGCCCGGGTGACGTCAAATGACAGCGCTCCAAGCATATCCATGTTTTGCCCGATACCTGCCGCCAGTGCGCGGTAATCATTACCGCTGTTGAGAAGCCCGCCGTACAGGGATGTCCGGGAGAGTACGCCCCAGGAGAATTCGCTGCTTAAAAAGGCCTCGCTTTCGACATTATGCGAGCTGTCCTGACGGGGTTTACCGCCCGCCAGCTTATAGCGAACCTGGCCTTTTCGCGTCAGGAAAGGCACTGATGCTGCAGAAACCTGAAAGGTACTGGTGTGACCGTCTTCTTCGGCGACGATAACGTCTAACGTACCCTGTACCGACTGGTTGATATCCTGGATCACAAAGGGACCCGGCGGAACTTTGGTTTGATAGATAATTCTGTCTGCCTGGCTGACGGTCACGGTGGCATTCGTCTGAGCAATACCAGAAATTTGTGGCGCGTAGCCGCGCAGAGACCAGGGCAGCATGCGCTCGTCGCTGATAAGTGAGGCTCCGGTGTAGGAAAATCCGTCGAAAATATCAGACTGAAAATCTGACTCACCCAGCGTGAACTTTGAGCCAAGTGCAGGCAGAGGGCGAAAAAGGTAGGCGCGCGACAGGCGGCCATCGCTCTGCGACCTCCCATCCGTACGGTTAAGGGCGTACTGATAATCTCCTCGCAGTCGCCAGGCGCCCAGGTTGGCGCCAGCGGTCCCGTAGGTGTTGACGTTATCGCTGCTTGACCCCTCATCTGGCTGATAGCGGCTGGCAAACAGATTGTAATCCAGCAGCACGCCTGAGACACCGTTGTCCCAGGTCGCGGGCGGCATCCAGTTGGTGGAACGGTACTGTAGCCAGGCCTGAGGTAGGGTGACTTCCAGCGTTTGCGTCGCCTGAATAAACTCGAAACGAACCTGCGGCAGCGGGGAAAAGTCGACACAGCCCGCGTTAACCGTCAGCATGCTGCGGTATTTATCGTCCAGACCAAAAGTGTCCGCCAGATCGGACGGAATGCAGACTTCCGTTGTATCGTCTTTTTTATACCAGGCTAACTGCCAGCCGTTAGTGAGCGGCGTATTATTTATTGAAACGGTAACGAAATAATGACCCGGCGCAACGTGGTTCTTATCTTTGAACTGGGATAAATCAACATTGCCGCGCTGATCTTTATCGATAGCGTTAATATTAAATTCAACGGCGACCAGTGGGAGAGGCGTAAGAAAGCCAGCAATGATGATCGAAAACGCACTGTATTTCATCATTTAGCTCTCAAATAAAATTACGGCAATGGCTGGCAAATATATTGCCAGCCGAAACAGAATTCAGCGTCTTGGCTTATTTATACAGCAGGACGTAATTTGCGGTAGATTCAACCTGACCGGCCGTTGCTGTTTTACCACTGGCCACTTCCATCTGCGCTTTGAAGTGCAGCGTCTGAATTGCTGAACCTGCAGACAGATCGACAGTCTCTGTGGAGCCAAGCGTGACTGGAGACTCTGCGCTATCCAGCAGGCGAACGCCAACATTCTGTGCACCGCCCGCATAGGTATTGCTCAGCAAGCTGGTGTCTGTTGAATCGGTAGCGGTGCTGCTGAAGGTCACGTCCACTTTGGTGACGGGGGTGGCGGTTTCATCCGCTGCGTCAAGCTGGCAGTTTTCCAGATTGATATCAACCGGCACCGCCGTTGATTTTTTGTTGGCATTAATGACCGCGGTTGTTATCTGACCAAGATCGATCTCTTTATCAACGCTGTCAGGAGCGATATTACATGGCGCATCAATCACAACACCTTTGAAGGTAATTTTTCCGGAGCCTTGATCGCTGGCAAAAGCAGGTGCAGAGAGGAAAGTGGCGAGAGTCAGAGCAAGAAGGGTTTTATTTCCATCGTTCATTAGAATTTCCTTTACATGAGCATTTTTGAACGGTCAAAAATTGGCTCTGTGTATTTTACTTTCAAATGTAACAATGTGTTGTTAGTAATTATTAAGCCCGCTTTAAGATGGCTTATATATATGCGCTTATTGAATGGGTGTGTGATTAATTACGCCTGGGAGATGGGCGCTTATAAAAAAATAAGCGCCATAATATAATATTAGCCAATGCCTGCCGTTTGTAACAACACCAGGCTTAATCCCATTACAGACATTCCGCATAACACGCCATAGCTTGGATTGTTGTCGGGATCGATCTCTTTCGCCAGTGGCATCAGTTCATCTACCGAGAGCGCCACCATAATCCCTGCAACCGCGGCCATAATGGCAGCCATCACCACCGGTGAAACCAGACTGCCCAGGATCAGCCATGCCAGCACACCGCCCAGAATTTCAGCCATGCCTGAAATTCCGGCCCAGAGCACGGCGGTGCGTTTTGATCCCGTGGCGGCATAGACCGGCCCGGCAACGGCCAGTCCTTCAGGAATATTGTGCAAGGCCACCGCCAGGGCGATACCCAACCCCATTTCCAGATTGCTGCTGGCGGTCACATAGGTCGCCACGCCCTCGGGGAAGTTATGCAGACTGATGCCGAGTGTCAGTAAAATAGCGGTACGTTTAATCTTACGTGGCACGGGCGTGACGCTTTTCTGCATCAAATCCTGCGGATGCGCGTGGGGCAGCATGCGATCGAGGGCAAAATAGCCCAGCAGACCAAAGACAAACATGCCGTAACCCAACACCGGAGACATGCCTTGCGTTCCCAATGCGGCAGGCAGCATCTCCATCAGGGAGATAAGCAGCATAATGCCGGCGGCAAAACCCAGTGAAAAGGCCAGCAGGCGATTAGACGGCTTTTGGCCGAGCACGCCGAGGAACGCACCGATAAACGTGGCGGCGCCCGCAAGTATGGTCAGGATCAAGGGGACAGACATGCAATGCTCCTTGCGTTAATCATTCTAATCAATACTAATTATTCACTTTAGCCAAAGCGAGAGCGGGAACCTGTGCTTTACGCATTCCTTACATTCAAATTTCCTGATGATGATCTTCACGCTTATCAGCGTTCATCTTTGCAGGATTACGCGTAATGTAGCACCATCAAATTGACACCTTCTGTAAGGATAACACCATGACTTCTTCGCGTATGCCAGCACTGTTTTTAGGCCACGGTAGCCCAATGAACGTGCTGGAAGACAACGTCTATACCCGCACGTGGCGTCATCTGGGCGAGACGTTACCGCGTCCAAAAGCGATTGTGGTGGTGTCTGCGCACTGGTTTACCCGCGGCACCGGTGTGACCGCCATGGAAGCGCCAAAAACCATTCATGATTTTGGTGGCTTCCCGCAGGCGTTGTACGACACGCACTATCCGGCTCCAGGCTCGCCAGAGCTGGCCCTCCGACTGGTCGATCTACTGGCCCCGGTTCCGGTCGCGCTGGATAAAGAAGCCTGGGGCTTTGACCACGGCTCATGGGGCGTACTGATAAAAATGTACCCTGACGCCGATATCCCGATGGTGCAGCTGAGTATCGACAGCACTAAACCGGCTGCCTGGCACATGGAGATGGGCCGCAAGCTGGCTTCGCTTCGCGATGAAGGCATCATGCTGGTGGCAAGCGGTAACGTGGTACACAACCTTCGCACGGCGCGCTGGCATGGTGAAAATACCCCGTATCCGTGGGCAACGTCCTTTAACGACTACGTCAAAGACAATCTGACCTGGCAAGGCCCGGTTGAAGAGCACCCGCTGGTGAACTATCTGGATCACGAAGGCGGTTCGCTCTCTAACCCAACGCCGGAACACTTCCTGCCGCTGCTGTATATCCTGGGCGCGTGGGATGGTCAGGAGCCGGTGACGATCCCGGTCGACGGTATAGAGATGGGGAGTTTGAGTATGTTGTCGGTGCAGGTGGGGTAATAAAAGCACAACCCGCGGCTGCTGTTTTTAGTGTTTGCACCCTCTCCCGTGGGAGAGGGGCGTGGTGAGGGCATCAGGTCGCACTCTACTCCACAAAAATATGCGGATAGAAGCGTGACAGATCCTGGGTGATCAGCGCGCGATCTTCGCGGATGCCAATCCCGGCAGGCTGATCGTTGATGAGCCAGCTGCCAATCAGCGTATAGCTGTCGCCAAATTTCGGCAGTTGATAAAACTGCTGGACGATCATCCCTTCTTCGCCATAAGGCCCTTCAACCGCTTCCAGCGTTTTACCGTTTTCGATAATGGAGACGTTTGCCCCCTCGCGGGAGAAGATCGGCTTAACGACGTATTTTTCCATTTGTGGATAATCATCTTCCGCAAAGTACGCCGGCAGCAGGTTCGGGTGGTTCGGGAACATCTCCCACAGCATCGGTAGCAGGGCTTTGTTGGAGATGATGCTCTTCCAGGCCGGTTCCAGCCAGCGCACGCCAGCGTCTTCCAGCTTGGTGGAGAACATCTCACGCAGCATATATTCCCACGGATAGAGCTTGAACAGGTTGCTGATCACCTGATCCTGCAGGTCAGTAAACTGACCTTTCTCACCCAGTCCGATATCTTCGATGTAGAGAAATTCGGTGGCGAGTTCCGCTTCGGCAGCACAGTCCTGCAGATACTGAACCGTACCACGGTCTTCTTCTGTGTCACGGCAGCAGGCGAGATGCAGCAGGTTAAAGCCGTGCTGTTCACGCAGCTCGGCGAAACGCTCAATCAACTTTTCCTGCAGGCTGTTGAACTGGTCGCTCTCTTCCGGCAGGTTGCCGGCGTTCATCTGATCTTCCAGCCAGATCCACTGGAAGAAGGCCGCTTCATACAGAGAGGTTGGCGTATCGGCGTTATTTTCCAGAAGCTTAGGTTCACCCACGCCGTCCCACGCCAAATCAAGGCGAGAGTAGAGCGAGGGCTGGCTGGTTTTCCACGACTGGCGTACAAAGCCCCAGGTGTGCTTAGGAATGCGGAATTTAGCCATCAACTCATCGCTGTCGATGACTTTTTCAACGACCTTCAGGCACATCTGATGCAGTTCTGCCGTCACCGCTTCCAGTTTTTCTACCTGGGCGAGCGTCAGTTTGTAATAAGCATCTTCACACCAGTACGGCTCGCCATACATGGTGTGGAAGTTAAAACCGTATTCGGTCGCTTTTTCGCGCCAGTCCGGGCGCTCGGTGATACTGACTCGTTCCATGATCAGCCGCCCATTGAGCGAGTCGAGGTGCCCGTCGCGCTACGCTGCATGCTGGTCTGTTTCGCCACAGACTCACCGAACCCGCCGCGGGTGATGGTGCTGGTGGTAGCCGGTTTCGGAGCCATTGCCGTTTTCGGTACGGTTACGGTACGGCCCGGGGTCGCTGCGCCATAGCCTTTGCCGCTGGCATCGGTGTACTGGCCGTAAGCCGGACTGGCCGGGTTTTTCGAGCTGAACAGCGGTTGCTGCTGGTAACCTGCACCGCCACCCATCAGGCGGCCCATCATATAGCCGGCCATCAGCGGCATCCAGAAGCTGCCGCTGGACTGTGCCTGCGCCTGGTTTTCTGGCGCAGTCCCCGCCTGAGCAGGTGTCTGTTGACACTGGCCTTCACCGAACTCTGCCACGCAGTCTTCGCGTGTGGCATATTTCGGTGCGGTACGTTCCGCTTCTTTCAGGGCGTTGTTATACGCGGTCTTACATTCTGCCGCGTTGCCGGTTGCGGCTGAGCAGTCCTCTGCGTTTTGATACAGAGAGACCGTTTCATCGCTTTTCTCACAGCCTGCCAGCATAAAGACAGCGGTAACCGCCAGCGCAACAGGAGTGAGGTGACGCGCGTTCCAGCTTTTGCGGAACGACGCGTGATTTATGGATTTTGTCCGTTTCATGTTTGTCTTCCAGGACCCAGTGGTTATAACGCTCAGGATAGAGGATGAGTGGTTGAAAATGAAGCGAAGAGGGGCGGAATCAGGGGGATCTTTACGTTGGCTTACGTTCGGATGTGATTCAGATGCGTCCTCTCCCTGTGGGAGAGGACCGGGATGAGGGCATCAGGCCGCAGTGGGCCTGATGACACGCTTAGTTACGGAACGGATTATTGCCTTTGCTGGTGGACGTCGTGGTACGCGCAGCGGCTGGCTGTGCAGCAGGCGCGCTGCTGTCAGCGTTGAAGTTATCAACCGCAGCAACCTGCTCCGGGTTCTCCGGTGCAACGCTGTCCGGCGACGTTGAGACTGGCTTGCCCAGTGCGCTGTTCAGCGCCTGCAGATCCTGCTCGTTCAGCGTACCCAGCGCCTGCTTAATGTTCAGCTGGTTAATCAGGTACTGGTAACGTGCGCTGGAGAGCTGCTGTTTGGCGTTATACAGCGTGGTGGTCGCGTCCAGCACGTCAACAATGGTACGGGTACCGACGGAGTAACCGGCTTCCATTGCATCCAGTGAGCTTTGGGCGGACACAACGGCTTGTTTATACGCGTTGATGCTGCTGATAGAGGCGTTCACGTTGTTGAACGACGAACGCACGGTCTGCACCACGTTGCGGTGTGCGCTTTCCAGCTGCTCGCTTGCGCCAACAAAGTTGTACTGCGCCTGTTTCACCTGAGAATTCACCATCCCACCCTGATACAGCGGCAGAGAGAAGCTCAGACCGACTTTGTTCTGGCCCTGGTTGCTGTCGTCATACTGGGCAGTGTTGGTTTTAGAACCGTTGTAGCGGGTATCAGACACGCCAGTAGAGGCGCTCAGGCTCAGGGTTGGCAGGTGGCCATCCTGCGCCTGACGAATCTGCTCGCGAGCCAGGTCCTGGCTCAGACGCGCCTGCAGTAAGGTCAGGTTGCGGTTTTCCGCTTCTTTCAGCAGGGCGTTCACCGCCTGTGGCTTATCGGTCTTGAAGCTGTCCACGTTCAGGGAAGCCAGTTCCGGGTAGTAATTGCCGGTGACCTGACGCAGGGATTCCAGCGCGTTGTCGAGGTTGTTACGCGCGGTCACTTCGTTGGCCAGCACGCTGTCGTACTGTGAACGGGCGTTCTGCACGTCAGTGATCGCCACCAGACCCACGTTGAAACGCTGGGTGGTTTGATCTAACTGGCGGTAAATCGCCTGTTTCTGCGCTTCAGTATAGGAGAGCGAGTCAATCGCGCTCAGGACGTTGAAGTACGCGGTCGCCGTGTTCAGGATCAGCGTTTGCTGGTCGGTCTGATAAGTCACATCCTGGATACCCGCGCTCTTTTCCTGCAGGGTCAGGGCGCGCCATTTGGACATATCAAACAGCGTCTGTGTCAATTGCAGTGAGGCGCTGGTAGCATTGGAGTTAACGCCGTTAGCGTCGCGGAAACCGTTGCTGTAGGTATAATCTGCACCTAAACCTAACTGCGGCAGCAGTGGGCTACGCGCTTCGTTAATCTTTTCAAACGCAGCATCACGATCGGCCGCTGATTTACGTAAATCAGGGTTGCCCAGACGTGCCTGCTGGTAGACCTGTAACAGGTTTTCCGCCTGGCTCATTGCACTGAAGCCCGTCAGGCTCAGGCCGATAAGGATGGGGAGCAATTTCTTCATTTGCATTCCTTGTTGTGAAGCAGTATTAGCGCTGATCTAATTAAAAATAATTGCCGATTCTAACAGAATCATCCACACCAAAAGGTTGGCGTAACGTGCCATCTGGCGGTAATTTGCACCAATCTACCATATAGCCTTACAAACGGCAGCCAAACAGCCTTGAAATTCATCATTTCATCACCATTGCTACCAGGACTCGACTCATGCAAAAACCAGATAAGTTGCCCGTGACATTCGCCAAAAACGATGTAGAAATTATTGCACGAGAAACACTATATAGCGGTTTTTTTTCAATGGAACTTTACCGTTTCAGGCATCGCCTGTTTAACGGTGAAATGAGCGGCGAAATTAAGCGAGAAATTTTTGAGCGCGGGCATGCCGCAGTCTTGCTACCCTTTGACCCAGTGCGCGATGAAGTTGTGCTGGTTGAGCAGATTCGTATTGCCGCTTATGACGTCAGTGAAAGCCCGTGGTTGCTGGAGATGGTAGCCGGGATGATCGAAGAGGGCGAGTCGGTTGAAGACGTCGCCCGTCGCGAAGCGCTGGAAGAAGCCGGGCTGGTTGTCGGCCGCACAAAACCGGTGCTGAGCTATCTGGCCAGTCCGGGAGGCACCAGCGAGCGCTTGTCCATTATGGTGGGCGAAGTGGACGCCACGACGGCGGAAGGGATCCACGGTCTGGCAGATGAAAACGAAGATATTCGGGTTCATGTGGTAAGTCGGGAGCAGGCTTACCAGTGGGTAGAAGAGGGGAAAATCGACAACGCAGCGTCTGTCATCGCCCTGCAATGGCTGCAACTGCATTATCAGACATTACGAAACGAGTGGAAAAAATGAAGCGTTATACACCTGACTTCCCAGAAATGATGCGCCTGTGCGAAACCAATTTCGCACAATTGCGCCGCCTGCTGCCGAAAAATGACGCACCCGGCGAAACGGTAAGCTATCAGGTGAGCAACGCGCAGTATCGGTTAACGATAACAGAATCAACGCGCTACACTACGCTGGTGGAGATTGAACAAACGGCCCCCAGCATTAGCTACTGGAGCCTGCCGTCCATGACAGTGCGGCTCTATCACGACGCGATGGTCGCTGAAGTGTGTTCAAGTCAGCAGATCTTTCGGTTTAAAGCGCGGTATGATTACCCGAATAAAAAGTTGCATCAACGCGACGAAAAGCATCAAATTAACCAGTTTTTAGCCGACTGGCTAAGATATTGTTTAGCACATGGAGCAATGGCGATTCCGGTTTGTTAGCGTCATAAACCTACCTAAGGACACCATTTGGAAAGCCTGTTGAACCTGACTGTTGCTGGTGGGGCACCAGTCAGGATATTACAAATCACCGATACTCACCTTTTTGCCGAAAAGCATGAAACTCTGCTGGGGGTGAACACCTGGGAGAGTTATCAGGCTGTACTTAGCGCGATTCACGCTGAAAATCGTGCCTGCGATCTGATTGTCGCAACGGGCGATCTGGCGCAGGATCAATCCTCCGCGGCCTACCAGCATTTTGCTGAAGGCATCGCGAGCTTTAGCGTGCCGTGCGTCTGGCTTCCGGGCAATCATGACTTCCAGCCTGCAATGTACAGCTCTCTCCTGGAAGCGGGGATCTCTCCGGCGAAGTGTGTGTTGGCGGGGGACCAGTGGCAGATCCTGCTCCTCGACAGCCAGGTGTTTGGCGTCCCGCACGGTGAGTTAAGCGAGTTTCAGCTCGACTGGCTGGAGACCAAACTGGCTGCCGAACCGGCGCGTCATACGCTGCTGTTGCTTCATCATCATCCACTGCCGGCGGGCTGTAGTTGGCTTGATCAACACAGTCTGCGTAACTCTGCCGCCCTGGATAGCGTGCTGGTGAAATTCCCGCGCGTGAAGAATCTGCTGTGCGGACACATTCATCAGGAACAGGATCTCGACTGGAACGGTCGCCGTCTGCTGGCAACGCCGTCCACCTGCGTTCAGTTTAAGCCGCACTGCGCTAACTTTACCCTGGATACCATTGCACCGGGCTGGCGCTGGCTGGAACTGCATGCCGATGGTACGCTGACCACCGAAGTCTGCCGTCTGGCAGGCACGCAATTTCGCCCCGATACCGCTTCAGAAGGCTATTGATGTCTACGCTCCTCTACCTGCATGGGTTCAACAGCTCGCCGCGCTCCGCAAAAGCGACACAGTTACGCCAGTGGCTGAGCGAGCATCATCCGCACGTTGAGATGATTATCCCGCAGCTGCCGCCTTATCCGGCAGAGGCGGCGGAGATGCTGGAATCCATTGTTCTGGAACACGGCGGCGAATCTTTTGGCGTGGTGGGCTCCTCGCTGGGAGGGTATTACGCCACATGGCTCTCGCAATGCTTTATGCTGCCCGCCGTTGTAGTTAACCCGGCGGTTCGGCCGTTTGAGCTGCTGCGGGACTTTCTTGGCGAAAACGAGAACCCCTACACCGGCCAACAATATGTGCTAGAGTCACGCCATATTTACGATCTCAAAGTTATGCAGGTCGACCCGCTTGAAGCACCGGATCTGATCTGGCTGCTGCAACAAACGGGTGATGAAGTGCTGGATTACCGCCAGGCAGTGGCGTATTACGCATCCTGCCGCCAGACTATAGAAGAGGGCGGAAACCATGCTTTCACGGGCTTTGAGGATCATTTCACCCAGATTGTCGATTTTCTTGGACTGCACAGCCTCTGACAATCAATGCGAATTGCTAGTTTAAATCATGACGCAAACCTATAACGCTGATGCCATTGAGGTACTCACCGGGCTTGAGCCGGTTCGCCGCCGCCCGGGGATGTACACCGATACGACGCGCCCAAACCATCTGGGCCAGGAAGTGATTGATAACAGTGTCGACGAAGCGCTGGCAGGCCATGCCAAACGCGTCGACGTTATCCTGCATGCCGATCAGTCGCTGGAAGTTATCGACGACGGTCGCGGCATGCCGGTGGATATCCATCCGGAAGAGGGCGTACCGGCCGTTGAGCTGATCCTCTGCCGACTGCATGCGGGCGGTAAGTTCTCCAACAAGAACTACCAGTTCTCCGGTGGTTTGCACGGCGTGGGGATCTCCGTGGTTAACGCCCTGTCTAAGCGCGTGGAAGTGAACGTTCGCCGCGACGGCCAGGTGTATAACATCGCGTTTGAAAACGGCGAGAAGGTGCAGGATCTGCAAGTTGTCGGCACGTGCGGTAAACGCAACACCGGTACCAGCGTCCACTTCTGGCCTGACGAAAGCTTCTTCGACAGCCCACGTTTCTCTGTTTCTCGCCTGACGCACCTGCTGAAAGCCAAAGCGGTGCTGTGCCCTGGCGTGGAAATCACGTTTAAAGATAACGTCAACAATACCGAGCAGACCTGGCGCTATGAAGATGGTCTTAACGACTATCTGTGCGAAGCGGTAAACGGCCTGCCGACCCTGCCAGAAAAACCGTTCGTCGGTAATTTCACAGGCGATACCGAAGCGGTGGACTGGGCGTTGCTGTGGCTGCCGGAAGGCGGGGAGCTGCTGACCGAAAGTTACGTCAACCTGATCCCGACCATGCTCGGCGGTACGCACGTCAACGGACTGCGTCAGGGTCTGCTGGATGCGATGCGTGAATTCTGCGAATACCGCAACATTCTGCCGCGCGGCGTGAAGCTGTCTGCGGAAGATATCTGGGATCGCTGTGCCTACGTACTGTCCGTGAAGATGCAGGATCCGCAGTTTGCCGGGCAAACCAAAGAACGTCTCTCCTCACGTCAGTGCGCGGCCTTCGTTTCCGGTGTGGTCAAAGATGCCTTTACCCTGTGGCTGAACCAGAACGTTCAGGCCGCAGAGATGCTGGCGGAAATGGCGATCTCCAGCGCGCAGCGTCGTCTGCGAGCGGCGAAGAAAGTGGTGCGTAAAAAGCTGACCAGCGGCCCTGCGTTGCCGGGCAAGCTGGCAGACTGCACGGCGCAGGACCTCAACCGCACCGAGCTGTTCCTGGTGGAAGGGGACTCGGCAGGGGGCTCGGCCAAGCAGGCGCGCGACCGTGAATACCAGGCGATCATGCCGCTTAAAGGTAAGATCCTGAATACCTGGGAAGTCTCGTCTGATGAAGTGCTGGCCTCGCAGGAAGTGCATGATATCTCTGTGGCGATCGGCATCGATCCGGACAGCGACGATCTCAGCCAGCTGCGTTACGGCAAGATCTGTATCCTCGCGGATGCGGACTCCGATGGTCTGCACATCGCCACGCTGCTGTGCGCTCTGTTCGTGAAGCACTTCCGCACGCTGGTGAAAAACGGTCACGTCTACGTCGCGCTGCCGCCACTTTACCGTATCGACCTCGGCAAAGAGGTGTACTACGCGCTGACGGAAGAAGAGAAAGCGGGCGTGCTGGAACAGCTCAAGCGCAAGAAGGGCAAACCAAACGTTCAGCGCTTTAAAGGACTGGGCGAGATGAACCCAATGCAGCTGCGCGAAACCACGCTGGATCCTAACACCCGTCGTCTGGTTCAGCTGACTATCAGCGATGAAGACGAGCAGCAAACCAACGCCATGATGGATATGCTGCTGGCCAAAAAACGCTCGGAAGACCGACGCAACTGGCTGCAGGAGAAAGGCGATATGGCGGATATTGAGGCCTGATGCCTCAGCCATAGCGATCGTAGGCCCGGTAAGCGCTAGCGCCACCGGGCTTTTTTATATCAAAACTCCATCTTCACCGTAAACTGCACTTCGCGCGGATCGCCAATCTGGTTGCCCAGGTTATTGGTCGCAATGGACGAGGTATAGTAGGTTTTATCAAACAGGTTCTTCACGTTCACCTGCAGCGTCACCGGATACTGCAGCTTCATTTTGTAGGCTGCAAAGGCATCGGCAACAAAGTAACCCGGCAAATAATAATCCGCACCGTTGGTCGCTGAACGACGGCTCACGCCGTGCCCACCGCCGCCAAGGGTCAGGGTATTGCCGCCGATCACGTTATGAATGTCGTAAGTCAGGAACAGGGAACCGGTATGACGCGGCACGTTCGGCAGGGGCTTACCCGCATAGTCTGGATCTTCCAGCACTTTCGCATCGGTGTAACCGTAACTGGCGATAATATTGGTATTCTCAGTCAGTGACCCGGCAAGATCCACCTCCACACCCTGCGAGCGTACGCGGCCAGCGGTTTTAGCGATGGTTTCACCGCCCACGCTTTCGTTGTACAGCACGTTGCGCTTGTGAATATCAAACAGCGCGATGTTGGCGGTAATGCCATCGAACAGGTCAAATTTAGCCCCCACTTCGTAAGCATTTGACGTTTCCGGCGGCAGGTCACCAATGTAGCTCGCAATGGACGATTGCGGCATAAACGTCTGGGAATAGTTAGCAAACAGCGAGACGGATGGCGTGAGCTTGTAGACCAGCCCCAGCTTCGGTGTCCACTGTTCGTCGCGGCTGTCGGTATTCACATTGAACGGGCGACCCTTGCCTGCATACTGGGTGTAATACTGATAGCGCAGCCCGGCAACGGCAATCCATTTATCGGTGAGGTACAGGGCGTCCTGGGCGTAGGCGGAGTAGCTTTCCTGCTTGAGCGTCTGGTCGCTGTCAGCGGCGGAGACGGTGGTACATTTGCCGAGCTTGCCGTAGGTAGGATGGTAGATATTGAAGTCTTTAACGTTCTTACAGCGCATCATGTCCGTACGCAGCAGATCGTAATTCTCATACGACACGCCGGTCAGGATCTCATTGTAAAAGCCCGCGATATCCACGTTCCCCTGCAGATCCGCACGCGTGCTGTGCATGCGCTGAGTCGATCCCTGAGTTGCATCCACGCGACGGGTCAGGTTACCCGTTTTGGCGTCATAGGCCATCACGCGCGCCTGGTTATCGCTGTATTTATCCTGGCTGAAACTGTAGTCAAACTTCGCGGTCCATTGGCTGTTAAGACGGTATTCCGCGTTCAGCTGCGCCAGATCGGACTGACCATCAGTAACGTTAAACGGCTCGTCAAAGCGGGTTTTACGATCCACGTTTACCGGCTGTTTGGTGTTGAGATCGAAGATGGTTCCGCGATCGAACGGCGTCTTATAGTCGCGATGCGAATAGAGCACGGTCACGGTGGCATCATCCCCAAACCAGGTCAGCGACGGGGCGATAAAGGTGCTGCGCTCGTTGCCAAAATTACGCCAGTAATCTTCGTCCTGATACTCGCCCGTCAGGCGATACGCCAGTCGTGTGCCGTCAATCGGGCCGGTGACATCAACCTGCCCGGTGCCGCCGCCAAAGCTGGAGGAGGTGGCAGATATCGAGCCGCCGAAGGTGGTTTCCGGGCGTTTGGTAACCACATTGATCAGGCCGCCAGGATCGAGAATGCCATACAGCGTTGAGGCCGGGCCTTTCAGCACTTCCACGCGCCCGGTCGCGGCATTAAAGCTGCGCGGCAGCACGGTGCGCAGGCCGTTGGTCATTATTGACCCGTCGCGGTTCGCGCCAAAACCCCGGCGTACAAACGCATCCTGCGTACCGCCCAGGGTGTTGGTCTGCACCACGTTGCTGACGTTATAAAGCGCTTCATCAAGTGAAGTTGCGTGCTGATCTTCCAGCACTTTATCACTGACGGTATTCACCACCTGCGGAATATCCAGCATCGGCATATTGGTTAGCGTGGCGGTGGAGGTGTTCAGCGGCTGATAGCCGTTTGTGGCCTCGGCCACGGCATTAGGATCGGCGGTGACGGTCAGCGTTTCGCCGTCTTTAGCCGTTGTGGTGTCGGCTGCCTGCACCAGCGGTGCCATAAACAGCAGTGAAAAGAGCGCGCGCCCTTTTACCCCAGAGAGACAATGTGTGAACGTAGCCATTACATCTGTTTTCCCAAAAATATCCCACGCATGAAGGGGCGCGGAAGAATGTGTGAGTCATTGCCCTTAATTGTCTGCTCGTTAACCGTGTGGCATCGAACATGTAATTGAGAATCATTCAATCATGCAGGAATGTAGTAGTAAATGGAAAAAAGCAAAAATCGGCTACAGCCTGAAGGTGCCCGTTCTGATGCGAAAAGGAGGTGGATAACGTGATGAAAATAATGATGTTAAAAACAACGTTGTTGCTGTAGTACCTGTTATTTAACCCTGGCTTTACCAGGGTATTTATCCCCTTGACTACTACATGGTGCAGCGGCAAACTCTCAAAAGAGAATGAGTTTTATTTTTATTTGTTAGATTTTTTATTAAGTTGGCATTCACGTGGCGCACAACACGCATAAGCCGGGGTTGGTTCTGGAGAACCTCTCCGCGGGCTATCAGAAAAAAATCATCGTCGATGATATCTCCCTTGCAATCCCCCGGCAGAAAATGACCGTGCTGGTGGGGGCGAACGGCTGTGGAAAATCCACACTGCTGAGCACCCTTGCGCGTCTGTTGCAGCCGCTTGGCGGCGCCGCGCTGCTCGATGGCAAAGCCATTCACGAGCAACCGACCAAAGCGGACGCCCGGCAGCTCGGTATCCTGCCGCAATCTCCGCTGCTGCCGGAAGGACTGACCGTATTTGAACTGGTTTCACGCGGCCGTTTTCCCTGGCAAAATTTTATGCGCCAGTGGAGCGACGAGGACGAGCAGGCCGTTGATGAGGCCCTGCACCTGACCGGTACGGTAGAGTTTGCACATTTGCCCGTCGAAAGCCTCTCCGGCGGCCAGCGTCAGCGCTGCTGGATCGCCATGGCCCTGGCGCAGCAAACGCCGTATATCCTGCTGGATGAACCGACAACCTTTCTCGATCTTCGCTATCAGGTAGAAATCCTCGAGTTGCTGCATACCCTGACCCGCCAGCATGGTCGTACGGTAGTGGTGGTGCTTCACGATCTCAACTTCGCCGTAAACTACGGTGACTCGCTGGTCTTCTTACGCCAGGGGAAAGTGCAGGGCGTGCTGCACGAAGGTGATGTCTGCACGCCGGAGCTCATCAAAGCGGTGTTTGATGTCGACGTCCATATGTCGGTTAATCCGCTGACCGGTAAGCCGTTCTTTATGCCGTTTCGCCAGGTCGCAGAAAAATCATGATCCGAACGTCACTGGCTTTCCTGCTGTTTGCCTTGCTGCTGATGATGGGCGCGATTGCCCACCTGGGTGTTGGTGCGCGTGTCATTGCTCCCCAGACGGTGGTGCAGGCCTTGCTTCATTTCGACCCGCGTAATTTCGATCATAACGTGATTGTCAGATTACGCCTGATACGGCTGGCTGCCGCCATGGCCACCGGGGCCGCACTCGGCGTGGCGGGCGTGTTGTTACAGTCGGTTATTCGTAACCCGCTGGGCGAGCCGCATATTCTGGGGCTGAATGCGGGGGCGGCGCTGGCTGTGGTGCTGACCAGCGCGCTCGGGTTTACCTTGCCGTTTGGCCGCCCGCTGATTGCCGCTGTTGGTGCTGCCGCGCTGTTTTTGCTGGTGCTGACGTTCTCCTCCTCAGGGCGTACCGGACTCACGCCGATGAAAATCACCTTATGCGGCGTGGCGATGTCGGCGTTTGCCTCGTCGATTACCGCCACGGTGCTGATTCTGGACGAACAGACGCTGCTTGCCATGCGCACCTGGCTGGCGGGGGATTTGGCCGGGCTCAACGTGCAGACCATCCATAGCGCATCCTGGGTTGCCGCGGTGGGGTTCGCTCTGGCGCTCTGGTTGTCGCCTTCGCTTAATATGCTGGCCCTGGGTGACCGGATGGCGCAGGGGCTGGGCGTGTCGCTGTTGAAAACCCGCCTTTTGGCCCTGCTGGCGATTGCGCTGCTTTGCGGCGCAGCCGTCTCCATTGCCGGGCCGATTGGTTTTATTGGCCTGGTCGTGCCACAGCTGATCCGCCGTCTGGTGTCGGTGGACTTACGTGTGATGGTGCCGCTTTCCGCCCTGTGCGGGGCGTTGGTTTTGCTGCTGGCGGATATCGCGGCCCGTACGCTGTTTATGCCGTATGAGCTGGCCACCGGGATTGTGACCGCGCTGGTGGGCGCCCCTCTCTTTATCCTGATGGCGTCGAGGATGTTCAAATGAACCGGGCCGGACTTCGCGCATGGCGTGTCGGGCCCTTTTCCAGGCTGGTGCGCCCGGGGGCTATGGCATGCGTTGCGCTTATCGTCCTTGTGAGCGTTCTCCTGCTGGGGTTTGGCCTGACGCACGGTTCGCTTCCCATACCCGCTTCCGCTATCGGACGCGCGCTGCTCACTGAGCCAGGCCTGGAGGCGAATGCGCGCTATATCGTGATGGATATTCGCCTGCCACGGCTGCTGATGGCGGTCTTAAGCGGCGCGATGCTGGGCATGGCGGGGGCGGCGATGCAGTCCATCACCCGCAATGGCCTGGCCGATCCGGGGCTGATCGGCGTGAAAGAGGGCTGCAGCGCGGCGGTGCTGCTGCTGATTTTTCAGTTTCCTGCGTTGGGTCTGGCCTGGCGTCCGCTGTTCGGGATGGCCGGTGGGCTCATTACCGCGCTGCTGGTGGTGGCACTGGCCCGCGATATCTCGCGTCCACGTTTTATTCTTATTGGGATTGGCGTGTCATGGGCCTTCTCTGCGGCAATGGGGATCTTTATGACCACCGCCGATGTACGCGATGTGCAGACGGCGATGCTGTGGCTGGCGGGGAGCCTGCATGCGGCAAACTGGACGCTGCTCGGTATCGCCGCAGCCTGGGCTGCCCCTGCGTTTGCGCTGCTGCTCTTTACTGCCCGCGCGGCTGACGTGGCATTGCTGGGTAACCATACCGCGACGGGGCTTGGGGTTCGCACCTCACGATTAGCGCTGCTGCGCGTTCTGGCTCCGGTAGTGTTAACGGCGGCCTGCGTCTCCTGCGTGGGCAGTATTGGTTTTGTGGGGCTGATTGCGCCGCATATGGCGCGTCTGGTGCTGCGCGGTGGACAAACCGCGTTGCTGACGGGCAGTGCCGTGCTGGGCGCGCTACTGGTGCTGCTGGCCGATAGCGTCGGGCGTCTGGCATTCCTGCCGCTGCAGTTGCCGGCGGGGATTGTGATTTCACTGATTGGCGGACCGTTTTTCCTGCTGCTGCTCTGGCAGCGTCGGGACAGATTTTAGAGGATTATGATGCGCGTACTTTTTTCGATGCTGTTGCTGGTTGGGTTTGCGGTAAGTGCGGCGGAGCCGACGCAGACGTTCACTGACGATCTGGGACGCAAGGTGGTGGTGCCGCTTCATCCGAAGCGGATCGTCTCGCTGCATGATCTGGATATCACCATTCCGCTGATAGAGCTTGGCGTACCGCCCGTCGCCAGCCATGGCCGCACGCGCCCGGATGGCAGCCATTTTCTGCGCGCCAGCGGCATGCTGACGGGCATCGATTTTGATAATTCCAGTATCAAATTTATCGGCACGGCGGATATCGACATTGAAGCCATTGCCGCCGCCAAACCCGATCTGATCATCACTGAACCCACCCGCAACACGCCGGTGGAACAGCTGGAGAAGATAGCCCCGACGGTGAGTATAGACCATCTCGATGGCGGTGCGCCGGAGATCTACCGCAAGCTGGCGCAGCTCACCGGTACGCAGGCGCGGCTGAAAATACTGGAACGCCGCTATCAGGAACAAATCAGGGCGCTGAAGGCGACCATCGATACGCGCAAAATCACCGTGTCGGTGATTCAGGCCAACCAGGGAAAAATCAACGCCATGCACAGCTACCACTCTTTAGGTCGCGTGCTGCGTGATGCCGGCTTTACCTTCCCGCCGCTGATTGAGAGCATCCCGGAAGGGGGACGGATTGACGTCAGCGCCGAACGTCTGCCGGAGCTGGACGCCGATTTTGTCTTTGCCACCTGGCGCGGAGACACCGGGGGCAAACCGCAGGACGAGCTGGCGGCGATGGAGGCGGTGATGCCGGGCTGGTGCCAGTTCCTCAATGCCTGCCGGACCGGGCACTATGTGCTGATTTCACGTGAAGAGGCCATTTCGAATTCCTTCGCCTCTTTAGGGCTGATGGTTGCGCAGGTGCAGTCGCAGATTGCCGGACGACCGCTGCCGGAGGCATCACAGTGATCCGTAAAGACAAAGCGCGGGTCGATGTTTACGGCGAGCGCCTCCGCTCACGGGGGCATCAGTTAACGCCACGCCTGCAGCAGGTGGCACGCTACATCAACGAGAACCGGGAAGCGGTGATGGAGCAGACGGCAATGGAAATCGCCACGCTGCTTAAAACCTCGGACGCCACCGTGGTGCGCGCGATCCAGGCGCTGGGCTTTGCCGGGCTGCGCGATCTGAAGCAGACGCTGGAGCAGTGGTTTGGTCCGGTGGTCACCTCGAGCGAAAAGATCTCCTCGACGGTAAATACGCTCACCAGTGATGTTAACGCGAGCATCGATTTTGTGCTTGAAGGGCATCAGCACACCTGCGAGGTTTTGTCGCAACCGCACAACCGCTATGCGATGGCGCAGGCGGTGTCATTGCTGGCCCAGGCCAGACAGGTCGCTATCTTTGGGATTGGCGCCTCCGGCATTCTGGCCGACTACACCGCCAGATTGTTCAGCCGGATGGGGTTACCCGCCATGCCGCTCAATCGCACCGGGATAGGCCTTGCCGAACAGCTGATTGCGCTCCAGCGCGGCGATGTGCTGGTGATGATGGCGCAAAAATCTGCACACCGGGAAGGGCAAACCACGCTGCGGGAAGCCAAACGTTTGGGGATCCCGACTATTTTGCTGACCAATGCCCTCGATTCGCGTTTCAGCAAAGAGGCCAGTGTGGTGATCCACGTTCCGCGTGGTGGAGAAAAAGGCAAAATTCCGCTGCACGGAACGGTGCTGCTGTGTCTGGAGATGATTATCTTGTCCGTTGCCTCCACCGAGCCGCAGCGCACCATCAAATCCATGAAGCGCATCAACGAGTTTCATCGAGGGTTAAAGCCCGGCAAAAAGAGCGGCTGACGTTTTTTGGCGTAGAGCGGGAAGCTGTGCAGGTAAAAAGTCGGGGGCATCCCCCCGACTTGTGGGTTACGCCTTAGGAATACGCAGCGTCTGGCCGGGATAAATTTTGTCCGGGCTGGAGAGCATTGGGCGGTTCGCCTCAAAAATCTTGTTGTACTGGTTGGCATCACCGTACACGGTTTTTGAGATGGCGCTCAGGGTATCGCCTGATTTGACCGTGTAGTAGGTGGCTTCATCTTTGGCATCGGTGGCGGTGATATTGTTTTCCACCTCGCTGACGCCAGCAATATTGCCGACGGCGACCTGAATTTTTTCTTTCTGCTCCTGCGTCAGTCCGTCACCCGTGACGCTGGCTTTGCCATCGGTGACGTTAACCTGAACTTTATCCGCGCCGGGAAGGTTGAGTTTCTTGAGGTGCTCGGTGATTTTGTCGCTTTGACCTTTATGATCGGTCAGGTTATCCCACAGCTTTTCGCCTGCTTCTTTTACGAAGTTAAAAAGACCCATTCCATCCTCCTGTTAATCATGAAGTCAGAATAAGCATAGCAGTTGGGTTTTAAGGTGATAAAAAAAGCCCGGAGCGCTAGCGCCTGCCGGGCTGGATCTGTTCTCCCTCTCTTCGCTGGAGAGGGCGAGGTGAGGGGGAGACTTAAACCCCTTGCTCCAGAATACGGATGTGGGTCTCCAGCACGTCACCTTTCACCGCGTCGCTCCACGCTTTCATATGTGCGGTCTGCAGGTGGGCTTCAAGATGCGCCACGGTTTCCCACTGCTCAACCATGATGATCGAGTCCGGGGCGGTGGCCTGGAAGCTGGCGCTGGTTGCGGCGTCAACCATCGGCGCATAGCCGTGGCAGCCTTCTTCTTTCAGTACGGTTGGGATAATTTTCGCGAACTGATCCAGCACCGCCTGGCGGTGATGTTGGCCAGGACGCGTACGGATTTCAGCAATAACGGTAAGCATAATTAACTCCTTCTAATTCCAGGCTACCAGTTAAGCAAAAATTTCAGCCAGATGCTTGCGATATTCTGCGATATAGCGCGGGACGTCCGGCATTTTAATCACGTCGTTGACGATGAAGGTCGGTAGCGGGTCCATGCCCAGGAACTGATTAGCCTTGTGGAAAGGCAGGTACGCGCCGTCGACACCCACGCCTTCAAAGAACTGATCTTTTTCGGTGAATGCTTCCAGAGGGGCGTTCCAGGTCAGGGAGAGCATATATTTCTTACCCTGAATCAGGCCGCCTGAGCCATATTTTTTAGACGCGTCTGAACGGGTACGGCCGTCGCTGGCATACAGTGAACCGTGGCCCTCAGTGAACACGTCGTCCATATATTTTTTCACGGTCCACGGTGCGCCCATCCACCAGCCAGGCATCTGCCAGATAACCACATCAGCCCACAGGAAGTTCTGTACTTCCGCTTTTACGTCGTAATGGCTGTCTGCGCGCACAACCTTAACATCATGCCCGGCGTCGCGCAGGAAGCCGTCCGCGACCTCGGTCAGGGTGTCATTCAACTGGCCTTTAGAGTGGGCGAATTCTTTCGCGCCGTTGATAATCAGAATGTTGCTCATTATTTGTCCTCGTCGATGAGAGTATGGCGAGTATTCTACGCGCGAGGGCGATGCGGTAAAATGAGCAAAATGTGCAAAGTCTTTTGCGTTAAATGCAATAATTCCTTACCAGCACACCTTCACGTCAACGCCGCCTTCAGCGGCATTCTCCAGTGAAACGCGCATACCGTGCAGCGCAGCAATGCGTTTCACAATCGATAACCCCAGCCCGCTGCCCGTGGCATCCTGACCGGGTGGGCGATAAAAACGCTCGCCGATCCGGGCCAGCGCCTCGGGGGCGATCCCCGGCCCGTTGTCGCGTACGGTGAAGCCGCGGGCCTCCAGCGTGACGTCTACCACACTGCCGTGTGGGCTGTAACGCACGGCGTTATCCAGCAGGTTACGCACCAGCAGGCTCAACAGCAGCGGCTGACCCGTACGTTCAGCCTGCGGGGCGTTGATGTTCAGGCGAACGTCGATGCCCGCCTGCTGCGCCGGATGCCAGATATCCAGAACCGCCGACTGCAGTAAATCGGCCATCATTATTGGTTCGACATCGTCGAGGTTTTCCAGAGAATCCAGACGTGAGAGCGTGAGGAGCTGATCCACCAGCCGTGATGCCCGGTCGATCCCCGCGTGGAGTTGCGAGAGCGCTTTTTCCTGCGCCTGCGGATCGTCCAGAGAGAGTTGCGCCACGTCGGTTTGTACCTTCAGTGCCGCCAGCGGGCTGCGCAACTCATGGGCGGCATCAGAGGTAAAGCGGCGCTCGCGGGTCATCATCTCCTGAGTTCGGGTAAAGAGATGGTTCAGTGAGTCAAGCAGGGGACGCACTTCTGATGGCACGCCCTGCGTCGGCAGGGTGTCGGTGGCATCCGGTGAGCGCAGGCGCAACGTCTGCGCCAGTTTTTTCAATGGCTTAAGCTCCCGGCTCAGCAGGACCATAAGCAACAGCAGCATCACCGGCAGCGCCACCAGCCACGGCGTCAGCTGCGAGCTGACCACGTCCAGCGCCATCTCCTGGCGGTATTCCCACTCCTGACCAACCACCACGCGGTACTTCCCGTCTGGCGAGGTCAGCCAGACGAAACGCCATTCATCGTTGTCGTCTTTGAGCCTGCCGTCATCAAACCCGTCGCGGCGATAGTGATACGGGATGTCGCGCCCGTTTTCCCCGTCATTGAGGATCATCGTGCCGTCGGTGGCGTAAATGGCGAAGGCCAGAGCATCGTCATCCAGGCGACCATGCTTCACTTTTTTTGGCATCTCGCGCATCCGCTCCGGAGCGCGGATCTCATCCAGATCCATCGTCAGCAGCCGTTTGGCAAACAGCATCTGCTGGGTATCAAACAGCTTATCGAGCGTGTGGGTCGTCTGCTGCCAGGCGACAAGGCTTGCGGCAAACCAGGCCGTCAGCGACAGCAGCAGGAAAAGAAGCGTCAGACGGAGTTTCAGGCTCAGTTTCATGCGTCACCCAGGGTATAACCGATGCCATGAACGGTGCGGATAAACTCACTGCCCAGCTTACGCCGCAGATGATGGACGTGAACTTCCACGGCATTACTGGAGACGTCGTCGTCCCATGTATAGAGCTTCTCTTCGATCGCTTTACGCGGCAGAACGCGGCCCGCATTGCGCATCAGGAGTTCCAGCAGGGCAAACTCTTTGGGCTTGAGCGTCAGCGTTTCCCCCTCCAGCGTGGCGACAAGGCTCGTCGGGTCGAGGGTGACCTTGCCGTGACGCAACTCGCTGCGCGTCTGACCGTGGCTGCGACGCACCAGCGCCTCAAGGCGGGCAGCCACTTCGATCAGCGCGAAGGGCTTGCAGAGATAATCATCGGCCCCCAGACGTAACCCCTCAACGCGCTGATTCAGCGCATCCCGCGCGGTCAGGATCAGCACCGGCTCGCTACGCCCGTTTTCGCGCCAGGCGCGCAGGATCGCCAGACCGTCGATCTCCGGTAGCGTCAGGTCAAGCACCACCGCATCGTAAGGGGCAGAACAGAGCGCCGCCTGACCGGTTTTTCCATCGGTGAACCAGTCCACGCTGAAGCCCATTTTGCTCAAGCCTGCTTTGATACCATCGCCAATCAGCTTGTCGTCTTCTACCAGTAAAATGCGCATATCCCCTCCTTGATGCCGTCAGTAAACCCTCTGGGTCCGCCTGCTGTACAGTAAAAATAAATAAATTTTCCCCTTAAGAAGTTGTTAAGGATTACCCTGTTTAATGGACTGCGACACCACATTAAAGGGAGATATGAATATGAAAAAATTCGCTGCAATGGCTGCTATCATGATGATGACCACCGCACCGGTCTTCGCTGCTCAGGGCGGTTTTACGGGCCCATCGGCCACACCTGCTCAGACGCAAACCCAGCAGGGCGGCTTTGTCGATAACAACGCTAACCTGACCACGGCCGCTAAAGTGAAAGACCTGAAAGACGACGCCTGGGTGAAGCTGCGCGGGAACATCACCGAACGCCTGTCCGATGACCGCTACACCTTCCGCGATGACACCGGAACGGTGGTGGTAGAGATTGACCACAAACGCTGGAACGGCGTAACCGTGACTCCGCAGGATAAAGTCGAGCTCCAGGGTAAGGTCGATAAAGACTGGAATGAGTTTGAAATCGACGTGAAGCAGGTTATCAAGCTAAATAAATAACGCAAAAAGGGCCGCTTATCCGGCCCTTTTTCTTTGTGACTCAACTCGCCAGATAGGGTAGTATCTGCGGCAATATTGCCTGAAACCCATCGGTTTCTGAGTTGAGGAATCACACGTAATGAGCGATATGGCAGAGCGCCTCGCGCTACATGAATTCACGGAAAACGCCTACCTGAACTACTCCATGTACGTCATCATGGACAGGGCATTGCCGTTTATCGGTGATGGCCTCAAGCCCGTCCAGCGCCGCATCGTCTATGCGATGTCCGAGCTGGGGCTGAACGCCACCGCCAAGTTCAAGAAATCCGCCCGTACCGTCGGTGACGTACTGGGTAAATACCATCCGCACGGCGACAGCGCCTGCTATGAAGCGATGGTGCTGATGGCCCAGCCGTTCTCTTATCGTTACCCGCTGGTGGACGGTCAGGGGAACTGGGGGGCACCGGACGATCCGAAATCCTTCGCGGCGATGCGTTATACCGAATCCCGCCTGTCTAAATATGCCGAAGTGCTGCTGGGCGAACTCGGCCAGGGGACGGTGGACTGGGTGCCAAACTTCGACGGCACGCTGCAGGAGCCGAAAATGCTGCCTGCGCGTCTGCCGAATATCCTGCTGAACGGTACCACCGGTATCGCAGTCGGTATGGCGACGGACATCCCGCCGCACAACCTGCGTGAAGTGGCGAAAGCCGCTATTACCCTGATTGAACAGCCGAAAACCTCGGTGGATGAGCTGCTGGATATCGTGCAGGGACCGGACTTCCCGACCGAAGCGGAGATCATCACCTCGCGTGCGGAAATTCGTAAAATCTACCAGAACGGCCGTGGCTCCGTGCGCATGCGTGCGGTGTGGACCAAAGAGGACGGCGCCGTGGTGATTACCGCCCTGCCGCATCAGGTCTCTGGTGCCAAGGTGCTGGAGCAGATCGCCTCCCAGATGCGCAATAAAAAGCTGCCGATGGTGGACGACCTGCGCGATGAATCCGACCACGAAAACCCGACCCGACTGGTGATTGTGCCGCGCTCTAACCGCGTGGACATGGAGCAGGTGATGAACCACCTGTTCGCCACCACCGACCTGGAAAAAAGCTACCGCATCAACCTGAACATGATCGGTCTGGACGGGCGCCCGGCGGTGAAAAACCTGCTGGAGATCCTCTCCGAATGGCTGACTTTCCGTCGCGATACGGTGCGCCGCCGTCTGAACCACCGTCTGGAGAAAGTGCTTAAGCGCCTGCATATCCTCGAAGGTTTACTGGTCGCGTTCCTCAATATCGATGAAGTCATTGAGATCATCCGTACCGAGGACGAGCCGAAGCCCGCGTTAATGTCGCGCTTTGGTATCAGTGAAACCCAGGCTGAAGCGATCCTCGAACTGAAGCTGCGCCATCTCGCTAAGCTGGAAGAGATGAAGATCCGCGGTGAGCAGAACGAGCTGGAAAAAGAGCGCGATCAGCTGCAGGCGATCCTCGCGTCCGAACGCAAGATGAACACCCTGCTGAAGAAAGAGTTGCAGGCCGATGCCGATGCCTTCGGCGACGACCGCCGCTCTCCGCTGCATGAACGCGAAGAAGCGAAGGCAATGAACGAGCATGACATGCAGCCTTCAGAGCCGGTCACCATTGTCCTGTCGCAGAGCGGCTGGGTGCGTAGCGCCAAAGGCCATGATATCGACGCGCCGGGGCTGAGCTACAAAGCGGGCGACAGCTTCAAGGCGGCCGTGAAAGGCAAGAGCAACCAGCCAGTGGCGTTTATCGACTCCACGGGCCGCAGTTACGCCATCGACCCCATCACGCTGCCTTCCGCACGCGGTCAGGGCGAACCGCTGACCGGCAAGCTGACGCTGCCGCCGGGGGCGACGGTTGACCACATGCTGATGGAAGCCGATGACCAGAAACTGCTGTTGGCCTCTGATGCAGGTTACGGCTTTATCTGTACCTTTAACGACCTCGTGTCACGCAACCGTGCCGGTAAAGCCATGATCAGCCTGCCGGATAACGCGCACGTTATGCCGCCGCTGGTGGTGGAGAACGAGAGCGACATGTTGCTGGCGATCACATCCGCGGGCCGTATGCTGATGTTCCCGGTCAGCGACCTGCCGGAGTTGTCGAAAGGGAAGGGCAACAAGATCATCAACATCCCGTCGGCGGAAGCCGCGAAAGGTGAAGATGGCCTGGCGCATCTCTTCATTCTGCCGCCGCAGAGCACGCTGACCATTCATGTCGGCAAGCGTAAAATCAAGCTGCGTCCGGAAGAGTTGCAGAAGGTGGTGGGCGAGCGCGGACGCCGCGGTTCGCTGATGCGCGGCCTGCAGCGTATCGACCGCGTGGAGATCGATTCTCCTGAGCGCAGCACCGCGGGCGACAGCGAAGAGTAACGCGTTTCGATCCCCCTCTGTTCCGGAGGGGGATATCCAATAAAATTTCCCGTAAAATCGTTGTTAATTCGTGCGTTGCGATTAACAATACGCGCTCGTAATAAAGTCCTTACCTGGCCACAGGTGAAGTATAATTGTCAGCTGTCAGGGCTTCAGAGGTCGCTATGCTATACATTGTTCGTCTTATTCTTACCGTTATCTACTGCATTCTGGTCTGTGTTTTCGGCTGCATCTATTGCCTGTTCAGCCCACGTAACCCGAAGCATGTCGCCACCTTCGGCCACATGTTTGGTCGTCTTGCGCCGCTGTTTGGCCTGAAGGTTGAAAAGCGTCTGCCGGAAGGGGCGGAGAATTTCGGTAACGCCATCTATATCGCAAACCATCAAAATAACTACGATATGGTGACCGCCTCTAACATCGTTCTGCCGCCAACCGTGACGGTGGGTAAAAAGAGCCTGCTGTGGATCCCCTTTTTCGGCCAGCTTTACTGGCTGACGGGTAACCTGCTGATTGACCGTAATAACCGCGCAAAAGCGCACGGCACCATTGCGGAAGTGGTGAATCATTTCAAAAAGCGCCGCATCTCTATCTGGATGTTCCCGGAAGGGACGCGCAGCCGCGGTCGCGGCCTGCTGCCGTTTAAAACCGGTGCGTTTCATGCTGCAATTGCGGCGGGCGTTCCAATTATTCCCGTGTGTGTTTCCAATACATCGAATAAGATTAATCTTAACCGCCTGAACAACGGGCTGGTGATTGTCGAGATGCTGCCGCCGGTCGATACCAGTAAATACGGTAAAGATCAGGTGCGTGAGCTGGCAGCGCACTGCCGTGAACTGATGGTTCAGCATATTGCTCAGCTCGACAAAGAAGTCGCAGAGAGAGAAGCCGCCGGGAAGATCTAATCCGGCGTTAAAAGGGAAAACGAATTCCCGCGTTGTTAGTCGTTTCAGATGGAGCTTATATGTCACTCAGTCGGCGTCAGTTTATTCAGGCTTCGGGGATCGCCCTTTGTGCGGGTGCGATGCCGCTGACAGCCAGCGCCGCCGGGCAGCAACAGCCGCTGCCCATTCCGCCGTTGATTGAATCCCGTCGCGGGCAGCCGCTATTCCTGACGCTACAGCGAAGCCACTGGTCGTTTACCCAGGGAACCCGTGCGCCAGTCTGGGGCATTAACGGGCGCTACCTTGGGCCGACCATTCGTGTGTGGAATGGCGATGACGTTAAGCTGATCTACAGTAACCGCACCTCTGAAAACGTCGCCATGACCATCAGCGGATTGCAGGTTCCGGGCCCGTTAATTGGCGGTGCTGCGCGCATGATGTCGCCTAACGCCGACTGGGCTCCCGTGCTGCCGATCCGTCAGAGCGCGGCGACGCTGTGGTATCACGCCAACACCCCTAATCGCACTGCCCAGCAGGTTTATAACGGCCTGGCCGGGATGTGGCTGGTGGAAGACGAGGTCAGTAAATCCCTGCCCATACCCAACCACTACGGTGTGGATGATTTCCCGGTCATTATCCAGGACAAGCGTCTGGATAACTTTGGCACGCCGGAATACAGCGAGCCGGGCAGCGGTGGCTTTGTTGGTGACACGCTGCTGGTCAACGGCGCGCAGAGCCCGTATGTCGAAGTCTCACGCGGTTGGGTGCGTCTGCGCCTGCTCAACGCCTCTAACTCGCGCCGCTATCAGCTGCAGATGAGTGATGGCCGGGCGCTGCACGTGATTTCAGGCGATCAGGGCTTTTTACCCGCGCCGGTATCGGTGAAACAGCTGGCGCTTGCGCCGGGTGAACGGCGTGAAATCCTCGTGGATATGACCAACGGTGATGAAGTCTCTGTGACCTGCGGCGAAGCGGCGAGCATTGTGGATCGCATCCGCGGCTTCTTTGAGCCGTCGAGCATTCTGGTCTCCACGCTGGTGCTGACCCTGCGCCCAACCGGTCTGCTGCCGCTGGTGACCGACAGCCTGCCCATGCGCCTGCTGCCGCAGGAGATCATGAGCGGTTCGCCGGTGCGCAGCCGTGATATCAGCCTCGGCGACGATCCGGGGATCAATGGCGCGCTGTGGGATGTCAACCGTATCGACATTACCGCGCAGCAGGGCACCTGGGAGCGCTGGACCGTTCGCGCCGACATGCCGCAGTCGTTCCACATTGAAGGGGTGTCATTCCTGATCCGCAACGTGAACGGCGCGATGCCGTTCCCGGAAGACAGGGGCTGGAAGGACACCGTCTGGGTGGATGGTCAGGTCGAACTGCTCGTCTACTATGGTCAACCTTCGTGGCCGCACTTCCCGTTCCTGTTCCACAGCCAGACGCTGGAGATGATGGACAGAGGCTCCGTGGGGCAGATGCTGGTTAACCCTGCACCGTAAGCACACCATTCCCGGCTTGCCGGGAATGCGTTATGCCCGCCAGAAAAAGCGCGAGAACAGGATCAGCACCGGATAAATTTCCAGACGTCCTAAGATCATCGCCGCACACATCAACAGTTTGGCCTCTTCCTTTAACGTCCCGAAGGTTGATGCCGTTTCGCCAAAACCCAGCCCCATGTTGTTGATACAGGCTGCAACCGTCGCGAATGATGTAAACAGGTCATAGCCCATCAGATTGAGTGCCCAGACGAAAAAGCCCGTGATCATCACGTAAAGAAAGAAGAAGCTCCATACCGAACGCAGGACGCGCTCATTCACCACGCTGTTGCCAACCTTGATGCTCAACAGCGCCCGCGGATGCGCCAGTTGATTCATCTCCTGTATGCTCTGTTTGAACATCATCAGAAAACGCAGGGCCTTGATCCCACCGCAGGTTGATCCCACGCAGCCGCCAAAGAAACTGGCGCTCAACAGCAGGAAAATGGTGTGGGCTGGCCAGTGGGCATAATCGGCCGTTGAAAGGCCGTTATCGGTCATCATTGAGCTGGCAAGAAAGAACGCATGCACCAGACTATCGGTGGCGTTGTACATCCCCGCGTGCCAGACCTGCCAGGCGGTGATGACGATAATCACCGCGGCGGCGCTCAGAAAGAATCTCACCTCCGGGCTGCGGCGAATCGGCTTCAGGGTGCGTCTGACAAGGGCGATATACCAGAGCGTAAAGTTGAACGCCGAGAGCAACGAAAACACCCCGGCGACAAGCTCAATCGCGTGGCTGTCATAAAAACCGATGCTCTCACTGCGGGTTGAAAAGCCGCCCAGGGAGACGGTGGAGAGCCCGTGACAAACGGCATCAAAGAAGGGCATTCCCGCCAGCCAGTATGCCAGCGTGCAGGTGATGCCCAGCGCCAGATAGGTGACCCACAGCGTGCGTGCGGTATCGGCAAGCCGGGGCGTCAGACGCTCCTCCTTAAACGGCCCGGGCATCTCTGACTGGTACAGCTTCATACCCCCGATGCCCAACAGCGGCAGGACCGCGACGGCCAGCACGATGACGCCCAGCCCGCCGATGAAATTGAGCTGCGCGCGATAATACAGATACGATTTGGGCAGGGCGCTGACGTCGCCAATCACCGTTGCGCCCGTGGTGGTGATCCCGGAAACGCCTTCAAAAAGTGCATCAGCGAAGGAGAGTTGCAGACCATCATCCATCCAGAGCGGCATGGCGCTAATGAATGAGAACAGCAGCCAGAACAGGACGATAATCACGAAGCCGTCGCGGGTGCGCAGCTGTATACCGGCGTGACGGGTTGCCCGCCAGGTCAGTCCGCCGAGGGTGAAAAAGGTTAAAAAGGTGGTCAAAAAGGCAAAGTAGGTTCGCTCTTTATTCAGCAGCGCGATAACCATCGGCGGTAACATCGACAGGCTGTACAGCAGGACCAGAAACCCGCAGAGGTGAAGCACAACCCGCAGCTGGGAGACATGTAACGAATCGTTGAACTTCACAAAAGCACTCCGCGCCAGAACACCTTTCCGGGGCAACTCACCGGAAAATATAGTGAATATTATGATCCAAAAATATCAGGGCGCGGTATTTTAGCGGCTTCCATGAATATCTGTCTGCTTCCTGCATCCTTTTCTTCAAATCTGGCGGATGAACAGCGTATAATCCGGCTCCTTTTGTCTATTTTTTCTTCGGAAGCATTATGAGCGCAATTTCCCTGATCCAGCCGGATCGTGACCTTTTCTCGTGGCCCCAGTACTGGGCGGCCTGCTTTGGACCGGCGCCGTTCCTGCCGATGTCCCGGGAAGAGATGGACCAACTGGGCTGGGATAGCTGCGATATCATTCTGGTCACGGGCGATGCCTACGTTGACCACCCGAGCTTCGGTATGGCCATCTGTGGCCGTATGCTTGAAGCGCAGGGCTTCCGTGTGGGGATCATCTCCCAGCCGGACTGGAACAGCAAAGACGACTTTATGCGTCTGGGTAAACCGAACCTGTTCTTCGGCGTGACCGCCGGCAACATGGACTCGATGATCAACCGCTATACCGCCGATCGCAAGCTGCGCCATGACGACGCCTATACCCCGGATAACGTGGCGGGCAAACGTCCGGACCGCGCCACGCTGGTCTACACCCAACGCTGCAAAGAAGCCTGGAAAGACGTGCCGGTGATCCTGGGCGGCATTGAGGCGAGCCTGCGCCGTACCGCGCACTACGATTACTGGTCTGATACCGTGCGCCGCTCGGTGCTGGTTGATTCCAAAGCCGATATGCTGATTTACGGTAACGGCGAGCGTCCGCTGGTGGAAGTGGCGCACCGTCTGTCGCAGGGCGAGCCGGTGAGCAGTATCCGCGACGTGCGTAATACCGCCATCATGGTGAAAGAGGCGCTGCCGGGCTGGCGCGGGGTGGATTCCCGTATCATTGATATGCCTGGCAAAATCGATCCTATCCCGCACCCGTATGGCGAAGATCTGCCGTGCGCCGATAACAAGCCGGTAGAGCCAAAAAAAGCGGAAGCGAAGGCTATCGTCGTGCAGCCGCCGCGCCCGAAACCGTGGGAAAAGACCTATGTGCTGCTGCCGTCCTACGAGAAGGTAAAAGCCGACAAGGTGCTTTACGCCCATGCGTCGCGTATTCTGCACCATGAAACCAACCCCGGCTGCGCGCGTGCGTTGATGCAGAAGCACGGCGAGCGTTTTATCTGGATCAACCCGCCGGCGATCCCGCTCTCCACCGAAGAGATGGACAGCGTCTTTGCACTGCCGTACAAACGCGTGCCGCACCCGGCGTACGGCAACGCCCGTATCCCGGCGTATGAGATGATCCGCTTCTCGATCAACATCATGCGCGGCTGCTTCGGCGGCTGCTCCTTCTGCTCCATTACCGAGCACGAGGGGCGCATTATTCAGAGTCGCTCTGAAGATTCGATCATCAACGAGATCGAGGCCATTCGTGATTCCGTGCCTGGCTTTACCGGCGTGATTTCCGACCTCGGTGGCCCGACCGCCAACATGTACATGCTGCGCTGTAAATCGCCGCGCGCGGAGCAAACCTGTCGTCGTCTCTCCTGTGTCTATCCAAGCATTTGCGAGCATATGGACACCAACCATGAGCCGACGATCAACCTCTATCGCCGCGCGCGTGACCTGAAGGGCATCAAAAAGATCCTGATTGCCTCCGGGGTACGTTACGACATCGCCGTGGAAGATCCGCGCTACATCAAAGAGCTGGCGACGCACCACGTCGGCGGGTATCTGAAGATTGCGCCGGAGCACACCGAAGAAGGTCCGCTGTCGAAAATGATGAAGCCGGGCATGGGCAGCTACGATCGCTTTAAACAGTTGTTCGATACCTACTCGAAGCAGGCCGGGAAAGAGCAGTACCTGATCCCATACTTCATCTCTGCCCATCCGGGGACGCGCGATGAAGACATGGTGAACCTGGCGCTGTGGCTGAAACAGCGTCGCTTCCGTCTGGATCAGGTACAGAACTTCTATCCGTCACCGCTCGCCAACTCCACAACCATGTACTACACCGGCAAAAACCCGCTGAGTAAAATTGGTTACAAGAGTGAAGACGTGGTGGTGCCGAAAGGGGACAAACAGCGTCGTCTGCACAAAGCGCTGCTGCGCTACCACGATCCGGCCAACTGGCCGCTGATCCGCCAGGCGCTGGAAGAGATGGGGAAAAAGCATCTGATTGGCTCGCGTCGCGACTGTCTGGTGCCGGCACCAACGCTGGATGAGATGCGTGAAGCGCGTCGCCAGAACCGCCATACGCGCCCGGCGCTGACCAAGCACACGCCGATTGTGCATCAGCGTTCGAACGGTGTTGCGGGAACGAAGAAGAACGTAAAACGTAAGACCGGCTAAACCTGTAACAATGCCCGGTGGCGCTGGCGCTTACCGGGCCTACAGGTCAGTGCGTAGGCCGGGTAAGGCGCAGCCGCCACCCGGCTTTTTTCTGCATAAGGGCAGGAGGCCCAAAATGAAAATAAAGAAGTTAACGAGAGCGATGCTGATTGGCCTGACGTTAAGCGGTTGTGTAATGCACCGCCAGACACAGCCAGAAGTGGAAGGACGTCTAATCGACAGCGCAGGTAAGCCAGTCCCGGGCGCTAAAATAACATTAGAGAGGGAGCAAACGCTTTCTGACGACAACGGTCGTTTTGCTTTTCAGAGCCAGCATGAGTGGATCTTTTTTCTGCCAATAGGTCCGATGGACTGGATTTATCACACCCCGTTCCAGATAAGTGTCGACGGAAAGGAATATGAAGCAGAAGCAGGCGGCGGTCTCGGTGGACCACATGAACTTGACGGGAAAAAAGCGTTTAACGTTATTTGCACATTGCCTGACCTTCCCGGAGAAGCGAGATGTCAGTCCGGTTTATAGATAAAAATGAGCCCAGCGTAAGACCGGGCTCATTTTAGGTATTACCCACCAAACTGATCCGGATCCGGGCCTAAACGTTTACCTTTATCCAGCTTCGCAATCTCACCCAGCTCCTCTTTATCCAGGCGGAAATCCCAGACGTCGAAGTTCTCGGCGATGCGCGATGGCGTGACCGATTTCGGGATCACCACCAGGCCGTTGTCCAGATGCCAGCGAATGACAATCTGCGCCGGGGTTTTGCCATATTTATCCGCCAGATCGCGAATAATTTTCTGGTCGAATACCCCTTCACCGCCCTGAGCCAGCGGGCTCCAGGACTCGGTCTGGATTTTGTGCGTGGCGTTCCAGGCGTGAAGCTGACGCTGCTGCATTAGCGGGTGCAGCTCAATCTGGTTAATGACCGGCGCAACGCCTGTCTCGTCAATCAGGCGCTGCAGGTGATGAACCTGGAAGTTACAGACGCCGACGCTTTTCACCAGCCCCTCCTTCTGCAGTTCAATCATCCCTTTCCAGGCATCAACATAATGGTCGATAGCCGGAACCGGCCAGTGCATCAGATACAGATCGACGAAATCGAGCTGGAGTTTCTCCAGGCTCTCCTGCAGCGCTTCGCGCGGGCGCTTTTGGTCGTCGTTCCACAGTTTGGTGGTGATAAAAAGGTCGTCGCGGGGCATACCGGCGCTGGCCAGTGCTTTCCCCACGCCGTCCTCGTTTTTGTAGGCGGCGGCGGTATCAATGGACCGATAGCCGACTTCCAGTGCTTTATGAATGGCGGAGACGACCTCGTCGTTACCGGCTTTCCATACACCTAGCCCCAACTGGGGCATCACGTTGCCGTCCTGCAGCTTGATTACGGTTTGGTTTGCCATTTTTCCTCCTTCAGGTGCGCATCGCCGGAGGGGGACTCCGGCGATGGGGTGTGCATTAAGTCTGGACGAAATGTCAAAAAACGAAAGGCAGGATGCCAAAAACGCTTAGCGCGCCGCCTCGTAGATACGACGGCTAACGTCCAGCGTAATGTCGCCGTGTTCGCCCAGCTGAGTCATACCGTGTTCTTCCAGTTTAGCCAGCAGGGCAGGGATAGAGCTGCCATCCAGACCATAGCCGGACAGACGCGTTGGCACGCCCAGGCCTTCAAAGAAGTTGCGGGTCGCTTCGATTGCCGCATCGATACGCGCGTCGTCAGAACCTTCGGTGATGTTCCAGACACGTTCCGCGTACTGCAGCAGTTTGGCGCGTTTGGTATCACGTTTTTCGTTCCACAGGGCAGGCAGAACCACCGCCAGCGTCTGGGCGTGATCCAGCCCGTGCATCGCCGTCAGTTCATGGCCCAGCATGTGGGTTGCCCAGTCCTGCGGCACGCCTGCGCCAATCAGTCCGTTCAGCGCCTGCGTTGCAGCCCACATTACGTTGGCTCGCACGTCGTAGTTTTCCGGCTCTTTCAGCGCTTTCGGACCGTCTTCGACAAGCGTCAGCAGAATACCTTCCGCGAAGCGGTCCTGAATTTTGGCATCCACCGGGTAAGTCACGTACTGCTCAACGGTGTGAACAAAGGCGTCGACCACGCCGTTCGCGACCTGACGCGCGGGCAGGGTGTAGGTGTACACCGGATCGAGGATCGCGAATACCGGCTGAACGTGCTCGTTCATAAAGGCCTGTTTGTCTCCGGTGGTTTTACGGGAGATCACCGCGCCTTTGTTGGATTCAGAACCGGTGGCTGGCAGGGTCAGCACGGAGCCCATCGGGATCGCGCTTTTAATGTCGCTGCCGCGGGTTTCCAGGATATGCCAGGGGTCGATACCGTCGGCGTAGTGTGCTGCCGCGGCGATGAACTTCGTGCCGTCCAGCACGGAACCCCCGCCGACAGCCAGCAGGAAGGTGATGTTTTCTTCGCGGGCGATTTTCACCGCGTTCATCAGCGTTTCATAAGAGGGGTTTGGCTCGATACCGCCAAACTCGCGCACGTCCAGCCCTTCCAGTGCGCTGTAAACCTGATCCAGCACGCCGGTTTTTTTCACGCTGCCGCCACCGTAGGTGATCAGCACGCGGGCGTCAGCGGGGATCTGTGCACGCAGATCGGCGATAGCGCCTTTACCAAACAGGATGCGGGTTGGGGTGTGGAGATTAAAATTATTCATGGCTCGTTCCCTATCGTGGGTGAAAAATCGTGGCGGCGCGGATGGCTACCTGATGCTGCACATTTTGGCTGCCCGGGGATATCCTCTCAATGCACATTCCTGCCGATGTCTTGCCCATTTCTACAGAGCACTGGAGAAACGTCAGGAAAATGCGCAGACTGTGAGGGTCGCAAACCGTACCCGGAGTAACGCTAAATGAACCGTGAAGCCATCTGTCTTCAGCTCACTTCGCAGATTAAAAGACTGATTGATAAGCAAAATAACCCAGGCGAACTGCTGCCGGATATTCGCTTGCTCTACGGGACGCAGCCGGGAACGCGGACGCCGGTGATGTATCAGCCGGGCATCGTTTTTCTCTTTTCCGGCCATAAAATTGGTTATATCAATGAACGCGTGTTCCGTTATGACACCAATGAATATCTGCTGCTGACAGTACCTTTACCCTTCGAATGTGAAACCTTCGCGACAGAGGCGGTTCCGCTGGCGGGGATCCGCGTGAATGTCGATATTCTTCAGCTTCAGGAGCTGCTGATGGAGATTGGCGAAGACGAGCTTTTCCAGCCGTCGATGGCGGCGAGCGGCATTAACTCAGCCACG
Organism: Enterobacter sp. WCHEn045836; assembly: GCF_003965585.1. Lineage (NCBI taxonomy): Bacteria > Pseudomonadati > Pseudomonadota > Gammaproteobacteria > Enterobacterales > Enterobacteriaceae > Enterobacter > Enterobacter sp. WCHEn045836. Next base: position 310,992 of record NZ_RXPT01000002.1, read on the forward strand.
CTATCAGAGGAGATCCTCTGTGCCATTGAGCGTCTGCTGGACGTGATGGAGAGGCCGCTGGATGCGCGTATTCTGGGCAAGCAAATCATCCGCGAAATTCTCTATCATGTGCTGCTGGGGCCGGGGGGCGGGGCATTACTGGCGCTGGTCAGTCGGCAGACCCACTTCAGCCTGATAAGCCGCGTACTTAAGCGCATTGAAAGCCAGTACACGGAAAACCTCAGCGTTGACCAGCTGGCGGCGGAAGCGAACATGAGCGTCTCGGCGTTTCACCACAACTTTAAGTCGGTGACCAGCACCTCGCCGCTGCAGTACCTCAAAACCTACCGGCTGCATAAGGCTCGTATGTTGATGATCCACGACGGCATGAAGGCCAGCGCGGCGGCGATGCGGGTCGGGTATGAAAGTGCATCGCAATTTAGTCGGGAGTTTAAGCGCTACTTCGGCGTCACGCCGGGAGAAGATGCGTCACGCATCCGAACCATGCAGGGAGTCTGACGGCAAACGTAGGCCGGGTTAGCGAAGCGCCACCCGGCTTTTATTTATGCACTGCAGTATTTCTTCTTAATCACCACCGCAATCGTTCCCACCAGTCCAGCCACCAGCAGGAACATCGGCAGCACCATCAGGAAGGTCATTACCTGGTCTTCATGGTGCTTCACAAACGGGATCATGTTCAGCGCGTAGCCGAGAGTGGTAACGACACCCACCCATAACAACGCGCTCAGCCAGTTAAAGAACTGGAAGCGGCGGTTCGACAGGCCGGAAATGCCCGCCATGGTGGGCAGGAGGGTGCGAACAAAGGCCAGAAAACGCCCGGCCAGCAACGCCAGCAGGCCGTGCCTGTCAAACATGCAGGTCGCACGCTGATGGTATTTATGCGGTAGCTGCGCCAGCCAGCCTTTCACGACGCGCGTGTTGCCGAGCCAGCGGCCCTGCAGATAGCTCAGCCAGCAGCCCAGGCTTGCCGCGGAGGTGAGGATCACCATGGTCGGCGTGAAGTCCATGACACCTTTACCGATTAGCGCCCCTGCAAGCAAAAGCAGGCTGTCACCGGGTAAAAATGAGGCTGGCAGTAATCCATTTTCGAGGAACAGGGTCGCGAACATCACGAAATAGACGATACCTACAACGTGAGGATCGGTCAGTGCGGCAAAGTCGTGTTGCCAGAGCGCCGCGATAATATCTTGAATAACAGCCATGGACTTTCCTGTGGAACAGCAGATATAGAGCTATTGTACTCCCTAATTTGCCCGACAGGGTTGATCGCGGGCGCAACTAATGCAGACTTTTCTGGTGGCAGTGTCCACAAAAGCATCCATGGAGTACATGTTTGCCAGCACTCTACACGATACGCGCAAACCCTGCTGCTAAATCGGCAATTAAATCGTCCGCGTTTTCTAAACCAATATGCAGTCGAATCAGGGTGCCGCTGAAGTCCACATCACCGCCGGGGCGCAGGGCCGCAATCTGCTCTGGCTGGTTAGGCAGGATCAGGGATTCAAACCCGCCCCAGGAGTAGGCCATGCTGAAGAGGGTAAAATTATCCAGATAGCTTGCCAGCTCGTCATTATTCAGCCGTTTTTTTAGAACGAATGAGAACAAACCGCTGCTACCCGTAAAGTCTCGTTGCCAGAATTCATGCCCTTTACTGCCCGGCAGTGCCGGATGGTTGACGCGCTCAACCTGCGGGTGCTGCGCCAGCCACTCGGCTATCTTCAGGCTGCTTTCATGATGCTGACGCAGGCGCACGCCCAGGGTACGGATGCCGCGGCTGGTCATGTAGGCGGTATCGGCATCGACCATTTGCCCCATCAGGTAGGCATTTTCCCGTAGCTGATCCCAGCAGCGGGCGTTAGAAACGGCCGTGCCGATCATCCCGTCAGAGTGGCCAATCAGATACTTGGTCGCCGCCTGAATGGAGATATCAATATCGAATTCCAGCGCTTTAAACAGCACGCCCGCCGCCCAGGTGTTGTCGATCATGATAATCGCCTCCGGCGCTTTGCTGCGCACGGCCTTCACAATGGCCGGCACGTCGTGCACTTCCATGGTGATTGAACCTGGCGATTCCAGGAACACGATGCGCGTGTTGGGCTGAATAAGCTCTGCGATGCCCTCGCCAATCAGCGGGTCGAACCAGTCGGTGGTCACGCCGAGGCGGGTGAGGATCTTGGTGCAGAAATCCTGGCTGGGCTCGTAGGCGGTGTTGGTCATCAGAATATGGTCGCCCTGTTCCACGAACGCCAGAATGGTGTTGGCGACCGCCGCCGCGCCGCACGGAAACAGCGCGCAGCCTGCGCCGCCTTCCAGCTCGCACATGGCTTCCTGCAGTGAGAAATGGGTTAGCGTGCCACGACGGCCGTAAAACAACCCTCCTTTGGCGCGGTTGCGCGTGGCGTTTTTTTTGTCCTCGACGGTATCAAACACCAGCGAGGAGGCTCGTTGAATCACGCTGTTCACCGCTCCCTGCGTATATTTTTTGCTGCGTCCGGCCTGTACCAGCGTGGTATCAAGATGCTTCTTTGTCATGTTCGCTAACCCTGTTTTTTATACGTCTGGACGTCCAGACTACCACGATTGTAAAAATCTGCACCCGGATGCTTATCGAATAAGCAGAAAATATTAGCAAAAAAGCGCATAAGAAATTTTTACTGCGTAAGCGCAAGGAATGTGAGCGAAAATTGCGGCACTATGTAAATAGTAATGAGAACGACTATCAATTCGACGATGTTTTGATATTATTACGTTCAGATTTTGTGATTTGCGTCCTGGAGATACAGAGTGGGTAATAATTTGATGCAGACGGATCTCTCCGTTTGGGGCATGTATCATCATGCTGACATCGTGGTTAAGATTGTGATGATCGGCCTGATTCTGGCGTCCGTGATCACGTGGGCTATCTTCTTTGGCAAGAGCGCCGAGCTGATTTCTCAGAAGCGCCGCCTCAAGCGGGAGCAGCAGCAGCTGGCCGAAGCCCGCTCTCTGGATCAGGCGGCTGATATGACTTCATCCTTCCACGCGAAAAGCCTGACCACCCTGTTAGTTAACGAAGCGCAAAACGAGCTGGAACTCTCCGCAGGCAGTGAAGATAACGAAGGCATTAAAGAACGTACCGGCTTCCGTCTGGAGCGCCGTGTCGCCGCCGTGGGCCGTCATATGGGCCGGGGCAATGGTTATCTGGCGACCATCGGGGCGATCTCGCCGTTCGTCGGTCTGTTCGGTACGGTCTGGGGCATCATGAACAGCTTTATCGGGATTGCACAAACCCAAACGACGAACCTGGCGGTGGTTGCTCCGGGTATCGCCGAAGCGCTGCTGGCGACGGCTATCGGTCTGGTTGCGGCGATCCCGGCGGTGGTTATCTATAACGTCTTCGCGCGAATGATTGGCAGCTATAAAGCCACGCTCGGTGACGTCGCCGCACAGGTTCTGCTGCTGCAAAGCCGCGATCTTGATCTGAATGCCAGCGCCGTTAAACCGGTGCACGCGGCGTCTAAACTGCGCGTAGGTTAATGAATTATGGCAATGCGTCTTAATGAAAATCTGGACGACAACGGCGAAATGCATGAAATCAACGTAACGCCGTTTATCGACGTTATGCTGGTTCTGCTGATTATCTTCATGGTGGCTGCGCCGCTGGCGACGGTCGACGTGAAGGTAAACCTGCCGGCCTCGTCCAGCCAGCCGCAGCCGCGCCCGGAAAAACCTATCTATCTGTCAGTGAAAGCGGATAAATCGATGTTCCTCGGGAACGACCCGGTAACGGCGGACTCTGTCATCCCCGCGCTGGATCAACTCACTGGCGGTAAGAAAGACACGACGGTCTTCTTCCGTGCGGATAAAACCGTTGATTACGAGACCATGATGAAAGTCATGGATACGCTGCATCAGGCGGGATATCTGAAGATAGGGCTGGTCGGCGAAGAGAAAGCGGCCGCGAAATGACGAAGAAGCTGGCGAAAGCCGGCTTTTTTTATGCCTGTCGGGTTATTCGTGTTTGTTCGTCGTCGGTGCGGTAGCGGGGGTTGCCAGTGCGTCTTCATCGAGCGCGACACAGGTGACGTTTGACGTGCGGTACTCGCCGTCAGAGAGTTTGCGCGTCAGGCGCAGGGTCGCGGTTTCTCTGGCCAGCAGATACTGGTAAATGGCCTCCAGACGCCCCAGAAGCTTCTCTTTCAGTTCGGGTCGCTGTTCGATGATGGCATTCATCACGGCGCCGTAAATCTCTTCCTTGACCTGTAAGGGATAAATCTCGCGGCGGTTCTGCCACTTCAGGCGCACCAGCGTCGCCGGAATGGAAACCAGATCCTGGGTAATACGCGTCATCTCGGCGTTTTTGGTGTTACGCAAAGCCTCGAGATTTTGCTTTAAGATAAATTCGTCACTTTTTTTGTCATCTAAAGTCAAATAGACATCGTTATCTTTAACGTCTTTCACATTAATCTTCCCCCAGGTTATAAAAAATAGGGTTGTTTTTTTCTCGCGTAATTAGATTAAGCCAAATTTCATTGCCCGCTTCATTTATTTCTTTGGTCTTTTCGGCCATTATTTGACTTAGTTTCTGGGCATCTATTTCGCCTTCTGCCTGCAGGTCATTCAACAGGTGGACAAAGGCTTCAATTTTGATGGCGCGAAATAAGCGATCCTTTATATGACGATCGTGCTCTTCCAGCAACATATTACGGGATTTGCCGCTACGGGAAACACCAATTAATATGTCAGGCTCAAAATCAGCGAGCTTTCTTTTTCCCTGAGTGAAATTAGCCTCTTTTTCTGCTTCCGTCGGTTGCTGTTCCACAGGCGTGATGTGGTACTTAGCCGGGACGAGATAGTCGGGCAACATTTTTTAATTTCCTTTAATTTCAACAAGGTGGGGAAGATAAAGGCGTGAGTTTCGTTGACAATATCATGAGGCAATTTTAAAATCAAAAAAAATGGAGCCAACCCATGAACAGCATCTTTTTTACGGTCATAACATTACTATTACTGACCGCTGGTGTTCTTTTATTGATGCAAGAGTTCAATAAAACGAAAGAGTCGAAAGACACCAGTGAATCCCCACAGCCTGAACTGATGACTAAAGAGGAAGGTGAAGACCATTTCTCTGTTTTGATGAACTCCGTGACGCCGGTTTGGTACTGGCGGGTGAACCATGAATATATCGACTTTTTGCACGCGACAATTAAGCGGATGAAAATGTCGGAAATTAATGACACGCCAGGCCTGTTTGAAGCGCAGCGCCGCTGCAGTGACCTGAATTCAGCGGTCTATAAATATTATGACAATATCAAAAAGCGCTGTCTGAATGGTGAGAAGGTCTCGTATTCCGATTTAGACGTATTAAACCTGCGTCAGTGCTTTCGCGAGTTCAGCCTGGAAGCCTACCCGGAGCTGGTGGTGCTGGTCTGGCCGGAGTATGCGCGCCCTGAGGTGGATCCCAACAACGTCTAATGGTTAGTTGTTGCAAACAGTCAGCGCCGTTGCGATATACTGAGTGCTGGTTTCGTTTGCAGACAGGACTTTATGGAACGCTTCTTTGAAAACGCTATGTACGCCTCGCGCTGGATACTGGCACCCGTCTATTTTGGCCTTTCGCTGGCGCTGATCGCGCTCACGATTAAGTTCTTCCAGGAAATCTTGCATGTTCTGCCGAACATCTTTTCCATTGCCGAAGCAGATTTGATTCTGGTTCTGCTGTCACTGGTGGATATGACGCTGGTGGGGGGCTTACTGGTGATGGTGATGTTCTCTGGCTATGAGAATTTTGTCTCCCAGCTTGATATCGACGCGCGGAAAGAAAAGCTGAGCTGGCTGGGCAAAATGGATGCCACGTCGCTGAAGAATAAAGTGGCCGCCTCGATTGTGGCGATCTCATCCATCCACCTGTTACGCGTGTTCATGGACGCAAAGAATGTCCCGGACAACAAACTGATGTGGTATGTCATTATCCATCTGACGTTTGTGCTTTCGGCGTTTGTGATGGGGTATCTGGATAAGATCAGCAAGAAGTAATTTCCTTCTTAACCACCCTCTCCCTGTGGGAGAGGGCTGGGGAGAGGGCAGCAGACCGCACTATTTATCCGACGACGCCTGCCACAAATTCAACTCTCCATCCGCAACATGCTGATCAATGCGTATCAGCTCATCGTCCGTAAAGCGCAGGTTTTTCAGGGCCAGAACGTTCTCTTCCAGCTGTTCCGGGCGGCTCGCGCCAATCAGCACGGACGTTACGCGCTCATCTTTCAGCAGCCAGCTCAGCGCCATCTGCGCCATTGTCTGTCCACGTGCCTGCGCCATCTCATTGAGCAAGCGCAGACTGTTCAGATTGGCGTCGGTCAGCATCTTCTGCGTCAGTCCGCGCACCTTGTTCCCCTCGCGCTGCATCCGTGAACCTTCAGGAATACCGTTGAGGTATTTTCCGGTCAGCAACCCCTGCGCCAGCGGGGTAAACGCAATACAGCCGGTACCGTTTTGCTTTAGCGTCTCCAGCAGGCCGGTTTTATCCACCCAGCGGTTAAGCAGGTTGTACGACGGCTGATGGATGAGCAGCGGGATTTTCCATTCGCGAAGCAGGTCAGCCATTTTCTGCGTGCGCGCCGTTGAATAGGACGAAATTCCGACATACAGCGCTTTACCGCTTTGCACCGCATGGGCCAGCGCGGCAGCGGTCTCTTCCATCGGCGTGTTCTCGTCCACGCGATGGGAATAGAAAATATCCACATATTCCAGACCCATACGCTTCAGGCTCTGGTCGAGGCTGGCGAGCAGATATTTGCGCGAGCCGCCCGAGCCATACGGTCCCGGCCACATTTCGTAACCCGCTTTGGTGGAGATAATCAGCTCGTCGCGATAAGCGGCAAAATCCTCCTGCAGCAGGCGACCAAAGTTCTCTTCCGCGCTACCCGCAAGCGGGCCGTAGTTATTGGCAAGATCGAAATGGGTAATGCCGAGGTCGAAGGCTTTACGCAGCAGCGCACGCTGGGTATCGAGCGGCTGAACGTGGCCGAAGCTGTGCCACAGACCGAGCGACAGCGCAGGCAGGCGCAGGCCGCTTTTTCCGCAGTAGCGGTACTGCATATTTTCATAGCGGCCGGGGTTAGGGTGCCAGGACATGATGTCTCCTTTCTTATCGATGAATTTTCGAAACAACGTTTTCATTCTCTGATTATCAAATCACAAATCCTGTTGTTAAGCGATGTCGCGCCTGAAATGAGGGTTAAGCGTTAACCAGTGCTGTGGTACCTGTGAAGCCACGCTAATCAAAAATAATCACAAAAGGTTATAATTTCCCCATTTCCTGCCGATAACGAGAGAAGCACTCGCCTCTGGGCGAATTCACCCTCACGGCAAGGAAGATTTATGAATATGCTCCGTAATTTCACGATACGTTTCGTCATGCTGACGATCCTGGGGATCTTTTGTTTAATGTGGGCAGGCGTCGGGTTGTACAGCACCTGGTCCCTGTCCCGTGTTTCTGATGGCAATGAAGTCGATCGCCAGCTGGTCAAACAGATGACCATTCTTAGCCAGGGCAACGATCAGTATTTTCGCTTTGTTACCCGTTTGAGCCGCGCGATGGAAGCCAAAGCCGCCGGCGGTACGCCGGATCTGGCCTCCGCGCAACAGGCGCTGGATAACATGGGCAAGAAACTGGCTGAGATGAAAGCAATCTCACCCGGCCCGATGGATGAGCAGGTCTCTTCCCGGGTGATCGGCACCTGGCAGGCGTTGCTTGAACAGGGCGTCACGCCACAAATGCAGCAGGCGAAGCTGGGCGCGCTGGACGGCTATCGCCAGCAGGCCAACAACGTCACGCCACCGCTGAGCCGCGCGTTCGGGTCGGCGGCTGAGGCGTTCAATAACGCTGCCGCGAAAACGCTCGACAGCACGCGCGTGGTGGTGGACGACCTGACCAGCATGACCCGCACGGTGATTATCGCCGCCACCGTAATTGGCCTGCTGATCCTGCTGTTCAGCGACCGTTACCTGGTGGCGATGCTGGTGAAACCGCTGGACAGAATACGTCAGCAGTTCCGCCAGATTGCGCAGGGCGATCTCAGCCAGCCCATTGAACCGTTTGGCCGCAACTGTGTGGGACAGCTGGTTCCCTTGCTGAGCGCTATGCAGGACAGCCTGCGTGAAGCGGTCAGCACGATCCGCGCGGGCAGTGAAAATATCTGGCGCGGGGCGACGGAGATCTCCAGCGGTAACAACGATCTCTCCTCCCGTACCGAAGAGCAGGCTGCCGCGCTGGAAGAGACGGCGGCCAGCATGGAGCAACTCACTGCCACGGTGAAGCTGAACGCCGAAAGCGCACGTCAGGCAAGCCAGCTGGCCGATGTGGCATCGACCACGGCCAGCCGCGGTGGCTCGCTGGTGGAGGAGGTGGTGACCACCATGAGCGGTATTTCCGACAGCTCGAAGAAAATTGCTGAAATCACCACCGTGATTAACAGTATCGCCTTCCAGACCAATATCCTGGCGCTCAACGCAGCAGTGGAAGCGGCGCGTGCGGGTGAGCAAGGCCGTGGCTTTGCCGTGGTGGCAGGTGAGGTGCGTAATCTGGCCAGCCGCAGCGCCAACGCGGCGAAAGAGATTGAAGGGCTGATTGCCGATTCCGTTGCTCGCGTCGAGCAGGGGGCTCAACTGGTGAACGACACGGGAACCACGATGGAAGCGATTCTGCGCGATGTGACGGAAGTGACCACCATCATGAAGCAGATTGCGTCAGCCTCTGAGGAACAAAGCAAGGGCATTTCCCAGGTCGGGGTTGCCATTACGCAGATGGACGGTGTGACCCAGCAAAACGCCTCGCTGGTGGAGCAGGTCTCCGCCGCGGCAGCGGCGCTTGAGCGTCAGACTGAAGAGCTTCAGCGTTCGGTGCAGAAATTCCGCCTCACGGCATAACGCGCAAAGGCCGCCTCGTGCGGCCTTTCACGGGATTGCACTCAGGAAGGTGGCAGCACGCTAAGGGCCTGGTTAACCGCCGCCTGCAATCGCGATGGCGGAACGCCATCCCGGGCCTGTACCGACAAACCGTGTAAGAAGATGGCAAAAAAGTCTCCCAGGCTGTCTGCATCGGTGGTGTCCGGCAGTTCACCGTTATGCACGGCCTGACGCAGATGGTCGATGATCTGCTGTGTGCGCTGCAGGCGATGCTGTGCCAGCCAGGTTTTGATCGTCTCATTTTCCGCACTGACGCTGGCTGCGGAGGCGACCACCATGCATCCTTGCGGTAAATCCGGATGACAGTACAGGTGTACGGCATCCATCAGCAGCGTCTGGATTGTCTCCCGCACGTTGCTCCCGGTGGCTAAGGCCCGGTCCGCAAAGCCGCCTTCCTGTTTTTCATAATCGGCAATGGCTTCCCGAAAGAGCTGCTCTTTTGAACCGAACGCCTTATAAATACGCGCCGACGCAATGCCCAGCTCTGCCACCAGATCCGACATTGAGGTGCCTTCATAACCCTGTCGCCAGAACAGGTTGCGCGCTTTGATAAGCGCCTGATCACGATCGAACTGGCGCGGTCTGCCTGCCATTTTGTTGCTCCGGTTGCTCCTGAATTCAGTGAAACAGGATCGCTTAAATCCTCTGGATTACCAACGAATTTATAATTTTCGCTTGCGGTTATCCGGCTTTACTCCTATTGTTTGTCAATCGACAAACAATAGGAGTATACGATGAAAACCCTCAAAGGTCCCTCTCTCCATCTTGCTCAGTTCAGTGATGATGCGGCCCCATTCAATAGTTTGCCTGCGATAGCCCGGTGGGCGGCGGAAACGGGGTTTAGCGCCCTGCAAATCCCGGCATGGGATCGCCGTCTGTTTGACGTGGCGACGGCGGCAGAAAGCCAGACCTACTGCGACGATCTGACCGGCATGCTGGCGGAACATGGCCTGGTGGTGAGTGAACTGACCAGCCATATCTTCGGCCAGCTGATGGCGGTACATCCCGCTTACGACAGCTTATGCGACAGCTTTGCGCCACCGGAAGTACACGGCAATTCGCACGCCCGCGGCGAATGGGCGCGGCAACAGCTGCTGATGGCGGTCAAGGCTTCCGCCCGGCTGGGCCTCAGCGATCTGGGTAGCTTCTCTGGCTCGCTGGCGTGGCCCTACCTGTTCCCATTCCCGCAGCGTCCGGAAGGGTTAATTAAAACCGCCTTTGACGAACTGGCCAGACGCTGGATGCCGGTGCTCAACGCCTGTGATGAGCACGGGATTAATCTCTGCTATGAGATCCACCCCAGTGAAGATCTGCACGATGGCGTGTCGTTTGAAATGTTTTATCAGCGGGTAAACGAGCATCCCCGCTGCCGGGTGCTTTTTGACCCCAGCCACATGGTGCTCCAGCAGCTTAACTACCTGGAGTTTATTGATATCTATAAGGACGTGATCACCATGTTCCACGTGAAAGACGCTGAATTTAATCCGACCGGTCGTCAGGGGATTTATGGTGGCTACCAGTCTTGGATTGACCGGGCAGGACGCTTTCGCTCACTGGGTGACGGGCAGGTGGATTTCAACGCTATCTTTTCGAAACTGACCCAATACGATTATGCCGGCTGGGCAACGCTTGAATGGGAGTGCTGCCTGAAAAACCCGCTGGATGGTGCCCGAGAAGGGGCTGCATTCATCCGCGACCACATTATCCACATCACCGATAAAGTCTTCGATGATTTCGCCGGTGCGCCGGTTAACCCTCAGCAAATCAACGCCTTACTCGGCATTCGCTAAGCCGCGACATTACAGGGAGTCCCCATGGAACAACAATTCAGTGAGATCCTGCCTGCGGATCTCAGGGCAGAACACGTCTATACGAAAGTAAACGGCCAGCGCATCCACTGCGTCGTGGCGGGAAAAGGTCAACCGGTCTTACTGATACCTGGCTGGCCGCAGACCTGGTATACCTGGCGCTATGTTATGTGCGCGCTGGCAGCGGCGGGTTTTAAGGCGATAGCGGTTGATCCTCCGGGCATGGGTGAATCAGACAAACCCCGCGACGGCTATGACACCGGACGTGTCGGTGCCACGCTGCATACGATGATGGCACAACTGGGGCATTCGCATTACCGCATTGTGGGCCACGATATCGGTATGTGGGTTGGCTATGCCATGGCGAGCGATTTTCCTCAGGCGATAGAACGGCTTGTGCTGACAGAAGCGGTTATCCCTGGACTGGCACCGCCACCACCGATTTTTGTCGCACCGGAAGAGAACATCTTTCTCTGGCACTTCATGTTTAATCAGCTGGCGGATTTACCTGAAACCCTGACCAGCGGACGTGAATCACAGTATCTCAGCTATATTTTCGACCGCTGGTCGCATCGTCGTGAACGGGTCGCTGCAGAGGTGTATATCACCGCCTATTCGACTCCCGGCGGATTGCGTGCCGGCTTCGACTATTATCGCGCTATCCCGGAAACTATCCGGCAGAACCAGCGCCGTGCGCAAACGCCTTTAACCATGCCGGTGTTAACGGTGGGGGCTGAACACGCCACGCGTGATGCACCGTTGATAACTCTGGAGGGCAATGCCCTCGATCTGCGTGGCGAGACGGTGGCCGACTGCGGGCATTTTATTACCGAAGAGTGTCATGAGGCGTTTATTGAGCTGATCGTGCCGTTTCTGGCTGAGGGCACTCACTATGCCGCTTGATCCGCATATTGCTGATTTTCTGGCTGCGTCATCGGGCGCGCCGCAACCTGCCTCGTTAGCCGAAATGCGAGCCGCGACTGAAGCGGATTTGCTGCGGCTGCAGGGAGAAGCTGAATTACGCGATGACATGCAGGATTACGTAATCATCGCCGATGATGGTTACGCCATTGCCCTTCGTGTTTATACCCCCGCCGCCTCAAACACGGAAATGGCGCAGCCTGCGATGCTGTTTGCTCACGGCGGTGGCTGGTGTCTGGGCTCGCTGACGCTGTACGATCGGCCCTGTCAGGCACTGGCGAATGCCACCGGTCGGAAAATACTCTCGGTGGATTACCGGCTGGCACCAGAGTATCCCTTCCCGCGACCGTTAGAAGATGTTTATCAGGCGCTCTGCTGGGTCAGCGATCATGCCGCGCTTTTAGGCATTGATGCCAGCCGTCTGGCGGTGGGCGGCGACAGTGCAGGCGGCAATCTTGCTGCAGCGGCAACTCTGCTGGCCCGGGATCGCAGCGGACCTCACATTGAGCATCAGTTGCTGCTGTACCCGGCGTTAAGCCGCGGAATGTCGAGCGAAAGCTACCGTGAATTTGCTGAAGGGTATTATTTAACGCGTGATGCGATGGTGTTTTGCTGGGAAAACTATCTGGCAGAACGTCGACATCCGTATGCCGAGCCGCTGCATATGGTCTCGCTGAGAGGGTTACCGCCAGCAACCATCCTGAGTTGTGAATATGATCCCCTGCGCGATGAGGCGGAGCAATATGCGCTGCGGCTTGAGGAGGCGGGGGTGCCTGTACGCTGTGAACGGTTAGCGGGCATGGTGCACGCCTGTATTCATATGTCAGGGTTAACGCCCGCGGCACGTCGGGTGTTTGAACGGGCTTGTATATAGTTCAGAGTAGGGCTCCGTTTTCCAAACGGAGCCTTTTGTCTTCACCTCGCGCGTCCATGCCACAATGCAGCATCGGTTAGTTCTGCAAGATTGCCGAGGTAATTCCCATTTTTGTTGTCAAAAATCGTTTCGGGAATATGCTTTCTGAAACAGATCAGCGAGGCGATAAAATGGACACGTTGCTTTTACCCGGTCAGAACCCCCGAGTCTGGGCGGAAACCATGATCAATCTGGAGGCCAGGACACTGGTTAATACGGCCAACACGGTAGCGGCTATGCATCTTCAGGATGGTTTTATCCGCATTCAGTTTGTGGATGAGATAAGGGCATTCATCATGGCCCAGTTTGAGGCCGCTCGCCGGGCAAAAACGGATGATGACTGTATGGCCTGCCTGCAGGCATTGCGTGCTGAGAATACCAGTCTGCTTGAACAGTCCCGTTCCCTCAAAACCGGCTATGCAAAACTCTATGCCGAGGTCAAGGTTGTCCGGGACGAGAACAAAATTGTGGGCTACATCATCTCGGCTGTTGATGTGGTGGTGGCCGGAGCGGCTATCTTTGGCGGGATTGTTATGATGTCCTCCATGACGCCGGTGGGCGTGGTGGCCGGTGCCGTGATTGTTGTTAACGGGCTTAACACTATTTCACGTGAGGCCGCACACAACCTCCTCGGTGATAAGCAAACGGAGGGAATTTTCGCTGACGGTTCGATGGAAGTCGCAGAATTCCTGGGCTTCAGCCGGCAGCAGGGGCTGGGGACCTATAAGGCTGTCACGCTTTTCAGTGAAGTCTACGGCGCGTATGGTCTGAGGCTGAAACCCGAAGCACAACGGCTGTGGTACTGGACCAGGCCCGATTTCGTCAGGAAAGTATCCGACACGCCACGGCCCGCGATGGCGCTTAAAATTGCGGGATGGGGTGTTAAAGCCAAAGTGGCGCTTGATTTACTGACTATCGAGCCTGTCGGGAAATAGTCTTTTGCAGGCGGAATGCTTTCCAGCCCAGAACTGGTGGAAAGGTCACCCAGGCAATGATCAGGACAACAAGGGAACTCATGCCCCCGGAAAGAATGTGTGTCTGGCTGCCGGTGATAAGGGTGACCAGCATAACCAAAACCAGCGCGACCGTGACCCATACCGAAACCAGGAAGCGCCGTGAGAGCGCATCGATGAGATGCTGCATTGTACCGCCGGCTGCTGCGAGTCGGCCCTGTAAATTGTCTACTTCGCTTTTGCTGAAACCTGCCTCAAGCAGGTCTTTCTCACTGATAGCCATCACGTCCTCCCTAATCAGGCGAAAGTATACTGTATCAGACCAATAATCCCCAGGTGGCCAGCGTAAGCAAAATAAAAGAAATTACGGAGCATGAACGATGACAACTTTCCGGAGAAAGTTCCGTACATGAGGAGACCGCAAGCAGGGGGCTACCCGTCACGATCGCGGCAATACTTCCCGTTTCTCAAACGGAACCGAGAGAAGAAAAAAAACCAGCGTAATAGCTGGGTTTCTTTATCATATCGGTTTGAAATGCAGAGCTACGGCATTTATCAGTGCGTCGCTTCACCAATCGCCGCGCCGGCTACCGCACCGGCGGCGGTTTTGTCCATCGCCATGCCTGAGGTAGAAAAAAGGAGGATGCTGATCACCAGCGCTGTATTGATTGATTTCATAACAAATCCTTTGTGACTGCTGTCGGTTGAAACGTCGCTTCTCGCCGTCTGGCTGGAGAAAAACGTCCGCATAGAGCCAGTAATACCGGCCCATCCCTTAAGCTAATCATGCCCTGGGCAAGGATTTGCCTGGCCGGGCGGTTACCCGCCCGGCAGTGCATCATGCCTGACGCTTATCTTCGGTTTTGGTCTCGAAGTCGCTCGCCGCGTGGCGTTCGTGGAGTTGCTCGTTAAGCTCACCGTTGGTGCGATTCACAATCCGTCCACGCTTCACGGCAGGGCGGTTCGCTACGTCTTTCGCCCAGCGCTGCACGTTAGTGTATTTCTCTGCATCCAGGAACTCGGCGGCGTTGTAGACGCTGCCCAGCGCCACGCAGCCAAACCACGGCCAGACCGCCATATCGGCGATGGTGTATTCTTCACCCGCCACGTAGCGGCCACGGGCGAGCTGTTTATCCAGCACGTCGAACAGGCGTTTGGCTTCCATCGTGAAGCGGTCAATCGCGTACTCGATCTTCACCGGCGCATAGTTGTAGAAATGGCCGAAACCGCCACCGAGGAATGGGGCCGCGCCCTGCAGCCAGAACAGCCAGTTCAGCGTTTCCGTGCGGCCAGCCGGATCTTTTGGCAGGAAATGCCCGAACTTCTCTGCCAGATAGAGCAGGATGTTGCCGGATTCAAATACGCGTGTTGGCGGGGTGGTGGAGTGGTCACGAAGCGCCGGTATTTTCGAGTTCGGGTTCACCTCAACAAAGCCACTGGAGAACTGATCGCCTTCGCCGATGCGGATCAGCCACGCGTCGTACTCCGCGCCTGTTACGCCCAGCGCCAGCAGCTCTTCGAGCATGATCGTCACTTTCTGGCCGTTCGGTGTACCCAGGGAGTATAGCTGCAGCGGGTGCGAACCGACGGGCAGTTCTTTTTCATGCGTGGCACCAGAAACAGGACGGTTGATGTTGGCGAACGCCCCGCCGCCGTTCTTTTTCCATTCCCACACTTTGGGTGGCTGATAGGTATTTTCGTCTGACATGTTGGCCTGCCTTTTTTGTGATGTGTTGAGGCAGTGTAGCAGGAGATGAATAGACCGTTTAACGAACTGAGCGCAAAGGTCAGGGGAGGTGTATGATAACCCCACCTCTGTCAGGTTAATTACAACGTGCAGACGACGACAACCCTTCAAAAAATTGCCGCCTGCCTGTTTTAGGTTGGATACATGCGTAAAGGAAAGTTAAGCAGTGATGCGCCATTCGGGACGTTGTTAGGCTATGCGCCCGGTGGCGTGGCGATTTACTCTTCAAATTACGGCAGTCTGGACCCGCGTAAGTACCCGCAAGACGCGGATTTCCGCAGCTATATCGGCAACGAATACATGGGCCACAAGTGGCAGTGTGTGGAGTTCGCCCGCCGTTTCCTGTTCCTCAACTATGGCTTCGTGTTTACCGACGTCGGGATGGCGTGGGAGATCTTCTCCCTGCGCTTTTTGCGCCAGGTGGTGAACGATAATATTCTGCCGTTACAGGCTTTTGCCAACGGCTCGAAACGCGCGCCGCAGGCCGGGGCGCTCCTCATCTGGCAAAAGGGCGGCGAGTTCCATGAAACCGGCCATGTCGCGGTAATCACCCAGCTTTTGGAGGGCAAGGTCCGCATTGCCGAGCAGAATGTAATTCACTCTCCGCTCCTGCTCGGACAGCAGTGGACCCGTGAGCTGCGCATGACCGTTGAGAACGGCTGTTACACGCTTCATGACACCTTCAGCGATACCGAAATCCTTGGCTGGATGATCCAGACGGACGACACGGAGCACAGCATTCCCCAGCCCGAACCTGACGGCGAACTGCTGAAAATCAGCGGTGCGCGGTTGAAGAATAAACGTCAATACGACGGAAAATGGCTCAACGAAAATGACGCCCTGCAGCAGGCCTACATCCGTGCCAACGGCCACGTTATTAATCACGATCCCTGCCACTATTTCACGATTACCGAAAGCGCCGAACAGGAGTTGATTAAAGCGACCAATGAACTGCATCTGATGTATCTGCACGCCACCGACAAAGTGCTGAAAGATGACAACTTACTGGCGCTTTTCGACATTCCCAAAATCCTCTGGCCGCGCCTGCGTCTCTCCTGGCAGTGGCGTCGGCACCATATGATCACCGGTCGTATGGATTTCTGTATGGATGAGCGCGGCATTAAGGTTTACGAGTACAATGCTGATTCCGCCTCCTGCCACACCGAGGGCGGCTTAATTCTGGAAGAGTGGGTTAAACACGGCTATCGCGGCAATGGGCACAACCCGGCAGAAGGTTTGCTGGAGGAACTGACCGGGGCGTGGAAACACAGCCATGCGCGTCCGTTCGTGCACATCATGCAGGACAACGATGTCGAAGAGGACTACCACGCGCTCTTCATTCAGCGCTCGCTGCTGCAGGCCGGGTTTGACACCAAAATTCTGCACGGTCTCGGCGCGCTGAGCTGGGATGCCGCCGGGCAGTTGATCGACGACGAAGGTCGCCACGTCAACTGCGTGTGGAAAACCTGGGCGTGGGAAACGGCAATCGAGCAGATCCGGGAGGTCAGCGAAACCGAGTACGCTGCCGTGCCGATCCGCACCGGTCACCCGGCAGGCGAAGTACGGCTGATTGACGTGCTGCTGCGCCCGGAAGTGCTGGTCTTCGAACCGCTGTGGACTGTGATCCCAGGCAATAAGGCGATCCTGCCGGTGCTGTGGCAGCTGTTCCCGAACCACCGCTACCTGCTTGATACCGATTTTGAGGTTAACGACCTGCTGAAGCAGACCGGTTATGCCGTCAAACCGATCGCCGGACGTTGCGGCAGTAATATCGATCTGATCAGCGCCCAGGATGAACTGCTGGATAAATCCAGCGGCAAGTTTGTCGATCGCAAGAATATCTACCAGCAGCTGTGGTGTTTGCCGAAGGTGGATGGCAAATATATCCAGGTCTGTACCTTTACCGTGGGCGGGAATTACGGCGGCACCTGTCTGCGTGGGGATCAAACGCTGGTGGTGAAAAAAGAGAGCGATATTGAACCGCTGATTGTGGTCAAGGATAAGTAACCAGGCAGTAACCGAGCCTTCGCAAGGATCGCTTGCGGAGGCTTTTCTTTGTCTTTCTCCACCCTCAGGTTCCTCCCTCAAATCCTGCCTCACGGAGGAAGATTTCTGGCTGCGGCCAGGCCAGGCTGATGATGACCCTCAACCTGATGGACAGCATATGAACACTTTCACCCATGCCCGCCAGCAAGCCCAGCTCTCTTTTATTGCCTCAGCAGAGAATATTGTTGTCGGTGACAGCCGCCATTGCCCGATGGCCCCTGAGAAATTAATGCAGCTTTCGTCTTCCGATCCCTGCGTCGTTGAATGCTTTGATGGCGGCCTTACCGCTCAGGTCCTGCATCTGTGTATTGAGGGCAGACACTACACCCTCAAGCAGAAACGACACGAGGCGCTGGTGCGAAATACCGATGGCCAGACCTCGTTCCTCAATGAAGTACAGAGACGGGCTGATTTCACCCGGCTCAAAAACGATCCGTTGTGGGCGGGACGATTCGATCACATCGTACCGACGATTTATGCCAACTTTCGCCAGGGGATTATTCTCTCGCCCTGGCTGCCGGGCCACTCGCCAGAAAAGGTCGATGAAGATCTGTTTGAACAGGTTTTATCAACGCTAATGGCATGCGAAGAGGCCGGTCTTATGGAGTGGGATTTGTGTCCCGGCAATCTTCTTATGGATAACGGACATCTCTGGTTATTCGATTTCGGGTATATGTATCCTTTCCAGCCTCTGCAGAGCTACAACAGCAATGGCCTGCAGGATCCCCTCTTTCACGCCTGCGAGCGTTTTGAAACCCGCTTTTTCTTCGGAAGGCTGCTCGAAGAAAATCAGCCTGAAGCCGTGCAACTGTCGCAGTATCATGCCCTGAAAACAGTGGCCCTGAAGCATTATCGCCATAAAAGAGAAAAACTGGCGTCGCAAGGCGCGGATGCGGCGGTGCTCGTCTGGCTGGATGCGATTATTACCCGCTGGCAACAGGCACTGCGTGATAATCAAAGCCTGCAGCGCGGTTTCACCATTGAGGCGTTTCGCTCACACGTTCTGGATGTCGAGGATGATTTACATGGGCAAAGCTGTACGCCACTGACCCTGAAAAGGATTGAGTACATTACTCAGTCGATCCAGGCGTGTTACGAGGTGCTTAACGAAGGCGGCGCGCTTTTTTACGATAATAAAGGTAAAAGTCAGAGAGCGTTACTGGCGCAATATCAACGCAAACGTCAGCTCGCCTGTGACGCTATGCAGCCACAGTATAAGCGCTGAGAGTGACCCGCAGAAACAGCATCCGCAGGAAGAACCTGCGGATGTCTGAGCCTTATTCCTCGTCCTGCTGACTGATTTTCAAATCAATTATGCGTCCAATCTGGTCATGATAGACCGTCAGTAAATTGTACTGACTCATCTCTGAGATGATTTGCGGCGTCACGTTAAAGCTGCGGGCCAGCTCGTCGTGCTTAAGCGATGCTGCGCGGCGATGTCGTCTCGCATGCGCGCGGCGGCGATTATATTGATACCACAGAATCAGCAACCAGCCGTTGAGCGCGGCAATCAGCAAATAGATCAGCACCGTCTTAAAGGAGGCAATAATGACTCCCCAGCGGTAGTCGCTCTCGTTGGTTATCTGCATCCACAGGTTGGCATAGAGGAAAAACAGAAATCCACCCCAGGCCAGCAGGGTTAACGCTGCATCAAAAAGCCGGGGCACCAGCCGATGTTCAGTCAGGATTAACGTATTCTCGTTCATTGAATGCTCCCTTTTCCTCTGTCCGGACTGATCCAGCGCGCGCGTGAGCGCTGGCGTTTAAGCATGACCTTCGGGAAGGCGACGAGGGTGGTGAACAGGCCGATCATCCAGTACACCATCGGAAACCAGATGATCCAGAAGAGCGAACTCGCCACGTTGCGTTCATAACGTCGCTCAATGTACAAACTGACGAGGAACTGCAGCACACACATGATCCCCAACAGGAGTCCGGTGAATTCCGGCGGGAACAGGCTCGTGACGGTCAGATTTGCCGGAAGCGGCGTGAGGGTGCTGATGATAAATAACAGCACCGTCACCGCATACGCGAACGCCCACAGCGTTGACAGGGCGTACTCTAAAAACAGCGGCCACATGCGATGATGTTCCCAGCGCACGATCTTGCGAAGATTGACCAGGAACACCTCCGCGCCGCCCTGGGCCCAGCGCAGGCGCTGTTTCCACAGCCCTTTTAACGTCTCCGGCATCAGGATCCAGCACAGCGCGCGCGGTTCGAAAAAGATATCCCAGTGGCGAAGCTGAAGCTTCCAGCTGATGTCGATATCTTCGGTGATCATATCCGGGCTCCAGTAGCCCACGTCCGCCAGCGCCTGACGGCGAAAGGCCGCAATGACGCCTGAGACGGTAAAGACCCGGCCATAGATCCGCTGCGTGCGTTTGATGAGCCCAATGATGGAGGAGAATTCGCCCACCTGAATGCGGCCAATTAACGTGGAGCGCGTACGAATACGCGGGTTCCCGGTCACGGCGCCCACGTGGGGATAGTGGATCAGCGGGGCAACCAGATAAGCGGCGGTATCGCGATCGAGCAGGGCATCGCCATCAATACAGACCAGAAGATCCCCCCGGGCCGCCGCTGCGCCCGCTTTCAGCGCCACGGCTTTCCCCTGATTCTCCGCCAGATGGATGACGCGCAGACGCGGCTGCTCCTGCGCCAGCTGTTGCAGCACCTGCGCGGTGTTATCTGACGAACCATCGTTGATGGCGATAACCTCAATATTCGGGTAACGCTGGGCCAGCGCGGCACCGATCGTCTCCCGGGCGTTTCGCTCCTCATTGAAACAGGGAATGAGAATCGAAATTAACGGATCGCCCTCTAACGTCGGGGCAGGCGTTTTTCTGTTCCATGACCAGTGTCGTTCAAGCTGAAACCAGAAATAGAGCCCCCCGGTGATCCAGAACACGGACATGAACAGGGGCCAGAAGAAGACAAAATCCAGAATCAGTTCGCCGGTAAAGAGGGCGGCCACGCCTAATGGCAACCCGAATACCAGGCATAAAATTGAGAAGGCAATAAGGCGATCAGTCATTGTCAGGATACCAGTACGAAGAGAATTCAGGCCTGATACGGGACATATCAGGTTGGTTATGGATGAAATCGTCGGGGTAGTAACCGTAATGTTTGCTGCCGTTAAGCTGGAGCACGCGCATCCACTCCACCAGACGACTGTCGGGTACGGCGCGTTGCGGTGTCTGCGCCCAGTCACGGGCCTGCAGCTCAAAAATGGTTTTATTCAGCGCGCCGGGGCGTTCGGCGACGGTCTTAACCAGACGCGTTAGCCAGGCGTTGCTCTCGTCAGCCGGGACGGACTCCATCAGCGGCATGGCCATTGGCACCGTCCAGTCATACTCCGCCAGGAAGTCATCAAGATTTTGCGCAAACCACGCTTCGCTCGCCGGGTCGAGGATTGGCAGGGCGAACATATTGCGCGCGGTTTTTATCTGCGGGCCACGGATGTGCTTCACCGCCAGGCTCAGGGCGTGGGTAAACCCGATCAGCGTCTGGCTTTTCTGACGCGTCGTCTGCTGCCCGGCGTCGTCCACGTCCGTGAGCACCGCATCGTCATGGAACAAGATGCCGTTGAAGCTGGCATAGCGGGCCAGGTCTTCATAGATTTCGGTCACCTGCTGGCGAACCTGTGGGTCCCACGGCGAAAGTCGGGTATAGGGCTCGGTGGCGACGCGCACCTGGCCCGTTTGACGATCCCGGCGCTGCACGCGCGGCAGGGCAGGGGAGAGATCGAACGAGAGAACCGGCATCCACGCGTAGACTTTTACGCCCGCGCGGGTTTGCAGTTGCCAGGCGACAAAGTTGAAGAGATCGGCACGCACGGGCAGCTGGCGGTTGGGGAAATAGAGCGCCTTAATCGTGCCGTTGCCGAGGGGATCAGAAAACGCCTGCAGGAAAACATGGCTGATTTTCATGTCATAGACCCGCTGGATCAGCATGTTGATATTTTTGGTCTGCTGAGCCGGATCGGGATCATAAACGTAGTCCAGATCCACGTGCATGACGCGCACAGGATCGGTCTCCTGGATCTGCGCGATGCTGCTGGCAAAAGATTTGAGCGAAGGGTTCCCGGAGATCAACAGGCGCGGGATGTTGTCGAGGTGACGCACGTCTGCCAGCCCGTCCTCAAGGGTAAAGGCCAGCTGATAACCCTGCTGTCTGGCAATGGCGAGCGACGTGCCGTTGGCAGCGCCATAAGGCCACACCCAGGCGCGCGGCGCTTTGCCCGTCACCTGCGCGATTTTTTCGGTGACTTTCCGTACGTCATCGCCGATGCGCTGGCTGAACTGCTGGTCAGTTTCGTAGCGCCCTGTCGCGTTATCGTAAAAGCGGCTGGCAATGGCCGGTTCGCGGCTTCCCTGCGGATTGGCCGGTATGCCGTAATGTGAGGCCCAGGTATGTGAACCAATCTCAATCAGCGGGGACTGGCTTAACTCGCGCACCATGTCCCACGTCGCGAAGCGATCGCGGGGGGTCATCAGACCGCCAAAATTCACTTTTTGCTGTGCTGGCGTATCCACCCAACTGCCGACCGGAGCCCACAGCGCCGGCACATTCCAGGCCTGGAGCAGCGGCCAGACGCGGGTGTAAAAGCTGCTGTATCCGTCGTCAAAACTGAGCAGAAAGGCTTTCGGCGGCAGCGTTTTTTTACCGTCATGGGCATCCAGAATATCCTGCACGCTGATGGCGTTATACCCGTTATGCACAAGCCAGCTTATCTGCTCGTTTAAAGCGCTGGTCCGTACGGAGAGGTAGCGCTGATCGGCGGCATCATCTTCCAC
Source organism: Enterobacter sp. WCHEn045836 (assembly GCF_003965585.1). Lineage (NCBI taxonomy): Bacteria > Pseudomonadati > Pseudomonadota > Gammaproteobacteria > Enterobacterales > Enterobacteriaceae > Enterobacter > Enterobacter sp. WCHEn045836. Next base: position 333,125 of record NZ_RXPT01000002.1, read on the forward strand.
ATCGTGGTAGGCCAGCACGAGAAACTGATTCTTTGGCCAGGGTTTACTGGCTTCCGGCTGAGGTCTCTCGTGGGGCGAAACAAACGAAAGGGCCTGTGCGCAGACGCTCGCGCTGAGGCATAACCAGCCGATGATGAGCAGGCCCACACGAAAACGAATGTTCAACATATTCATCCTTAAAACCGTAAAGTCGCATCGAAGGTGACGGAGAGATTGCTTTCTCGTTTACCGTCGTAAGGGCGCTTATCCCAGTTCAACATCACGCCGGTATCGACGACGTTGTTCCATTGAACGCGTTGCCCGTAGCCGAGCAGCGTGATGGCGCCGGCGGACTGATTTTTCTGCCAGTAACCTCCGGCTCCGGCGACCAGCTGCTGGCTCCAGAGGGTGTCGTAATAGCGGTACAGCTGATGATCGACGGACAACGCAGCCGTCGCGGACAGATCCCGCTCGGGGTTGTAATAGAGCGTATCCCGCAGGCTATTCGTGCTGGCGGAGATGCCCGGTTCAAGATCCAGCGTCAGGGTCGGCGTTTGCCAGAGCCGCTCCTTGCCGGTGAGGGTGTACTCCTGTCGGCGGTTATGGTCGGAAAAATGGCTGACTGCGGCGCTGAGTTGATACTCGCGACGCTCGTTCTGATACCAGCGCACCCAGCCTTCCGCGCGGTCTGCACGGATCCCATTGCGTAACGCCCGCAACGGCGTGGTGCGTGATACCCGTTCAAGGCTGCCGCCAGATTGCCAGCGATCGTTCAGACTGTACTGACCGGAGAGGCGAGCGCCAGGTGTGCTGGTGCCGTGATAACGGTTGCCGGAGAGCTCCGCTTCAAGCCAGATATCCCGGGACCGCCATTCGACGCCACCAACGAGATGGCGGCTGGTGCCTTTACCTTTGTCAAACTTGCCTTCTGCAAAGCGGGTGCCGCCAAACAGTCGCCAGTTATCGGCGACTGGTGGACCATAGAGCGTGGCGTCCCAGTTCAGATCGTGAGTCCCGCTGACCGGGTTGTCGGAGTGCAATCCCTTGCCTGCGTTCAGACGCAGTTCAGACATATGATGTACATTTCTGAGCCTGTCCAGGCGCTGGACGCTGCGATCGCGTGGCGCACGGACGAGCAGATCGTCGGTCAGGAGTTCCATTTGTCGCCACTCCTGCAGATCCATCGCGACGTAAGCCTGCTGCTTCTCCAGCTCTGTATTTGAGGGCTCCAGTACTTCCGCCATTTTGAGCTTTTGCTCTGCCGCACGTGACAGGCCGCGGGCCTGAAGCAGGGCGGCATAATCAATCTGTAGCCCCTGATTGCCGGGCGCCGTGGCGGCCAGACGGTGCGCCAGTGCTCCGGCTTCCGGCAGGGCATTTGTTGCCAGCAAATACTGAAACGTGAGCGACTGGCCGATAAGCCATTGATCGTTGGGTTGGGCGGTTGGCGAACCGAAATCGTAGCGGGTCCAGGAGGCGTGACGGGTTATCCGCTCGACATACTGACGGGCGGCCTGATACTGCCCGGTATCCAGCCAGGCATAGAAAAGCTGATGCTGTTCGTCCTGCGGGTTACGCGCATAGTCAGGATACTTTTGCAGGAGTGCCAGGGCTGCATCGGCGTTTTGCTCCTGCAGATACGCGGAGATGACCCAGCCGATTGCCCAGCCCGGCACCGGATGGTGCGCTGACGTCAGCGCGTGATATTCAGCGATCACCTGCGGATAATCACCCTGCGCATACAACGCACCAAGGCGGTCGACGCGGGCGCGAATGATATCTTCTGCCGCCTGCGGTTCGTGTTGCCAGCGGGCAAGCAGAGCGTCATAGCGATTCAGTGCGGCTTGCGCCAGACGCAGGCGCTCTTTTTCCGTACGGCCAGGCACATCAGCCAGGCGTACCTGTTCGGCGGCGGCGTTAAGTTCAAGCTGGCGTTGTTGTGCCGGAGGCAGAGCAATACCCTGTGACAGCCGCAGGGCAGGCGTACTGACCCGGTTATCGTTCAGGTCGTCGATGAGCGCGCTGAGCAGTGCTTGATTCTCGGGGGCGCTCTTCAGGGCGCGGGTGTCCGCTAATAGACGATCCCAGCTTTTCCCCTGGCGTAAGTACACATAGGCGAGCGTCTCCAGGTTTATCTGGCTGGGGTGCGCTGTTACCCGCTTTTGCGCTTCCTGCAGGGCCAGTTGATCCATGCGGGCATCGGCCAGCGTTTTGATATACCCGACACGGTAGTCGTCATGTTCCGGTGCAAGGCTACAGGCCTGTTTCCAGAGTGCGAGCGCAGGTTGCCACTGCTTTTGATTTCTCCAGGATTGCGCGGCTGCGGCAACGCCACGGGCGGGGAGTGGCATATAGACGTTATAACGCAACCATACCTGAATAACCTCGTCATCGCGTCCTGCCCAGGAGGCAACCTGCAGCCAGTCTGCAACTTGTTCAGGCGTCAGGGCATGCTGTTGTTGATAACGCTGCAGGTAATGGAGAAACGAAGTGTAATTACCATTACGCGCCTGCTGAATCTGTTGGTCATATACGGATTCGGCAGCCTGAACCAGAATGGGAAACAGTAATAGCAGACACAATAATTTTGGGGCGCGGTAAAAGAATAAAGTATTGAAGCGAAGTGATCTTTCCATATCTATTTGCCATTTGTTTATCATAAATCCATTGCGCAACACGGCCGCCTTTATACGTAGTGTTAAAGGCCATAAATGAGAGCGTAAAATGTGAATGCAGTTACGTTATGAGGTACTTACTTAAAGGTAATTATGGATCCTTATCGTCATGGACCGGGTGAAAGGTAATGTACACCTGATATGTTGACGGATAAATATGTTGAAAAGCCGGCTTGTTGTTTTGAGATAATTCTGTATTCAGGTGATTTTTATGATTATTTTGAATGGATATTATATTTGTAATGCTTTGATATATAATGTATTTATTTTTATTGTGACGTTTTTGTTTATATTTTTAATGCGCCTTTGCTGCATAAATTAAAGTACTTTCCGGTGCATGTTTGGGAAGTTTCGTGACAAAAATTCTTAATATCTTGAGAGGTGACTTTTCTGCGATTGTTTTTTACTTATAATTAATAGCAGACATTGAGTGATAGTCTATGGGAAGTCTTGCAAATCAATGTGTGTGTCGAGGGATGATCAAAGCCAGAATACATTTATCGTTCATATAAAAGCGCTATAAAACGAAGGCGTCTTCTTTCTGAAGGGTCGTTCTTGCTTTAATCTAAAAGGGATGGTTAGTGGCAACTTCAATAGTGTTAGTGACACAGGATCGCTACCTCGTCAGGGGAATGAGGATATTTTTTCCGGATATAATCCTGCTGGATTCGATTGACAGAAAGATATTTGATAACAGTGCAGATGAATATTCTGTGCTGATTGACAGTCGTTCACCGCTCCGTCTGTATGATTATCTGATACGCCATCCGGCCAGAACGAGAAAAACAATCGGCTGCGTGATGCTCGATATGCGGCACCGGGAGGAGAATCAGCTCAGCATGAAGATGTTTATGAATACTGCGCTTCCGGTGGCTGACATGGCGTCGTTGTTTAATCTGGTGCTGAATATGAAAGGCAGGCGTCTGACAACCAAATGGCTGCTTAACTTACGGCTGAGTACCCATGAAGCGATTATGCTGCGGCTGCTCAGGGCGGGCATGTCAATGGAAGAGGTGGCGGAGGAACTGAACACCTCGATTAAAAGTCTCTACCGCACGCGAACGGCGCTCTCTGAACGGCTGGGGGCGGAGAATTTTAACGAGGCGTGTTTGTTTATCTTTAAAAACAAACTGCTGGATGGAGATGGGAACGATCCCTGATTGGGTCATAAACCAAAAAAAAACCGCCACGAGGGCCGGGTCGACGTAGCGCAACCCGGCACTTCAGCGTTGATATCAATCAGAACGACCAGCGCAGATTAGCGTTAACCGAGTTGACGCGGGTATCGGCACCATATTGCCCCTGATAGCCCACATCCAGCGTCGCAGCACGCGACAGCTGCACGCTCACGCCGATATCACCCACCATCACGTCCTCATCCACGGCCTGACCCTGAGTAATGAACGCGTCGCTGCCCGCAAACGCCATGCGCGAAGAGGTATTCTTATCGCCATAGGCGTGCTGCCAGCCCAACGAACCGTAGAGGTTAACGTTCTTCGGCAACGCGGTCACACCGCGCACCCCGAGGGTGGAATAGAAGGTGTTCATGGTTTCATTACGTACGCTCAGCGCGGCGGCACCGCCGTCCTCTCTGAAACTGTCGGTATGCAGTCGGATCCAGGAGAGGTTAACAAAGGGCTCGACATTCATCTCTGGCTGGCCGAAACGGTAACCCGCTTCGGTGAACGCCAGCAGCGAGTTGGCGTCGTAATCTGACTTCAGCCGATCCGAGAAGCCGCTGAAATCAACGTTGCGCTCGCCTTCGATCTTGTGCCAGGTGTAACCCAGCGCGCCGCGAAGGGAGAACGCATCCTGTTGACCCGCTGCATACAGGCCGAGGTGATAGTTGTCGGTATCCGTTGAGGAACGACGGCTGTCGACGTCGTAATCCCCGCGGCTGTAGCCGAAGTAGCCACCGACACGCACGTTATGGTCCGCCAGCTTGCGATCTGCCCCCAGCAGGAAACCGGTGGTGTTGCCGTCCAGCTTGCCCACGTTACCGTCGCCGCTGTTTCGGCTCCAGGAGCCGAAGGTCTGGCCCCAGACGCCATTGTTTTGCGGCTCCGGCTGCTGCACCAGCGACATTGCTAGCGGTGGTATCGGCAGGCTGTCGTTATCAAACGCGCGCTGCATCCGCTGGTTTAACACGTTAAACACCTGCGTGCTGCCGGCGATCAGGTTGGATTGCATCGAGGGATACACTTCACCGGAGAGCTGGTTGAACGCTTCGCGCGCTTCCGGCGCGCTCAGCACCAGCAGCGAGTTATACAGCGCAAGCGACGGGCCGCTTTGCGTCAGCGTGGAGAGCGCCCCGGCGGTATTCCACTGGTTGCTGCTCCTGGCCACGGTCTGGAAAATCCCTGGCTTGCCGCTGCCAGGATTTTCTCCGCCGGGGTTTTCACCGCCCGGATTCTCACCGCCCGGGTTTTCGCCTCCAGGGTTTTCTCCTCCTGGATTCTCACCGCCCGGGTTTTCGCCGCCGGTCTCTTTCTGCGCGATGGTCAGATCGACGGCGTTAGTGCTCTGCTTGAGCGCCACGTCCAGGAAGGCGGATTTGGATATTGCTCCGGCGAACTGACCGTCAATGCCCCCGTCGGAAGTTAAAATGCGATAGCTTTGTCCCGTTTTATAGCTGGTTTGCGGATCCAGCGCGGTGACCTGTACTTTAGCCAGATCGCTGATGGTGGTTTTGCCCGATACCAGCAGTTGGTCGCTGCGGCCATCTCCCGCGATATCAACGTCATAGAAAGACTCGCCCACAAAATTCAGATAGCGTTTCAGCGTCAGCGTGCCGATATCGCCATCCCCTGGTGAGATATGCCCACCGGACAGGATCTCGGTCTGGCCCAGCGTACCGTTGCCGCCCAGCGTGCCACCGGCCTTGATTGACGCGGCGCTGCTGTAACCCAGCCCATTGCTGACGTCTGAACCCGCCGTCGCGTTGAGGATCAGCGTACCGCCGTTCTCAGCACTAAGGGTCTGAATCTCAAAAATATCGTCTTCTGGCTGGGTGTTGATGTTGCTGGCAATAATGACTTTGCCACCGCGTGCGGTCACGTTCGCCTGAAGCGCTGAAAGATCGCCGTTCAGCGTTGTCTGCCCGGAGGTATTGATCACCTCACCTTCGCCACTCATCTTGTTGCTGAAGACGTAGTTTTCGTCGGTATGGTTGAAGTAGACATAGCTGCCGAACAGCCCGCCGCGCAGGCTGATTGCTGTCTTCGCATCGAGGGTACCCGCGCCGCCTGCCGTACCAAGCGTTGGCTCAGTTATACCCGTGCCGGTATCCATGTTGCCGCGGCTGCCGATGATGAGCGCCCCCCGGTTCGAACCGGAGCCCGATGTCCCTACAATCAGCGCATTGCTGCCGGCGGAAAATGAACCGCCGTCAATAACCGACAGCACGCCATTGCCATAATCGCCCACGCTAACGCTGCTGTCGCTGGTAAAGCGCGAGTCTTTGCCCGCAATAACCAGCTCGGCGGTTTTCCCTGCCCCGGAGACGCCCGCCACCTGCACGCCGCCCACGTTAACCGCTCCGCCGTTCAGCACGTCCAGGTCGCCATTCAGCGTCAGCGTACGGCCAACATTCCACTGTGAGCCGCTCCCCGTGACGGTGGCTTTCGGGCTCAGCGTGTCGGTTTCATCCGGCCCGGTACCATTGCCGATGCGCGCATCGTAGGTGGTATCGAGCGCCGCGCCATCTTCAATCGCCAGCGTGGAGCGTGCGCCCAGATCGGGGCCTACGCTAAGAAAATTACTGGTCACGCGAGAGCCGGCACCCGTGGCGATAAGGTGGCTGTCGTAGCCGCGGGTGGTGCCGACAACGATCTCTTTTGCACTCGCCAGCGCGCCCTCTTCGACTCGCAGGGTGCCGAGGCCAAGATTCAGGTCGCCGCGCAGGACGTACTGATCGTTCACCGCCTTAAGCTCAGCGTTTGGCCCACGGACCGTGACCACGCTTTCATAAATTTGGCCGTTGAACAGCCGACCGATATTGATGTTATAAGCGGTGATTTTGCCATTATCGATCAGCAGGTTTCCGCGTTGATTGCGTCCAACGTAAACGTCTCCGGTGTAACCCAGCGTTTCGGTAATACGCGTGTCACCATCAAAAATGGCATCGGCTGCACGTGCGAAATCGGCAGGTGAAAGCAGTAACAGCGGCGCGGAAAATAGAGCGAGGTAAAGTCTGGAAAGCGGCGTCTTAACCGCTAAAGAATGCGATGTAGAGTTATTCACGGGTTATCTCCGTACTCATTAGCGTGATGTCTGGAAAATCGGTTTTAAATGAAAAATCAGATACGACAGAAAAAGTTAAAGGCGTAATATGTGTACGCCTTTTGATGTGAAGTTAATTATTTATGGGTGACCACAGGTGTACAGGTTGGCGCGCTCAGCGTCGGGGCGGATCCTAAAATCCCTGGCATCATCATCGATGAGCAATCGAAAATACGGCCTTTTTCCGTTGTCGCGCGATAAGACAGCTTTTGCCCTCCCAGTGCATCCGGTTGGGCGCCATTAACATTGGTCACGGTTATTTCATCCGATGAGCCCAGCCCCAGCATTTTAGCGGTTTCCGCCTGCAGGAGTGGAATGGCCTGATCGGTTTTCAGCGTGGAACAACCGGCTAGCATCAACGTAACGGTTAAAAAGAGTAGTGGCTTTTTCATAAATTATCCTTTATATCCAATCAGTTAATTTCGCTGATTGTATTTATGTTTTCTATTACTCAAATCAGCGAATAATATATTTCCCTTTCCTAATCGAAAAAACCCTCCTAAAGTAGGGTGGGTAGATAATAATTCATCCGTACTCTCTAATATGCGAAGGTAAAAGGAGGATCCTTTGGGGCAGAATTATGCGTTGGTCGTTGATGACCATCCATTGGTAGCAAGCGGCATCGCCAATTTTCTGATTACACATTGCCGATTTAAGCAGGCGAGTGTGGTGACGAATGAGGATGATTGCTACCGTCAAATTAGGGATAATGGCCCGCCACGTTTGCTGGTAATCGATTTTTGGCTCTCGTCCGGAACCGCGTTGAAATTACTCAAAGAAGTCAAACAACTTTACCCACAGGTAAGGCTCCTGGTGGTTAGCGGGGATGATAATAATGATATCTGGCAGAAAGTTCACGCCGCCGGTGGGCACGGTTTCGTATTGAAAAGCGAGCCACCTGAAATTTTTTCGCGGGCCGTTTTTGCCCTCACTGATAATCTCACCTGGTTTCCTGAGGGAAACGAATTTTCCGTTGAATCGAATAATGAGAAGTTAAGTAAATTTAACTTAACGCCGCGCCAAATAGACGTGTTAAATATGATTATGCGCGGCCTGCCAAATAAAAGAATCGCCGCGCAACTTTCTATTTCTGAGCCTACAGTCAAAGAACACATCAGCAATATATTGAAAAAGATAGGCGTTAACAGTCGGGTCGAAGCCATCACGCTTCTGCATGGCAAACGGGAACAGTCGGAATGAGATTTTTACAGAGCTTACAGAACGCTGGCATCTCTCCTCCCGCGCAGATCCGTTTGCTAAACAATACCTTTTTGCGGCTGGTGTTCAGCTTCAGCGCTGTCCCTTTCGTCGGCATTCCTTTCGCCATCTGGATTAATTTGCTGGGCGACGAACTCGGCCCAACCATTACCTGGATAATTATTTACCTGCTATGTGCCGTGGCGATCCGAATATTGCACCGACGCTACCAGCGCGAAGCGAAAGAGCATGATGAAGCGGATGTCCTGCGCCGCTGGCTGCCACGTATAAATAAGATCGCTTTAATTCACGGGCTGGGGATTTCATCTCTCTATTTAATTACTCCGCAGACGCAGAACTTTGACTTTTTCCTGCTCCTGAATATCAGTATTGCCGCCATCGTTGCCGCCAATGCGACGCATCTGACGCCGGTCATCAGCACCTTTACGTGCTTTTTCTTCGCCTCCTGGGGGGTACTGAACCTTGGCATTATCTGGCGGCTGGACGATCTGATGTTCATTGTGCTGATGTTGAACCTGCTGTACGGCTTCGCCATTTACCGCCATGCGTTAACGTCGCACGCGTTCTTCATTCAGCAGGCGCTGCTTGAGGAAAAAAGCTCACGCCTGGCAGAACAGTTTCGCCAGGCCAAAGAGGAAGCCGAGCAGGCGCTGCTGGATAAAAATCAGTTCCTGACGACCGCCAGCCACGACCTGCGTCAGCCGGTACACGCCATGGGGTTTCTGATCGAAGCGATTATCCACCGAAACCGGGACGACAGTCTCACACCCCAGCTGCTTGATCTGCAGCAGAGCGTCCGCTCGGTGCATTTGATGTTCAATTCCCTCCTTGACCTCAGCAAGATTGAATCCGGGAATGTGCTTACTGCCCCTGCCAGAGTGGACATTGGCGCGCTGCTCGACTCGGTGATCACGCTGTTTCGCGAAGAGGCCAACAGCCGCGCACTCAGGCTGCGCACCTGGCGGCCTAAACGCCGCATCTACGTGATGGGCGATCCGCTGCTGGTGCGACAATCCCTGATTAACCTGATTCAAAATGCCCTCCGCTACACGCTACAGGGCGGCGTGCTGGTCGCCATTCGACCGCGCGGTGACGGGTGTATGGTGGAGGTGTGGGACACGGGTGTTGGTATTGCCGATGACGAGAAAGGTAAAATCTTCTCACCTTACTACCGCCCCGAACTGGCCTGGAAGATCGACAGTGCAGGACACGGGCTGGGTCTGGCCGTAGTTGCCCGCTGTGCCAAGCTGATGAAGGTGAAGTACGGGATGCAATCCATTGAAGGTAAAGGTTCACGCTTCTGGATGCGCTTCACCCAATATGCTGGCGACGAGAGCGCGCCGGAGATGCGGCCCGCCTATGACCACATCGCCACGCCGGTACGCTATACGCCGCTGCACGGTTCCTGTCTGGTCGTTGATGACGACCCGCTGGTGACGTCTGCCTGGGAGAGCCTGATGAGCATCTGGGGAATCAACGTGCGCTGTGCGGCCTCCGCTGAAGAAGCGTTCGCTATCATCGACGATGGCTTTACGCCGTTTGCCGTATTGTGCGACCAGCGTCTGCGATCCGGTGAAAGCGGCTTCGACATCCTGAAAGCGCTTTTTGAACGTCTGCCGGACATGAGCGGCGCGATGGTCAGCGGCGAATTTAATTCGCCGGTTCTGCTGGAGGCGGAGCAGGAAGGGTACATGGTGCTACGCAAGCCTCTGGAGCCGGCTAAACTGCATGCGCTGCTGACACAGTGGTCCGGGAGTCGTGGATAGAAGAATAGGCAGCAGCAGCGTTAAGCTTCACTGCCTGCTCCCGGTCGCCAGGCTGTAAGGCCCGCTAGCTCGCGCTGTCCTGCACGTTTTTTGTACCGGGTAGATGTCAGTTTTCGAGCGTATACTCTAAGATATGTTCAACGAGTTGATATAAATATAAATTTGACGAATATCGTCAGGTAGCGATTTATCCGTCAAATTAAGTTAAACTTCGTCCCAGGTTCAGTGAGTTATGGGACTGATAACAGAATGACCAGCGAAGAAGCACTTTTAAAATCAGGTTTTAGCAAACAAGATCTTCAAAAGCTAAAAAACAATATTGAGAATTACGGTGGTTCGTTTGATAGCGTAACGCATGATCTGGCCAATCGTTTTAAGGCAATGAAGTGGATAACTATTATTGCCTTCATCATACTGGCTTTAACTCTTTTACTTGCATCTCAGGATACAAGTCTGACACTTGCGATCACGTTATTGATTTTACTACCTTTTATCTGGTATATAACGCCAGCAAAACTTGGCTACAAATCCTGGCGTTATCGTAAAATGCTGACTAATTCTGGGACGGATCGCTGACGGACAACAGATCAAAAACAATCTTAGCTTTCACGCCATAACCAGCTATTTTCATTGTTAGCTGCGGGCGGCTCAGTGTGCTTACCTTTCGGTAATAGTCAGCAGGCAGATATCGAAACAGTCGCCAGGTACCAGGTCGCCGTAACAAGCCAAAAATGGTGTACGCATTAGCGGCCAGTGAGATTGATTTGTAGACGCCTAACCCATTCTCACGACTAAAGCCCATAAACTCAGCTGTAGACATCGCGGCATTCGCGACCAGCCCTTCACTGGTCGTGTTGTGAGTTGCGTAGCGAGCAACTTCTTTACTGATGCTGTTTGCCCCGTCAGTAACCAGTATCGCACCAGCAAGAACCCCGAGAGGGGTCATAGTGCCAATGAGGGTAAGCCCCGCAGCTATTTCAGCACCGGCCAGCACAACACTGACTGCCGAGATCACATATCCAACAATTTTGTTATTCTCTCGGATGAACTCGACTTTAGCGTAAAGTTTGGCTGCCCGCGTTCGTAATAAACGAGCTTGTTCCAGGAGGTTACAGTTTTCTTCTCTCAGAACTTTAACGCATTCCATGCATTCTTCATCTGATTTAGCCCGACGAGCTAACGTAAACTGTTGTTCTATGAGGTCACGAATTTCCTGAATAAACTTCATTCGAGTCAGACTATCGCTGAGATGAAAAGCCGACAGAGTGTTGGCTGTATTTACCAGCTTCCTGGCTTCCATATTCACCATAGTTTCCGCCCAGGCTTTATTTCTTCCACCTGAGTGCATCATGTTAAGTAATGCTGCATCCATTGTAATTTCTCTCCATTGCTTTACCGGCCACTGCTTAGACTGATAAACGACTCCCCATGACAGCCATGCGTACCAACGCACTATATAGTAGCAATGTGGTTACGTGGTCTGAAGCAGAAGTCACTTCACGGATACGTGACGCCACTCTGTTGGGCTTTGTGGGGTTGATATGTGCTTTACAATACTTGAACAGATCGGTGAAGGTCAGGTTTATCTGTTTCTGTGTGACGGTAAACACGCCAATTGCGTACCACCGGGAAGCGGAGGATGGAGGAAAGAAAAGGGCGGTAACTACTTTGCTGACTCAGAAAGCAAAAACCCCCGCCGAAGCGAGGGTTATAAATGAGTGGTGCCGGACTCGGAATCGATGTTTTTATGTATTTCATTGTTATTTATTGGTAATTTCTGATGTGGTGATATTTGTACCCTCATTTGTACCCTCGTTCCCGTCTGGTATGCATCGGAAACTCGAATCTGTGACAAGAAGGGAATACTCGCCTCAGGGTGAAGTGCTGAGGCTTCAATGGTCGTCTTATGGATGGTGACGCTCCCGGTGCGTTACAGCATCCAGTAACAAACCACCAGAAGAAAATCACCGGGGATGCCGGTATTATTCTGACCATAAGTAGGCCTGCCTGGCAAGTGGCTTGTTGAAATCTTCGCAGGTAATAATATTTCCCTTGTGCAGCTTGGTAAATCATCCGGGCTGCTATCTGAATGCCAGTATTACCGGGTAGTGGCGCGTTCAGTCTCTCGACCAGTTCAGAGCGTTTAAAAGTGATTTGCGCTGTCCTCTTTTGAAAGTACTTAAATGCAAATATTTTGTCCTCATAGTGATTACTGTGAAGGTAATAAAACCAGACACCAGGTCACCCGCTGCATCCAGATGTAAAAATATTGATTTTATAACGTTGTATCAGCGTGGACACTAACAAGCCATCAGTTCGATTGATTTATGGGAGTTGACTTGTTCAGGTAAACTGCGCGATTCTGATAAAAACAAAACCCGGGGTAAATCAGGCTCTTTCCTGTTTTTCTGAAATCGCCAGCCATGGCTCTTTGTCTGGTCTGTTTTCTCACATTGTAGTTCTAACACCTCCTCCGGGCAGTATGATTTTGATTACAGTACGTTCACTTGAATGTGCTTTATATAAATATTTGATTATGCACAACCCGTACATGGAGTTCATATGCCTGAGAATCTCTTGCCGTTAAATCCTCGTTTTCCGACTGGGGCAAAATTGCCAGCAAACACAATAACTGAAAAGCTTCCGTTGGAGACAAGACCCGAGGCCTTCTCTCTGCGCATTCACTCAGGCATGCTGGAAACGATGGGGCACAATATGTACTCATCTGTTGCAAAATGCCTCGCCGAGTTTGTTGCGAATGCCTATGATGCTGATGCAGAAAACGTAGAAATCCATATGGATTTTGAACGTATCAACTCAGCAAAAAACATCGTTCGTGCGAATGCTCGCGCTGAGAAGAATGCCGGAACACGCAAAAATGCTTCAGCCGTCTATGACCCACTCCCTTCGGATATCACTATCCGAATTTGCGATGATGGTCACGGTATGGATGCGCATGAAATTCAGAACTGCTTTCTGGCTATCACCCGAAACCGTCGCATAGATGACAAAGGCCAACAAACGCTGCAGACCAGCGAGTCAGGACGCAGAAAAGTGATGGGGCGAAAAGGCGTGGGCAAACTTGCTGGCTTTGGTGCAGCTGAACATATTCGCATTACTAGTAAACGTCAGGGTCAGACATATTCAACTAGCTTTGAAATGGATTATTCGAAGATAAAAAGCACCACTGACTTAAGTAACAACTCCTTTGAGGCTGTATATGTCGAAGACCTGCCAGTGGATGAACATTTTACTGAGGTAGAACTCAGTAACCTGAGATGTGATTCAATGAAATCATCTCCTGATACCATCAATGCGACGTTAGCGAGAACCTTCTGTATCCTCGATCAGGGGTTCTGTATCAAAATTAATGGCACACCGGTACAAGAAGAAGAGATTGACTGGGAGTATACCTATCCGCCAGGAGCCAGCCTGGCAAACATGGGTATAGGTAAAGTTGCCATCGATTCTGACGATGAAGAAAGCTCTATTGAGTTTCAATACATCATTCGTTTTCGGGCTCGCCCCAAAGATCACGGCACCGATGCACAAACCTCGCGAAAAAGAGCCAGTCTGCCTGCAGAACGACGTGGGGCAAGAATTTATGCACATGGCAGGCTTGCCCATGGCCCAAGCTTGTTGGACCTTCACTCAGGTGTACATAACTTCCATGCGCAGGACTACATGGAATGTATCGTCCTCGCTGACTCCGTTGATGAATACGAACACGATTTCATCGTCACCAGTCGCGAAGGGCTTAATAAGGATAATCCTGTCGTTGCTGCACTGTCCCGCCAGGTGACAGAATTGATGAAAACAGCTCTGGGTGAACATTCGAAATATAGGGATGTGGTCATTACCAAAGCGATTGAAGAGGACGAATACACCAAAAGGATCCTTGTCCCTATCCATTCACTTAACGGTAAATCTCAGAGAGCTGCAAAAGAAATTCTCAAGGTGATTGGAAAAGAACATGGTGTTAAAAGTGACATTTACATGGAAATGGCTCCTATCCTGCTCCAGGCTGTAAACTCCAGCGAAGTGCTCACACGTCTGATAGAACTCGAAACCAATCCGGGGAGTATCCGTGAATTGGCGAATTCGATGGCAGATTTGACACGCATGGAGCGAAGCGATCTGCTGAAACTGTACCGCGGACGTAATAAAGCGATTAACGCTCTGCAGAAACTGCATGATGAGGGTAATACAACACGTAAAAACAAAGGATTTGAAAAGGAACTCCATCTTCTGCTCAAAGAAAACCCCTGGCTAGTTGACGTTACCTATTCGAACTTTCTGACAAGCGATCGTCCTATGGGGGATGTCTGCCGTGAGCTCAATCGTGTGCTTGAAATCGACGACAATGCGAGAGTTACGGATGACGAAACACGACCCGATTTGGTTTATGTTGCGGCGAACAGCATCGCCTGTGAGAAAGTGATCATTGTTGAACTCAAGTCACCGGGGATTGATCTGGTAAAAGATCATCTCGAACAATTAACTCGTTACATACGAAAAACCGATCAACATCTACGAACTAAATTCCATGATCGTAAGATTGAAGTAGTGGGTTATTTGATCGGCAAAAAACCTTCTCCCGATTCGAAGGGGGATGGGCAGCAGGACTTGATTTTCGCGATGAGTAATTTCGGCGCCAGTTCTTCAGTAAATGTTATTGATTTGCTTGAACTTGTCATCTCTGCGAAACAGGCGCATGAAGCAGGTATAGACGCACTGCTGAAAGAGGAGCAAGAGGAGGAGTAAGTCAGGCTTCTCCTCCTGAACAGGTATTAATGGTGTTGCGTAGCTAAGACCTTTCCTATTGCATCCGCGACAGCGCGAGCAAGCGGCACTGGTACACCATTACCAATTTGACGCGCTATTGAACTCCGGTCACCTGAAAATACCCAGTTGTCCGGAATCCCCTGCAGCCTTGCTCCTTCGCGAATTGAAATGACCCGGTGTTGCTCGGGGTGCAGATAACGCCCCTTTGAAGCGGACTGGAACGAACACCGTAAAGTATTAGCCGGTTTGTTCCAGTCCATTCGTCCCCATACATCTACTGCCTGATTACCCATTCTCATCCAGCTTGGTGGACACAATTCTGGCGCATTACGCATAATATCACGCTTGTCTCCATGGGGAGGAATGAGCTTCATCCTTGCCAAACCAATTTCAGTTGGCTCGGGTGATATATGGTAGTTTTCACCATCTGGAACCGAACTGAGACCTGAGAACGCATCCCGAACTGTCAGTTTCCCCGGAAGTGGGTGCGGACATTCTGGCAGGCCAATACGGGAAAAGATGGTAAAACTTCTGCGCCGATGTTGCGCCACGCCATAGTCACTTGCGTTCAGTATCCAGGTCACGCATTCATAACCATCACCGGTGAAAAGACAGTGTAATTTTTGCCAGTAGTCTGACTCAAGAAACTGAGGGACATTTTCAATCACCACCATTTTGGGATGGTGTGCTTTAGCCCATTCGTACACGGTCAGGGAAAGTGCGTTTCTTACATCTTTAGGGTCCCGACGTCCTAGAGTACTGAATCCCTGGCAGGGTGGGCCAGCGACAAGTACATCATATTCCAACCCTTCCCGGACAACGGTGACATCATGTACTTCCGCAACCGGAGAGAGATTATTGTTATAAGTGGCCACTGCTCTGGAATCAAGTTCAGCGGCAAATATGCTTTTAAATCCTGCTGCATGAAACCCCCCCCCCATTAATCCGGCACCGGCAAAAAGTTCAGCAACTCTGAAATGTTCTTTCATTTGTCAGTCCTGTCCATTTGTTCTGCAAGATCCGCAATGTTCATCAGTAGCGCACTAATTCTTAAACGTAATGCCGGATCGCCTTCGGCTAATGCTTCAACGCGAGCAAATTCTTTCTGAAAAACACGTCTGGGCCCACTCACACTCACCGGGATATTAAAAAAATCGCATAATTTTAAGACACGTAAGTTAGTTACTTCGAAATTATTATTCTTGATTCGCAGCAGGAAATCTTTGTTAAGCTCCGGAGCTTCTTGCAGCGAGGTGTCGTTTTTACGACGTGAATTATAGGCATTAACACAATCTCTGAGCGTCCATTTGTGGGTCTTAAGCCTGGCCTTTACCAGTTCACTGATGTCTTTATTACACAGTAATGATTCACTCATAGCCCTTTTCCACCATAACTGTTTGTTCATTTGTCTCATTTAAATGAGACAAAGTCAATACTTTTGTTCATAAGTTGAACTCATCAAAAAAAGAAAAAGTGCAGCGTATTTATTATGTTATTAGTTAAAACACAATCAGAGCCTAAGCTAAAACTGTAGTGTGTTTTTAAAAATGCATCATGTACTTACCCGTAGAATATCCAAAAAAATTTTAACTTTGTTGATTGCTGGGGGGGAGGTTCTTTACCCACGGACGATGAGCTTCAGTATTCTTTAGTATCACTATTCCGGGCTTCAGAATCGGAACAGATCAAATGTTGCTACCTCTATTATGGGGTAGCACCCTTGTCTTATTGCCCAGCGTCCACTGTATCACCATCACTGAATGGGTTCCCTCGTGAAACTTATCAAGCTGACGAATCAGTGTTCCTGTCTGTTGTAGTCCAGAATCTTGACCTGTGAATAGATGTTCAATACTGGTGGAGCAAATCACATCGGTATGGTTGGTTAATACTACGGGTTCGGTGAGAGTTAGTTCTGACATCAGTAATTTCCTTTATATAAAGCGAAACGCCAGCCGGTAAGGGCTGGCGCTTGTATGTGGGTGATGAGTATTGTCAGATGGCTAATCAGTTCTGGTCTGTTGCAGAAGCTGGAGATGACGGAGGTTACGAGCATCATTTCGTGCCTGCCCAATCCAGGGTAACAACTTTGCTGAGTCGGTGTTGTCTTCGTCGTTGTCGAAGATAATCTCGCTGTCACAATAGATGTTGTCCTGCAGCCAGCTAATCAGAATGTTAAGGGCAGTTTCAGTGGTTAATTCCGGCATGTGAGAACCTTGTGGTAATCGCGATGGGGTTACCAGTCAAAAGTGGTAAAGCCGGGCAGTACTTCGCCAAAGGCATCCAGATGAACAATACCAGTGGCGTAGCGACGCATAAGCGTCACCACTAACCGGCGGCAGGCTTTTGACAGACCGAGGCGTTTTAGCCGCAACACCGGAAATGACCACGCATCCAGGCGCAACAGATAGCCGGAGCCGGTGTACATAATCCATTCGCTTTCACCAAAGTCTTCGTACTGATGCGAAAGGGTAAACAGCAGAGTGTTATCGGCCTCGGTTATATGTGCGGTACTGCACTGGATCCCGTTAACGTGGGCTAAGGGCGGAAGCGGATCTTCCACGACCAGCTTTCCGGGGGCATCAGCAATACGAAGCGAGTAACCGTTATCACAGACCACATCTATTAGATTGGCCAGTTCAATACCATCGATATCAACGGCGATCCGGCCCATGTTAAGGGCCAGTACGTTGATAGCATCGGCTTCCACTGTGAGGGACAGTTTCATTGTGGCCCTCCGGAAGACCGTCCACTGATGGCGCAAGTCACCGCTTTATAGCCGGTACGTTGCATCAGGCCGGTGGCCTTTCTGGCCCGGAGTATGTCAATAGCGCTGATGAACGGAGACTGATGTTGAATGGAGAAACCGGGACGATCAATTCGTACCAGTTCAGATTTTTCAACGAGAAAATTGAGTGCATCTGCCAGTGAAATCCCGGCGTCAATATGCTGCTGAATGACACCGTCGTTGCCAAACTGTGTGTCGTTAAGCGAAAGGCCGTAATGCCTTTCCAGCAGATACGTAAGAAGTTGCTGCCAGATTTCTACTGGTGACGGGCGTGACGGTACCTTCCGCGTTGGGATGGTGGGTAAGGTTTGCATAAAGGTGATCTCTGTTAAGTAATTAAGGCGTTGGTGGCAGGGGACGTATGACGGTGAAAGAGGCCGGTGCGTTACGGTGTTTTTCAGGGAAAGCACTTACTGCCGGATGGCGTCAAGTGCGGCCTCCAGTGTGAACCAGTTAATACCCTGTTCTGCGTCGTGATGGCTGGCAGCATGGCGTAATGCCGCTCTGGCCGCTTCTGTCGTAACAGAGTCATTCACATTGTGTACATCGTCTTCGTACCAGAGTGAACATAAAACGAAGTCGTCATGTTGATGCTGTTGCAACAGTTCAATAACCTCGCTGATTTTACAGGTGTGCGGCATGGCTATTAACCTCCTGGCCGTGCTACAGGTTGCGTCGGATAAATCGCAATATAGACATAACCGCAACTGCCGAGGGTATCTGCATCGCAGGTCAGCCCTTTAGCATACAACGTGACACTATGCTGATTGCGGGGATTGAGTTCACCGGAAACCAGCATTAACTCGAGCTGTTTGAGCAGTACCGGAAACGCCTGATCGAGATGGTGTAAATCCGCATCACTGAAGGCTCCGGTGATACTGGCGCGGTCAGCCAGATAATGCAGCCGGTTGCCTTCCTGTACCAGCCGTGCGCCAAAGCTCGGCGTGACGGTGGGTTTAAGTCCCCACCAGGGTTCGGCAATATCATGGTTTGCTACAGGTGTTGTGTTCTGCATTTAAGTAATCCTTAACTGTGTGTTAATTCAGGGTAACGCTGCGCAATACGACATACGGGCCATTGCGGTCCTGGCGACGCTCAGCGAATACGGCCAGCACGCCGGCGATATCCTGTACCTCCCGGCCGGTATAGTGGCAGATGCTTCCGGGCCACTTATATCTTCCGGTACAGAAGCGAAACAGGCGGGACTGAGGATGCTGACGGTAAATCGTCATTGCCTGGCGTTTGCTGATGATTTTCATCGCTATTCTCCTTACAGCCAGCCGCGTTCGGCAAAAGAGACAATATCCATCCCGCCGACCACCAGATGGTCCAGCAGGCGGATATCAACCAGGTCCAGCGCCTGTTTCAGGCGTTCTGTAATTAACCTGTCGGCCTGGCTGGGTTCTGCCTCTCCCGACGGATGGTTATGAGCCAGAACCGCTGCGGCGGCATTATTTTTCAGTCCGGATTTAACGACCTCACGCGGATGGACGGTGATGCTGTTAATCGTCCCGAGGAACAGCGTGTCGTGGGCCAGCAGGCGATGCTGATTGTCGAGCCAGAGAACCGAGAGTGCTTCTCTTTCCAGTGCCGCGAGCTGCAGGCGCAGCCAGTCGCGGACAGCATGGCTGGAAGTAAATGACGTGCCGGGCTCACGTAGCTGACCCTCCAGCAGGGTTAAGGCTTCCCTGACCGCCTGCTGGTCGGCAGGGGCTAATTCACGGGCAAACAGTGGTAACTGTTGTTCCATAGCAACTGACCTCAGTCGATGATGTGCATGATGGCGTTGCATTCCGCGTGGTTAAGCGCGTAGTCCCGCAGGTGGTAGTAGTGCTCCGTCATGGCGTCGCATTCGGTGCGCATAGCGTGATGGCTGTACGTCATCAGACAGACGGCAACTCCGGCAGCTTCAGCACTGAGCTCACCACCATTGCCGTTCAGGGTGTTGAACAACGGCCAGGGCTCATTGTTCTCCGATTCCGGGGCCATAAACGCACCGCCGTTATTCAGTGTATAAAAATCCCAGATACCCCCGCTGTAGTCTGCGCAGAAGCGGTCCATCCAGGCGAAGATAAGCGGCTCCAGAGTTATCCACTGTGGGATACTGCCGAAGTGCTGCGGCCAGAAGCTGATCCGCTGCTCGTCCTGTACGAGGGTGGCGGTCAGCGCTGGCGAAGAACTGGCAGGTTGTGGCGGTAACGGGAGGGTATCGTTAAGGTTAATAATGTCGTTCATGCTGGTTTTTCCTTGTTTATTTATCGGGTTGGGGATGCTGGTTAAGCCGGAGTGACGGGCAGGACTGCGAATAGCCATCCTCATCACAGCGTGACGGCCAGTGCCCCTCCGGGAGGCTTAAGCTGCACAGGCTGAGTTCACCGGGTCGGTAAAGAAGGTGCGAGCACCAGGCGCACAGGTCGTCATCGGAGATGGAGCGGCTGCAGGGATTGTTTTCCAGAGCGGTCGGATAAAGGGGGGTCTGGCGGGCGTTATCAGGCAGCGGTGGCATCAGCTCAGCGCCTGCTGCAGTTCTTCTGCCATTACCCAGAGCGCCCGGTTGAGCTTAACGTCGCCGTCTATGCTTTTAACCGCGCGGGTATGGCTGCGTTTGCCTCTGGCGGTATGTCCTGGCAGACCGCCTTTCAGCAGGTTCTCCTGGCAACGATTGAAAACTGACCACAGGTCGTCCTGACGGTCTTCATGGCGGCGGGGCGTCAGTATCTGGGATGCCGTCACCGGCTGGTGCTCTTCACCAAAGCGGTACGTCAGCGCGGCTTTTGCAAAAGCCTGCTGTGCCGGTGGCGGGAGTAACAGCGACTGCATCGCATCCCGCTTCTCTTCCACCCGGTCAAATATCCCCAGCACCTCATAAGCCCCTTCAATGACCTTCTCCACCACATTGCCTTTATGCGGCACGCGCACTTCACCAAAGGTTTCGCCGCAGACAAGCCCGTTCTGGCAGACAAAGCGAAACAAGCCCGGCAGCATCTGGTATGAGCTGGAGCCGTCGTGACTGTTAAGCAGAATGATTTCGGGGACCTGTTTGCCGGTAATCTGGCCTTCACGCCTGAGGCGCAGCATGTGCTTTGTGTGGTCGCGTTTATTCAGGTCGCGCACGCGGGTCTGGCAGGCAAAGAACGGCTGGAAGCCTTCCCGCTGCAGGTTATCCAGCAGGGTGATGGTCGGGATGTACGTGTAACGCTCGCTGCGGGATTCATGTTTTTCTTCGCTGAAGACGCTGGGCACATAGTGCGCCAGTTCATCGCGGGTCAACGGACGGTCGCGGCGCACGAGGCTGGCAGCGCCAAAACGGCTGGCTAAGCGCATGGAAATTTCCTTTCTGAGAGACAAAAGAAAACGCCCCGCTTGGATGAGCAGGGCGTCGGTGGTGTGTAATACCGGTGTGGTGGCAGTTGTCAGGGCTGGTTCGTCTGTTCTGCCCCGATCGGCGCGGGTTCGCTGGATGATGCAGTAGTGCCGTGAATAATCTGGTGCTTCGCCAGCGCCTGCTGCATGTCATTGATGCAGTACGTGATGTAGAAGACGTTAAACAGCACGGTATAAAAGGCGTTCATCTTCAGGTCAAAGCGAAACGTGTTCAGCGCATAGTGACGCAGAGCCGTTCTCGCCTTAAAGGCCCAGACCACATACATCACTCCGCTGGCCACTGAGAGCAGCCCGCTGATGGCCAGCAGGATATCGCCGGTTGAGTCATAGCCGTACGGGTCAGGCGCTGCCATAGCACCCAGCTGGCGGCTGAGCCCGAAGCAGACGGTCAGCCAGATAATAAACAGGTTTCCGTATAGCGGGTGGCCCGTGGTGTCGCTGATGATATCCTGCTTTTTATAGAGCCATAGCAGGGGCCAGACGCCGCAGGTGGCCATGCTGAGCAGGACAAAATGAAGCGTCGGGGTATTCAGCCGCTGGCTGAGGGCAGTGATGTCGGTCATGGGATAATTTCCTTATCAGAGAATGAATTCAGATATTGAGTGCAGAGCAGGCGGTTGCCCTTACTGCCAGTTAAAGGTGTACGGTCCCTTGCTGGTCTGGACTGTCAGCTCCAGTGGGCGACATTGAGTGAAGTTACTGTTACTCGGTGTGGTGAAAGAGAATGTCTGCCCGTAGCCCAGACGTTTGTTCATATTTTTACCCCGGCCCGCGATGGAAATCAGGCAGTTGCCCCGGTTGAGCGTGAGTGACTCTATGGTGATGTCGTTTTCCAGGCTGGTCAGGGTGAGCTGCCAGACGGGGAGATTCGGATTATTAATCAGATACGTTCCCTGTGAATTTACGGACAGAGGGGCAGTGTCAGCCAGGGCAGAGGCGCTGATGCTCATAATGAGCAGCGCGGCGGTCAGAACATGTTTAAACATGAGAATCTTTCCTTTATGACGATAATTAAATTAATACCATTCTTGTATGGTATTAAGGTGGGTTTATTCGCGTAAGGCACTACATCAGCTGTTTACCAACCGTCATCAGACCGGCCAGCCAGCCGATACACTGAGGACCCGCAAGCCAGAACAGTCGGGCTTTTAAAAGGCCGCCCATTCCACCGGTGGTATAGACGCTGTCCGGCATCAGCCACAGGCGCAGGAACGCGCCGATGGTCATACCGGCTCCCGGGCCAAGCGTCATCCAGAACAGATACCCCATTCCCTGCCCGAAACTGCGGATTTCGCCCGTATTCCCGATTACGTTAAACAGGACAACAGCAAGCGCGATGCCGAAGGCAATTGCGAAATATTTAATAACTAGCGGCATTCTGTTCAGTCCTCATTGTCTGCACTGCTGAGCGGCGCTCAGCATGTTGTCCATAAAATGCGGGGGTACATAGCCGTACTGCTGGTTCATTTTCTCCAGTTCCCCGTGGGTATATTTCGTTTTCAGCTCATCCCAGATACAGCCGCAGACCGCGGTTGTCCCGCCACCGGACTTACAACCCCGGATAAACTCACGTTCGTTTTTGTCACCACAGCCGCTCAGGGCCAGCGCTGACAGCAGCGTGACGGCCAGTAATACGCTCCTGGAAGCCATCGTCATTTTTAATTGCTTATTAATCATTGTGTTAATATCCATACGTTAAGACACCTCTGCTCAGAGGCTGTCCGATTGCGCCACGCCTTCCTGTTCAAGTGCATGGCTGATGTTGTTCACCACCGTATCCGGGTCGAGCCGGATTTCCGCCAGATGCTTACCCGTCTCAGGTGTTCCCTTGTAAACGTCCAGGGACGCGAACGGTCTGCCTTCATCGTTTGTCCCGGCAGATACCAGGTATGAGGTGTCGCCGTTCCGGACGGTGAATTCCTGCAGCCTGATTACCTGATTGCTCTGGTATGCATACGTGGTGGTGTTTGCCGGTACGGTAATGTCCATTTCCTTATGTTCTGCACCGGTCCTGCCGAATGAGTACGATACCGACGGGGAGATGATGCAAATTTCAACCTCCTTTTTGTGGTTAGCAGTCTGCGCATAGAAGACGGGCTTTCCGCAGCGCTGGTGGTGTGCCTGTATAAGCGCGTCGGGCGTAGCGGCATTTACGGCCGACAGCGATGCCAGCATCATTCCTGCGCTGAGCAGCAGGGCTTTACCGTATTTCATGTTTTAACTCCTTTTGGTCTGGTCTGAGGTTCGGGAGAATGCTCCCGGAAGGTGTGAATGACGTTGCTGATAAAGTGAAAATGCGGAAGGGCATTGATGAAGTCCGCATCCACAATGAGTGCGCTGGTCTCACTGCGCCGGTGGAAAGAGCGTTCAGACAGGGAGACCGACGTTACCTCCTCAACCCTGAATACCCGTATCGCGCCATACTGGCTGGCCACCAGATACCAGCACGCCTGTGAGAAAATCAGCCGGTAGGGCTCAAGGTGGTCGTGACGAATCCCCTTAACCAGCAGGCTGACCATCCGGTGATGGTAAATACCTTCAGCAAGCCGCTGAAAGCAGTCCGGGAGGATCCCCGCTGGCTGCTGTACATGGCCTATCAGACACGGCGATGTGCCGTTTTCATCCATCAGCAGATGCAACAACTGGCGGCTCTGTGAGGGAATGAGGCGGGCTATTCCGGTGTTGCGGGCGAATGCCAGCGCACCAGGAGTATGATCGCGCATCGGGTTCGTCCGTAGCCGCCAGCAGCCGTTATCGCCGCTCAGATCCAGATGCAGCAGACGCTGAGAAAAATCCCGGCGCAGGGTGCGTTCAGATACGCCAAATTCACCGGACAGCGCTTTCAGTGAAAGAGATTCACCGGCAAGAAGCCGGCTGATAATAACTGACAGCCTGAGGGCCAGCCTGTCGTGTCGGTGCGCAGAGTCCGTCGCGCGCATATACCCTCCGTGAATGGAAAATACTGAGATAACTCATGCGGTTATTATGCAGGATAGGGTGGACAGGTTATGACCAGTGATGAGAGTGAGCGGCAGAAAAGATGAAATTTTTTTCCCGCGTTAACTGACTGAATATACGTGGATAATTTCACATTGTTCAGTGAGTGAGCTGCAGGTGGTCATACCCTGTCATAAAGCCGGTCAGCAGGACGCGTTGTCAGGGCTGAAGGTGGCTGTAGTATGGCGTTTTATTAATCTCGATCTGAGCAAACGCAGTAAGAGGCGAAACAGAATGACGAGGGCACAACGGACGCTGTGGATCTCTTTCTCAGGCCAGCCTGCGCGCCGGCAGTAATCCAGGAGCCGGGTTACAATCTGTCTTCGGATATAGCGCAGCAGCATGCGCAACAGGAGCCGTGTCAGCTTCCTGAGTATCATTTTCCACCTCCTCAAAAAAGTAAGTGCCACAGCGCAGAAGCGGCATTCACAATGCCGTCGCGGATTGTTCCCAGCGCTTCACGGACCGGCTTTGGCAGCGGAATGGCATCCACTATCCGGCTGAACAACTCACCCAGCAGATCGCCAAAATCCTGTCGGGCGGTACTCTCTGCCTCCGCAGTCTGGTGCTCTTCCCTGACCTGACGAAACACGCCGCTGCTGGCTTCCGGTGGCAGGGCAAATATAATGGTTTCGACCAGACGGGCCAGGTTGTAGCCGGTTTTGGCTGACACCGCATGCACCGGATAAGGACAGGAGAACTGCCGTGAGATAGCTGCGCTTCGGGCGGTCAGCGTCAGCAGCTGGCCGGTGGAGGGCTGGCATGCTGCCCTGTCCCATTCCAGCGAGGGTTCCGCCTTGTCGGCCTGGTTAATAACGAAGACAATGCTGCCCGGTGAGACACCGCATTTGAGCAGAAACTGGTGGAACGCTTCATCCGTGGCACAGGCCCGGTCATCCGCTTTCATCACCCAGAGGATAAGATCCAGCGTCGGTAACTGCTCCTTATACAGCTGCCGGTATTCACGGTCATAGTCCAGAGATTCGCCTGAACCGGGCAAATCGACCAGCGTCATGCGGCGCCCGCCAATATCGAGCGTGAAGCGAAGCGGTTCACGGGTACAGCCCTGGACATCGCTGACCGGGCTGAGGGGCTGCTGAAAGAGGGCATTGCAGAGCGAACTTTTTCCACTCCCTGTTTTACCCATGATGCCGATGACTGGCTCATAATGGATGTGCTGACGGATGCGGTTCAGTATTGTGCGGGAGAGAGTTTCGGGCAGGAGAGACAGCTGTTGCTTCAGGGCATCAAGACCCTGTTCAGTTTTATCGGACACATTAACCTCCGTGAGTGAAATAGCAAAACAGCAGCATTTCTGCTGCCGTTCTCACAGGGGTAATATAGGTCTGAAATTTTTTTGAATGTAATTTTTGAGGGAGACGAACTGTTCCTGTTGAAAGGACAGTTTAGAGTATGACAGAGCAGAGGTAACAGACCAGTTTTTATGCTGGGTATTATATGTGACAGGAGTGCTAACTTGAGAGTAAAAGCAAGCAGTTATCTGATGTGAAAATACGTTTTTTAAGTGTGTCCTTCTTCTATTGTATTTTCTTATAAAAATACGTCAATGCTTGTCGGGTTGGTAATATATTAATATAGACACAGTTGTTGGAGTTTGTATGATTATATCAATAAGTTTATCAGACAGAGTAACGGTTATATCAGTAATACCAGATAACAAACCAATTCAATAAATATGATCAATCAACAAGACTATACCTGTCGTGGTACCAGTAACACACATTCGTACTTAATCACTTCCTGATATTACTCTGCAGAACAGAAAGTAATTTATTACTGTCTGTGTATATCCTATTGAACAAACTCACTAACACAAGGTAATTTCCTCATGAGCATTAATACCAACAGCTACGGTAAACTGAACCATAACTATGCTAAGCGTATTCAGGATACTATCACTAAAGCCCTGAATGATTATCCCCGTGTAATGGTCCTGAGGGTAGACCTTCGTTTGCCTGAGATTGAAACAGGCTCATATAAGCACGATTCAGGTATAGTCACCCGTTTTATTGTTTCCCTCAAAGCTCAGATTGAGGCTGACCTACTGAAAAAACAACATACAGGTAAACGGATTCACCCTTGTCGTGTCCGTCATATCTGGGCAAGGGAATTTAATGAGTACGGTAAAAAGCATTATCACGTGGCCTTGCTCTTTAATCGTGAAGTGTATGCTTATCCAGGAAGCTATACCAGCACGGACGGAGAATATACTCACAATCTGGCCCTGATGATTATGGAGGCCTGGGTACGGGCTCTGGGACTGAATACTGCGGTTAATCATCAGCAATATTATCCCCTGGTAGAGTTTCCTGCCAGTTGTTACTACCACCTGAGTAGAAACCATAGTGACTTTACTGCCCAGTTATCAAATGTCACTGACAGGCTTAACTATCTGGCCAAGGAGTACAGCAAAGATAATTCAGACAGCCAGCGTAACTTTGGCTGCAGTCAGTACTGATTAAATCATAAGTATTTTTCTACTGGCGAAAGGAATGTTATGGCGGAGTACCAGATTAATGATAAATAGATCCTTTCTGGTGCTCCTGTCTTTCATTCCCTTAAGACAGAGAGAAGTCATCATGACAGATACAACCACCCGCAGCCTGCTCATTGATAAAATGGTCGATATGGCATTCATTACGGAATATACCGGGTGCAGTGACAAGTGGTTTTATAAATTAATTCAGGATGGTTTATTTCCAAAGCCAATTAAACTGGGTCGCAGCTCACGCTGGCTAAAGAGTGAAGTCGAGAGCTGGATTGAGAAACGTATAAATCAGTCTCGCTCATAGCTTGTTGCATATAAATATGCGGCAATGTGAATTCTCTTTTTGGCAATAATCCCGCTCGTCATTCTGTAAGTGGCTATACAAATTGTTAATGACTCAGAATATCCGGTCTGTTGACTAATACATCGGGGATTCATTGAAAATAATTTAACATTTGAGTGAAATGCGTTCACATGAGGCGAGTTGTGGGAACTGGACTAAAAGTTTACGTCTGTATGAAATGCGTTCAAATTAATTGTTTTTATTTTTCATAATCAACAGCTAAAGCTGCTAATACAGTGATTTTAGCAGCTTTAGCGCGCGTGTTGAATATGGTGTTTGTTTTTTCCTGCCTGAAGCTACGAAGTGAACATACTTTATCCCTGGTGACGTTCCAGACCGACTACCTATCGCGGTAACAATAAATCAACAATTGTCACCATTGTAACCTGGTGAAATCATAACCACTTAGTGGTGGTGAGGCATTATTTTTGTAATCCACAGGCATGAAACTGGAAAAAAATGGCCTGCTCGCATAAATATGACCATTCATATCAGTTCCTGCCATGGCAATATAAAGTGCCCGACTTGGTGGATAGCATATTGTGGCAATCAGTCCCAACTGGATAAGCTGGTTAAGAACAGGTGTCAGATTCTCAACTCTTCTGAGTCTGGCGGGGCCGTGTGTCTCCAGTTCATTTTTTGAAAACGGCTGCCAGGGTTGTAGCTTTACATCAATGGTTTGGCCCGTTTGTGGATTTATTGTTTTC
The DNA here is from genome assembly GCF_003965585.1 of Enterobacter sp. WCHEn045836. Lineage (NCBI taxonomy): Bacteria > Pseudomonadati > Pseudomonadota > Gammaproteobacteria > Enterobacterales > Enterobacteriaceae > Enterobacter > Enterobacter sp. WCHEn045836. The sequence continues at coordinate 360,554 of NZ_RXPT01000002.1, forward strand.
ATTACCCCTGTCGGATTAATAAAACGGTTTTTTATCCAGTCGAATAACAGGTACACATCCTGCTGAAGCTGATATTGCGCACTCATTTTGTAAAAATATTTAGCGGCTTGATTAAGATACCATTCAGTAATAATAAATGCTTTCTTTAGGCATTGCTCTGAAATGTTTTTATCAGAATCATATTCAAAAATGGCAGCCATACGTATTGCATGGCTACCTGCTTTAGACACAAATTCCGGAATATGCTCCCAGCACTGGTTTTGGGCTATTTGTAACTGATACTGATTTATCTTTTCAGCGAAAAGCGATCTGGCATCGTCAGTTAATACCAGTGTTTTTTTGGATTTACTGGTATCATAAAAGTGTTCTTTTTGAGCTTTCAGTAATTTATGAATGACTTCAAAGAGGGCATCAAGTGCATGTCTTGATTTCTCCTGGTTCAGTGTTATTCTTCGTTGACCTATAGTGCTCACTGTTTCCGTAAATAAGAAACGTGCAAGGAAACCGCTGGATATGGCTTTTTTCCCATGTCGTTCCAGATACTCTTCGAATACTTCGGGCTGAACCATTAGAAGAAAGGTCAGGTATGCATTAATGCGTAGAGTACCTTCTTTTTTTCGGGAGACTTGAAGGGGTTCGTTTTTCCATATTTTGTTAAGTAATCCCAGATTGTTTTTTAGCTGGCCTGTAAAGAAAGTAATGGCTTCATCTGCAAATACGCCAGCATACGGATATTCACTCAGCCCCTTAATGATACCTTCCGGTGTGGCATCTTCATAAAACATTTCAAAGGCCCTTGGCTTTTTCGGTTCAGCGGCCTGATGTTCACGCAGAAGAAGCTCCTCAATATCACCTTCCCCCCCATTTTTTACTGCTTTCTGATAATTACGATTTAGTGCCTTTTCTTTTGATGACCATATAGCATAATCTTTTTTATAGACATCGAGAAATTTTTCATATTCCTCATGCATCTCAGAAGCAAATTCATCGAAAGGGGACATAAGCAATTCACGGAGGGGGCTTTTCCCTTCACCAGATTTTGCGAGTGTCAGAAAATAAAGCGAGCAGGGTTCAGATTTTTTATTTCCATAAGGAGAGGCCACATCAAGAAGAGGTTGTAAAGCCAGAGATAACGCCGCCAGCGCCGTGCTACCAATCATTTCTATGGGGATAAGGGTATCCTCATGCAGCGTTTCAATAACATCACGTAACTTTCCAGGAAAAATTTCAACAGGGTAGTTGTTAAGATTACTCATTGTAATTACTCAATTTACGGTATCAGGAACATACGCATCAGGATAAAGCAAAATGGTAAGCAAAAGCGAGTGAGGAAGTAGACCTGTTGAAGGGACATTAACCAGTAGCCAGACGAACATTCCTGCTCAGGTGTCTGACTGCATAATCATCAACATTTATATAAAAGCGATTCAGGCATCTTTTATCTGCGCAGGTACAAGAGGCAGCCCTGTTTGACTGACACTCCTGCTGTATACGAATCAGTAATTCTTCCTTCAATATCGGGAAAATATATTATGAGCAATTATTCACCAGTTGCATCGGGCAGTAATACTGTCGGTACAGCGAACATTCGCGCATTTCTGCAACAGGCCGTTGACCATTACCCGCGACTGGTAGCATTCAGCTTTACGCTGAAATTGCCGTATCGTGAAGCCATGAGTGAATACCGGTCATTGATTCTGCGTTTTCACACCGAAGTCTGGCAGCGGACCGGCCAATATTCGCGCCAGTGTCAGCAGGCACGCCGTCATTCACCTCCCACAGTACTGCGCTGGCTGTGGGAGTCTGTCAGTGCACCAGAGTGTAAAATTGTGCTGCTGATGAATCTTGATACGCTGGGGGCCTGGCGCGATAAGGTCGTACAGCAGGAGATGAGCGTGATACTCAGAGAGGCATGGCGCACGGTGACGGGTACTGATAGCAACGTCACCAGTATGGCGTCTTTCATTATCAGTCGCACAGAAAGATGTTCATTTTCACAGCCATTCAGTCAGCTACAGACCAGGGTGAATGAAATGGTATCTCCCGTGATGACAGCCAGAACGGGTGTGGTTTGTCCGTGAAAGTAATGGTCTCTGTAAACAAAGGAGATGACAGTTAATTCAGGTCTGAAAATACGCACCTTATCCCGGACTTCCCCGATCTCTGCTGCGCCGATATAATCCCTGAATGAAGAAAACCCACGATACCCTACCCCCGGAACAAACTGTCACGGCACTGGCGCATTTTGCATGGTGTGCGCTTGTCGCCTTACGTACCGTACAGCAGGATGGTCATGCGTTGTCGCCACTCAGCACGCACGCATTTTTACTGCGCTGGTTAACGGTGGCGTATAAGCAAAAACGGTTTACGCGTGCAATCGCATCCGATATTGAGAGTCTGGTGGTGCTGGGGCGCCAGAAAGGTCTTGCCGCAAGCTTATCCAGTCGTCTGGAATATCTCTGGTCTTCGTGCACCGGACCTGTGTCTGCACAGTCGGATTTGTACCGGCTGACGTATGCCATTGAACAGCTTAAATCGCAGGGCTGGGTCAATGCAGCGGTGAGTGACGAAGACTGGGGCAATGAAGCTCTTTTAGTTCAGGAATACATCAATACGAATGCACTGCTGGTAAGGAAGTCGGCTCTGACCTGTGGATTTTCGGAAGAGGGCAAACTGGTTACACCGGTGGAATTTCTGGTGACGGGCAACCTGTCAGCATGTACAGAGGTTTTTCAGGCCCATGTCCTACCGTCGGTCATGGTGGAGTTGAACCGGATCTCATTACAACCTGAGCAATAGGACAAATATTCTCAACGCATCAGTTAATCTGAAATTCCCTGAATGGCAGGTATCCAGATCGTGCTCACCTCCTGGTATTGAGGCATGTGTAAAGGGCTGTCGTGAAATTTCCTTTATTCTGACGAAAACAAATAAGCCCCGTTTAAGTGAATAATAAGAAATGATGAAAACCTGAAAATGTCGTCAATTTTTCACTTGCTCAGTCACGTCCTGCTTCTCATTTTTGATAAAAGTACAAAATCAGATATTTCACGTATTTGATTGTATTTTGTACAAAACCTTCCCCTAAGCTAAATCGATCATTTGCTGCACACCCTTATCGCATAAGGCCTGAAAGGTTTATGCGAGAAAGTTCTTATAAATCATAAAGATGATCTTAAATTGTTAAAAAATGAAAATGTAAAATATTGTTACATTTTTTCATTTCCGATCAGGCAGGAAACGTTCCTACACTCCGGCTATTGGGTTTTATCCGAAATTTTTCATTTCAGACAAACACTCAAAAATACAGTGTCGGCATGCTGGTGGATGGAATACGCCCGCTTTTATCTCCGGGATTTTTATTTACGTCGGATGACGCGAACCGGAAAGTTGTTCTGGCAGGGTAATTTTTTCTTATTTATTTCTCACTGGCATTGACCGTTTCTATTACTCCATAGAACAGGGACAGCCATGTCTAACTCTTCCTTTCAGTCCGAAATCCCTAAAGCGCGTATTAATTTAAAACTTGATTTGCATACGGGGGGCGCGAGCAAGAAAACGGAGCTCCCCCTGAAATTGCTCATAGCAGGCGACTTCAGTCATGGCCAGGAGTCAGCCCCCTTGTCTGAGCGTAAAAAAGTTGATTTGAATAAAAATAATTTCGACTCAGTGTTGGCCGAATATTCCCCAAAAGTCAGTCTGACCGTTAAAAACACGCTGGCTGATGACGGCAGCGAAAATAGTGTTTCACTGACCTTCCGGAGCATGAAGGATTTCACCCCGGAGCAGGTCTCCCGGCAAATCCCTCAGTTGAAGGCAATGCTTTCCATGCGCAATCTGCTTCGCGATTTAAAAGCGAACCTGCTGGACAATCAGGCTTTCCGAAAGGAGCTGGAAAAAATTCTGCTCGACCCTGCGTTAAGTGCAGAACTCCGAGCCGAACTCTCAGCCCTGGCCCCAAAACAGCCATAACGGTCACGATGATTTAACGGATTAAAAAGGAAGATGCTGATGTCTGTAAAAAATGAGAATGCGGCTGGTGGCGAAAGCGTGGTGCTGGAACGTCCTGCGGCAGGTGGGGTTTATGCGTCCCTGTTTGAAAAAATCAACCTGAACCCGGTCTCTGAGCTGAGTGCGCTGGACATCTGGCAGGACGCACAGGCGATGTCGGATGCGACTGCGGATGAACGTTTAACTGCGGGGATGCAGGTGTTCCTGGAGTGTCTGACAAAATCGGGCTCAAAAGTTGAAAAACTCGACAAAAATCTGATTGACCACCATATCGCAGAGCTGGACTACCAGATTAGCCGTCAGCTGGACGCGGTAATGCACAGCGAAGAATTCCATGCGGTGGAGAGCCTGTGGCGCGGCGTGAAATCCCTGGTCGACAAAACCGATTTCCGTCAGAACGTGAAGGTTGAGTTGCTGGATATGTCAAAAGAAGACCTGCGTCAGGACTTCGAAGACAGTCCGGAAATTATCCAGAGTGGACTGTATAAACATACATATATTGATGAGTATGACACCCCGGGCGGTGAGCCGATTGCCGCGCTGATTTCCGCTTACGAATTTGATGCGTCTGCGCAGGATGTTGCCCTGCTGCGCAACATTTCAAAAGTGTCTGCCGCAGCGCATATGCCGTTTATCGGCTCTGCCGGCCCGAAATTTTTCCTCAAGGATTCGATGGAGGAAGTTGCGGCCATCAAGGACATTGGTAACTACTTCGACCGTGCGGAGTACATCAAGTGGAAATCCTTCCGTGAGACGGACGATGCCCGCTATATCGGTCTGGTAATGCCACGTGTGCTGGGTCGCCTGCCATATGGCCCGGATACCGTGCCCGTACGCAGCTTTAACTACGTGGAAGAAGTCAAAGGCCCGGATCACGATAAATACCTGTGGACTAACGCATCCTTCGCCTTTGCATCCAACATGGTTCGCAGCTTCATCAACAACGGCTGGTGTGTACAAATTCGTGGCCCACAGGCCGGTGGTGCCGTGCAGGACCTGCCTATTCATCTGTACGATCTGGGTACCGGCAATCAGGTGAAGATCCCGTCAGAAGTGATGATCCCGGAAACCCGTGAGTTTGAGTTTGCGAACCTGGGCTTTATTCCATTAAGTTACTATAAAAACAGAGATTATTCCTGCTTCTTCAGCGCTAACTCCACCCAGAAGCCGGCCCTGTATGACACAGCGGATGCCACGGCCAACAGCCGTATCAATGCGCGTCTGCCGTATATTTTCCTGCTATCGCGTATTGCACACTACCTGAAGCTGATTCAGCGTGAAAATATCGGCACAACCAAAGACCGTCGTCTGCTGGAGCTTGAGCTCAATACCTGGGTTCGCAGTCTGGTGACCGAAATGACCGACCCGGGCGACGAGCTGCAGGCCTCTCACCCGCTGCGTGACGCCAGAGTGGTGGTGGAAGACATTGAGGACAACCCGGGCTTCTTCCGTGTGAAGCTGTATGCGATCCCGCACTTCCAGGTGGAAGGGATGGACGTCAATCTGTCACTGGTTTCCCAGATGCCGAAGGCGAAATCATAAGCTAAGGCAGGAAGCCAATGAGAACGGAACAACCGTTATGGGGCAGGGGCGTTATGGTCTCTCCCCAGCACTTCCAGCAACAGGCCGCGTATGCGGCCTGGTCCGCGGAATGCATTGCCCGATTGGGACTCTCCCATCCCTGGGGAATGATTGAGGCCACTTTCGAACCGGATGCGCTGAAACTGGGCCGCCTGCAGGCCCGTCATCTGCACATCCGTTTCCCCGATGGCACGCTTATAGACACGGATAATGCCGACTCCCTGCCGCCGGTGCTGGCGCTTGAGGGCGAATCACATGAAGTGGTGGTGGTTCTGGCGCTGCCGCTACTGCGGGCAAATGGCGGCAACTGCCTTAAACCTGATGAAGTGGCCGAGCGCCCTGTGCGTTATCGCCAGCACTGGCGGGATGTCCGCAATACCTTTGGGGACGATACCCGCCAGATTGCGGTGATGCAGCCCGAGCTGACGCTGCGTTTCGCCCATCAGAACAACAGTGATTACCTGACCTGTCCGGTCGCCCGTCTGCAGCAGGATTCGCAGGGGAGCTGGGCACTCGATGAAACCTTTCTTCCGCCACTGCTGGCTCTGCAGGGCAGTCGCTGGCTGGTGACCCAGCTGGAACAGCTGATGACGCAACTGCGTGCCCGTCTGAGTCGCCTGATGGACATGCGTCGCGAAAGTAACGAGCGCATGGCGGATTTTGCCGTGGCAGATGTGTCTCTGTTCTGGCTGCTCAATGCCCTGAACAGCGCAGAACCCGTGCTCGGGCAGTTTCAGCATTACCCGCAAAGTCCACCGGAGCGTCTGTACCCGGAGCTGGCACGCCTTGCGGGCAGCCTGCTGACCTTCTCGCTGGAACACCAGGTGAGTGCCATTCCTGTCTGGCAGCATGAGCAGCTGAATAACGTCTTCCCGCCACTCTTTGACCTGCTGGGCGACCTGCTGGAAGCCAGCCTGCCGTCGCGGGTGGTAGCGATCGAGCTTGAGCATGATGCCCGGCTTCACTTCTGGCAGGCCCGTCTGCATGACCCACGTCTGCGCGAAGGGGCGGATTACTACCTCTCCGTACGTTCACCGATGCCGGTGGCACAGCTGCAGGAGCAGTTCCCGCGCCAGTGCAAGGTCGGCAGTCCGGATCATGTCAGGAGTATCGTCAATTCTTCACGGGTGGGTGTGCCGCTGACGCCGCTGCGTCACGTGCCGGCCGCCATTCCACTGCGTCTGGAAAACCAGTATTTCAGCCTCGATGTCTCTCATCCTCTTGCCAGCGAAATGCTTCAGGGCGGCACCTGTATGTTTTACGTTCCGGGCATGCTCGGCGAGCCTGAACTTGAACTCTTTGCGGTACTGAGAACATGAGTGAGCGCAAACGCGGCCCGGCCGCGTCCATTGATATTGATGCCCTGCTGCAGGACACTTGGCTGCAGGTGATAAGCCTGCGTCACGGTCCGACGTTTCAGGATGGAGAAGGGCGCACGTTGTGGGAACGCTGCATTGCTGATGTTGAGCGTGTGCAGCGTGAGCTGAAAGCGAGCGAACTCGATGAAGCCATCTGTCAGCATATTCTCACTGCACAGTGTGCGCTGCTTGATGAAGCCGTCAAAGGTCGCGGTGTGGAGGATGATGCCTGCGTGCAGTGGTATGACATTCCCCTGCAGGGACACTTCCTCGGCACCATGGACGCCGGTGATACGCTGTGCGATCGGATGCGCGATGTGCTGCGCGAACCGGCGCCTGACCTCGCCATTGTGACCTGCTTTCAGCGGGTCATGATGCTGGGTTTCCTCGGCAGTTTCCGTTCTCTGAACGACCCGGAGCGCCAGAAACTCATCAACGCACTCAGTGAATATGTCGCGCCGTTCAGCTATCCACAAACCCATCCTGTCCTGGCGGAAAGTCGTACCGGGCGTGGAATGGGCGGCTGGCTGGCGTCATGGCCCGTGCGAATTGGCCTGAGCGTGGTGGTGGTTGCTGCGCTGTGGTGGGGACTGAGCCACTGGCTGGATCAGACACTGCTGACCTTGCTGCCGGGAGCCGTGAAATGAGTCCCGCACAACAGCGCGGGCTTGCGCTGTGGGCCGCCCTGCTGAGTGCTGTGGTCTGCATGGGTTTCCTGCCGGGCAACCGCTTGGTTTCTGTGCTCGCTCTGCTGGCGTTGCTGGGGCTAATCCTGGTGCTCTGGACTGTCGCCTTTCGTCGTTCGGGGCATGACGCCACCCTGCGTCTGGATGACCTCCCTGAAGCCACTTACCGTCAGCCCGTGGTGCTGGTCTGTGGCGATCTGCCGCTGGCATGTATGCAGCAGTCACCGGTGCTCACTGTCACGCAGGGATGCTGGATCCGCGTGGAGGATCATCAGGATCTGGAGCAGGTTGCTCGCCAGGTACTGGAGTTGCGCCCTGACTGGGGTTGTCAGCTGTCGGTGATGGTCAGCGTCTGTCCTCAGAAACACATCGATAGCGAAGTCCTGACAAGTCGTCTGCTGGCTTTGCGTTGGCAAATCAGCCGATTGCGAAAAGAAACAAGTCATTCTGTGCCGCTGGTTCTGAATGGTCAGGTTGGCAGTGCGATGACGAATGACATGTTGTGGCAGGCGGCTATCCCTGGGGAAGGGGTGAGGGTCTGGCGTGAGTCTTCTGCACCTGCCTCAATCGCGGCATGGGTCACCACCGGCGGGGCGCCTTCGATGCAGCAACAGGTGCTGATGAACAGCCTGATGAGCTGGTTCCATCAGCATGTCCAGGCTGTCTTTATGGATGAGAACCCCGACGTTCCTGTCATTGCACCTACAGCGGTGCTGTGGGGAATGGGGCCGATCCTTGCCGGGAGTCTGGCCACATCTGCCTGGACTGCATGGCTTTGCCGTCACACTGCGATGCAGCAGGTGGCGGGCTGGCAGCCGGTTGGAACGGACAGTACGGTTATCTCCCCCTTCCCGGATTTTATCCTGCCACTGCTGCCCGAAGGGCGAGGCCTGACGCCACGTGGGCGAACCTTCCGTTGTGCTCTCGGGATTTTCACGCTGGCGGCCATTGCTGCGCTGCTCAGCAGTGGCTGGAACAATCACCAGTTGCTGCAGCGTGTGAGCTTCGATATTGCCCGCTATGACCGTATCCCGATGCATGATTTCGGACCCAAAGCCGATGCCGTTGCTGTCCTGCGTGACGATGCGGCAGAGCTGGATGACCGGGCGCGCAATGGCGTACCGGCGCGTATGGGCCTTGGTCTGTATCAGGGGGAGCGTCTGCGAATGCCTGTGCTGGATGCGATCCGTTCGTACGTGCCTCCACCGCCACCACCTAAACCACAGCCGAAACCTGAACCGGTACCGAAAATTGTCCGCCTCGACAGCATGTCGCTGTTCGATTCCGGCAAATCCGTGCTGAAGGCTGGCTCCACCAAATGGCTTGTCAACTCACTGGTCGGTATCAAAGCGAAGCCAGGCTGGCTGATTGTGGTCGCCGGGCATACCGACAACACCGGCAATCCAAAACTTAACCAGACGCTTTCACTCAGGCGTGCCGAAGCGGTGCGCAACTGGATGCGTGATACCGGTGATGTACCGGAAAGCTGTTTTGCGGTGCAGGGCTATGGCGAGAGCCGTCCGATCGCAACCAATGACACCCCGGATGGGCGCGCGCTCAACCGCCGTGTCGAAATCAGTCTGGTACCGCAGGCCAATGCCTGTCAGATACCGGGCCACACCCAGGCGTCATCGCAGGATGATGGCGCATCACAACACAATGGAGAGTAATTCCATGGCAATTCCTGTTTATCTTTGGCTGAAAGACGACGGCGGCGCGGACATCAAAGGTTCTGTGGACGTTCAGGATCGTGAAGGCAGCATCGAAGTTGTCGCTCAGGAGCATAACCTGTACATCCCGACTGACAACAACACCGGCAAGCTGACCGGTACCCGTATCCACACCCCGTTCCTGTTCACCAAGGAAATCGACTCGTCCAGCCCGTACCTGTACAAGGCTGTGACCACCGGTCAGACCCTCAAGTCTGCGGAATTCAAGTGGTACAAAATCAACGACGCGGGCCAGGAAGTGGAGTACTTCAACACCAAACTGGAAAACGTGAAAGTGGTGAAAGTGAATCCTGAAATGTATGACATCAAGGATCCTTCTAAAGAGAAGCACAACCACCTTGAGCGCATTGAACTGCGTTACGAAAAAATCACCTGGACCTACAAAGACGGCAACATCATTCATTCCGATTCCTGGAACGAACGCGCCACCGCGTAAGCCCGATGCGGACGGGGTTTCCTGTCCGCAGTTTTTTGCTGAGTGCCTGTATGAAACGGGCTTTCAGCAAAGAAACCCACAAACTGCCAGCCCGACCGTATGCGCTTTGGTCCCCTTCACGGGAAACAGCGATGGGCGGTAGCGTGTCCAGGAACCGACAAAGAGAGAGATTCATGGAAAATCCAGCCATCCTGTTGCGACGTCTGAACCCTTACTGTGCCCGTGCGATGGAAGGGGCGGCTTCGCTCTGCCAGACCCGTGCCCATGCGGAAATTTTGCCGGAGCACTGGCTGCTGAAGCTGCTCGAACAGGGGGAAGGTGACCTGACAGTGCTGGCACGCCGCTACGAGTGGGATATGGATGCACTGTGGCAGGATTTGCTCGGCTGGCTGGATAATCAACCGCGTTCGGTACGCCGCCGCCCGCAGCTGTCCGCAGATATTCAGAAACTGATGCAGGAAGCCTGGATGCAGGCCTCACTTGCCGGAGAGGAAAATATCCGCAGTGTACACCTGCTGATGGCGCTGACGGAAAACCCACGACTTGCTCACTGCGACGGTCTGTGGCCACTGCTGACGCTCGGGATGAGCCAACTCTCCCGCCTGCGTCCGCTGCTGAATGCACAATCTGATGAACGCCCGGAGCTGCAGTTTGAGGCTGAACTGGCCCAGGAGCATGGCAGTGACGTGGAGTTTGTTGGCCGTCCGGTGGGTGCAGAACTGAAAGAGGGGGAACTGACCCCGGCCCTGCAGAATGCGCTGGATAAATTCACGCTCGATGTCACCGCCAAAGCCAGAGAAGGCAAAATCGATCCGGTCTTTGGTCGTGATACTGAAATTCGTCAGATGGTGGACATTCTCTCGCGCCGTCGCAAGAACAACCCAATTCTGGTCGGTGAACCGGGCGTCGGTAAAACTGCGCTGGTCGAAGGTCTGGCGCTGCGTATTGCAGAGGGCAACGTGCCTGAATCGCTCAAGCCAGTCATCCTGCGTATCCTTGACCTCGGCCTGCTGCAGGCGGGTGCAGGGGTTAAGGGTGAATTTGAACAGCGCCTGAAAAACGTCATCGATGCTGTACAGCAGTCGCCCACCCCGATTTTGCTGTTTATCGACGAAGCCCACACCATTATCGGTGCAGGTAACCAGGCAGGTGGCGCAGATGCGGCCAATCTGCTGAAACCGGCACTGGCGCGCGGCGAACTGCGTACCATCGCCGCGACCACCTGGAGCGAGTACAAACAGTACTTCGAGCGCGATGCCGCGCTGGAACGTCGCTTCCAGATGGTGAAGGTCGACGAGCCGGACGACGACACCGCGTGTCTGATGCTGCGTGGCCTCAAATCCCGCTATGCCGAACACCACAACGTCCATATCACCGATGATGCGGTACGTGCTGCCGTCACGCTGTCCCGCCGCTATCTGACCGGACGCCAGCTGCCGGACAAGGCCGTTGACCTGCTGGATACCGCCGCGGCACGTGTGCGCATGAGCCTTGATACCGTGCCGGAACAGATTGTGCGCCTGAAAGCACAATTGACCGCGCTGGAACTGGAAGAACAGGCACTGCTGGAAGATATCGCCGCCGGCAGCAACCGCCATGGTGACTGCCTGGGTGCCATTGAGCAGCAGCGGACTGAACTGGAAGCGCGTATTGCGGAGCAGGAATCGCGTTTCAGCACTGAAAAGGCGCTGGCGCAGCAGCTGATGACCAGCCGCCAGGACATCAGCCAGCAGGCGGAGATTTCCGACCTGCAGCAGCAGCTCGAACAGGCACAACAGGGCGACGTGCTGGTTCAGGTGGATGTGGACACCCGCACGGTTGCCAACGTGATTGCCGACTGGACCGGCGTGCCGCTCTCTTCCCTGATGAAAGACGAACAGACCGAACTGCTGACCCTGGAAAATGAAATCGGCCAGCGTGTCGTCGGTCAGGATGTTTCTCTTGAGGCTATCGCCCAGCGCCTGCGCGCGGCCAAAACCGGGCTGACGTCCGAGAACGGCCCGCAGGGTGTGTTCCTGCTGGTCGGCCCGAGCGGCGTCGGTAAGACCGAAACCGCACTGGCGCTGGCGGACGTGCTGTATGGCGGTGAAAAATCGCTGATTACCATCAACCTGTCCGAGTACCAGGAGCCGCACACTGTTTCCCAGCTCAAAGGTTCCCCGCCGGGCTACGTCGGCTACGGTCAGGGCGGTATTCTCACCGAAGCCGTGCGCAAGCGCCCGTACAGCGTGGTGCTGCTGGATGAAGTGGAGAAAGCTCACCGCGACGTGATGAACCTGTTCTATCAGGTCTTTGACCGCGGCTTTATGCGCGACGGCGAAGGGCGTGAAATTGACTTCCGTAACACCGTTATTCTGATGACCTCGAACCTCGGCAGCGACCACCTGATGCAGTTGCTTGATGAGCAGCCGGAAGCCACCGAGGCAGATCTGCACGAACTGCTGCGTCCGATATTGCGTGACCACTTCCAGCCGGCGCTGCTGGCCCGCTTCCAGACCGTAATTTACCGCCCACTGGCAGAAGCAGCCATGCGTACCATCGTGGAGATGAAACTCGCGCAGGTCAGCAAGCGCTTACATCGCCACTACGGCCTGAGCACGCACATTGATGAAAACCTGTATGACGCGCTGACTGTCGCCTGCCTGCTGCCGGACACCGGTGCACGTAACGTCGACAGTCTGCTCAATCAACAAATTCTGCCGGTGCTGAGTCAACAGCTGCTGACCCACATGGCTGTGAAACAGAAACCACAGTCGCTATGCCTTAGCTGGAGTGAGGAAGAGGGTATCGGGCTGGAGTTTGACCGTACACAAGGAGTGCACGCATGAGCAACAATCCCCCGATCAGATTCAGCCACAACCATCACCAGTTGTCAGTGAAGGGATGTGACGCAGAGCTCGATGTACTGGCGTTTGAAGGCGATGAAGCTCTGAGCACGCCGTTCAGTTACCGTATTGAATTCACAAGCGCTGACCATGCCATCAGCAAAGAAATGATGCTGGTGAAAGCAGCCTCCCTGACGCTGCAGGCCCCGGTGGACCAGGGTTACGGCATCAAAATGCAGCAGGCCGCGCGAACTCTTCAGGGAGTGGTGAGCGGCTTTGAACGTCTCAACACCTCAAAAGATGAAACCCATTATGCCCTGACGCTGCAGCCACGCCTGGCGCTGCTCGATCGTTCGCACCAGAACGCCATTTATCAGGACATGTCGGTCCCACAAATCGTTGAAAAAATTCTGCGCGAGCGTCACAACATGCGCGGTCAGGATTTTCTGTTCTCACTCTCAAAAGAGTACCCGCGTCGTGAACAGGTGATGCAGTACGGCGAGGATGACCTGCACTTTATTACCCGCCTGCTGGGTGAGGTCGGTATCTGGTTCCGCTTTACCACTGATACGCGCCTGAACATCGACGTGGTGGAGTTTTACGACGGTCAGGAGGGGTATGAAAAAGGCCTGACGCTGCCCTCTGTTCCGCCATCAGGACAGCATTCGGACGGTGTGGACTCGGTATGGGGCATGGAGAGCCATCATAACGTGGTGCAAAAGCAGGTCAGCACCCGTGATTACAACTACCGCCAGGCCACGGATGACATGAACACCCAGGTCGATGCGACCCGCGGGGATGCCACCACCTACGGTGATGCCTATCACTATGCGGATAACTATCTGACACCGGGTAGTACCTATGACCGCAATCCGGCCCCGGAGTCCGGGGCCTTTTTTGCCCGCATTCGTCATGAGCGTTATCTGAATGGCCAGACGCAGACCCGCGCCATCACCAGCTGCCCGACCCTCTCTCCGGGTCAGGTAATGAAAGTCACCGGTGGGTACGAAGTGGCAGATGTGTTTGCTCAGGGCGTGGTCGTCACGGCGATGCACAGCCATGCGAGACGGGATGAAGACTTTGGCGTCAACTTCGACGGCATCCCGGACAGCACTGATTTTAGTTTCCGTCCTGAGCCTGGCTCACGTCCGGTGATGGCCGGCACATTGCCGGCACGCGTCACGAGCACCACCGAGAACGACACCTACGGCCACATCGATAAAGACGGCCGCTATCGCGTCAACATGCTGTTTGACCGTGATAACTGGGAAACCGGGTTCGAGAGCCTGTGGGTGCGCCAGTCCCGTCCGTATGCCGGTGACACCTACGGTCTGCATCTGCCGCTGCTGGCAGGCACCGAAGTGGCGATTGGTTTCGAGGACGGTAACCCGGACAGACCGTACATTTCTGGCGTACTTCACGACTCGGCGCACGGTGACCATGTCACTATCCGAAACTACAAACGTAACGTCTTGCGCACCCCGGCGAACAACAAAATCCGCCTTGATGACAGCCGCGACCAGGAGCATATCAAGGTCTCCACGGAGTACGGCGGCAAGAGTCAGCTGAATCTCGGACATTTAGTGGATGCTGAGAAGCAGAAGCGCGGTGAGGGTTTTGAGCTCAGAACCGACAGCTGGGGAGCCATCCGGGCACAGAAAGGGATGTTCATCAGCGCTGATGGCCAGACGAAAGCACAGGGTCAGGTGCTGGAGATGCAGCCAGCGGTCAGCAATCTGGGTGATGCCCGGGAGCAGATGACGTCTATCTCGGATGATGCGCAGAAGGCAACCGCGAACCCGGCCGATCTCCAGGCGCAAATCAAACTGCTGGAACAGCAGCTGACAGACCTCAAAAAATCAGTGCTGCTGCTCAGTGCACCGGATGGAATGGCGCTGACCAGCGGACAACATCTGCAGGTATCAGCCGGGCAGAACCTGATAGCTACGGCCGGTAAAAATGCCGACGTCAGCGTGGTGAAAAATCTGTTCGTCGGGGTAGGTAATGCCCTGAGCGTGTTTGTTCGTAAGCTGGGGATCAAGCTCATCGCGAACCAGGGGCCGGTGCAGGTACAGGCGCAGAACGACCTGATGGCTCTGCTTGCTCGTAAGGAAATTAGTATCGTCAGTACTGAAGATGAAATCAAAATCATCGCGAAGAAGAAGCTGACCCTGAATGGTGGAGGAAGCTACATCACTTTAGATGGTAATGCTATTGAATCAGCCACGTTGGGTGAGTACAGAACAAAAGCAGGGCATTATGGACGAAAGGATAAAGCCAATAATAAAGAAGCTGTGCCTGCATTAACTCCAGAGCAAAATACTCCATCTGGCAAGTTTACATTTTCATAAAGGATTTAAACATGATTATTAGTCCTCCATATTTAAGGCCTCATTCCAAAAATGAAAGTGATGAAGGATGGGTGGGCAAAATGATGCCCGTTGATGTTAGTCGTGGGTTTCCGATTAATGGGAAAGAATCATGGCACGGCGGCGTACATATAAAACATAATGATTCGAGTCATCCTCCAGAAATGTTACGTGCGATAGCTGATGGGACTATAGTGTTCATTAGAGAGCCTGCCGAAAAAGAAAAAACAAAGAAAGAACCTTTGAATTATAATGGTTATACGGATAATGGTTGTATTGTTATAAAACATGAAACTGAAATCGGTTCTGGGGAAAACGGTAAAATCACGTTTTTTTCAATGTATATGCATTTGAATTTCATATCGAATACACTTTCTGTTGGGGGAGTGGTCGGAAGAAAAGATTCATTAGGCACAACCGGCATGGTCGATGGCGTGAATGCTACACACGTGCAAATATACTGTGAAGACCAGTATATAGAAAAAATCACTGGAAGATCACAACCGCACCTTGATACATCAAAAAATGGAAGGGTTGATGTATGTTTTGGTGATATTCATTTCTACATTCCGTCAGGCACCTCTTTTTATAATGGCAAAAGCATAGATGGTGTTACTGTCGTTGACGAAAGTACACCAATATACACTAATAGTTCTGAGCTATTTGTAACTATCGAAACTAAAGGAGAGATGCGTGTAATAACCACTAGGCAGAATGCTAAAGAAGATGGGCAGTTTGATATCGTTGGCGAGCCTATTAATGATACCAGCGGTTTGAATGAAAACAATATGTATGAATATGCCCTTAAAGGGCATCCAGATTCCATTTCATCAGGCTATGAATTACTCAGGTTTGGCCGTGTTATAAATTCTGAAAGTAAGCCTTTGTCCGATAAAAGCAATAACTACTGGCTGAAGGTGAATTATCCTGGTGGGTGCGGTTTCATAAATGTCGCATCAGATTCGGTAAAAAAATATAGCGATGCGGATTTCCCCCATTGGCTGGGCTGGATTTTAGTAACAGATGATTCAGATATGGATAGCCAGTGCAATTCAAACATTGTACTAAATTCAAAAAATGAATGCAGAAGCCGATTAATTTGTCGATTCCCCTTTGAATGGGATCAAAATACGCTAGAGCAGCGACTTGGATGGTTGCAGGAGAAAAATGAAACTGTTGATCCTCCATTAGATAACGACTCTTGGGTTAAATTACTAGATCATGCTCGAGCTCTGTGCATAAGTGGTGATGTCCCTAAAAACAGGGTATGGCATTTTGACCCCAGAGCGTTTATTACATTATTTCGGAAATGTAATTGGCTTTCAGCAGAAGAATTAGAAAAGGTCTATCCAGATAACCTCTACCCTCTTAAGGCGTTGCAAAAGATAGGCACGTCTCCAAAGGAGGTTAGAGAAAAATATAGAGAGATCATCAACCGTTGCCTTGAAAAATACTTCATTACCACACCGACAAGAAAATCACATTTTTTTGGGCAGGGTGCAATTGAGTCAGGGATGTTATCGCTAATGATTGAAGGGGCAGCAAGTTTTTCACGAAATCCTACTCATTCAAGTTTTGCTTCTGAGATAAATGGGTACTATAACCCTCCGCCTGGAGGCTATCTTGATTATCTTAATGGACGACTTGGAAATATTGAGCCAGGAGATGGTCCGAAATTTAGAGGTCGGGGGATGAAACAGCTTACAGGCCGCGAAAATTATAGTAAATACTGGGGTTATAGGGGATGGATTGACTTAGAGAAATACCCTATGAACTATGAAGGATTTATAAATGGATGGTGGAGACCTGTTAATTTGAGCAAAGCTCCTGCTATTGACGACCCACAGCTTCTATCCATTTCCCCATACAACTGTATTGACGCTGGGGCGTGGTACTGGATTGCCGGTGCTCGTACCGCTGGTTTTCGTCCAATAAATGCGAAAATTGTGGAGTTTGATGTTTCACATGAACACTCCAAGGTTGTAACCAAAGCTATTAATGGTGCGTATACTGACGAAGAACGTCGTTGGAAAGAAACCACTAGAATCTCTCATATTTTGATGGACTAACTAATGAATCTTATTATTTCAACAATTGCCGGATTTTTTATTTCATTTAATGCATATGCATCAGGAGTTACATTAAATGGTACTGACTCAATAACCGTTGACATTAACAATCATACAAAGACTCTTAAGTTTGATACTGTTATCAATGGCTATAGTGTTAAATGTAGCGGTGATAAAATAATTCTCTGGGGTAAGCCGAAAATAATTAATGAGGGCAATCCTCAGGATACAAATGTGATTCTTGTAGATTTGGATCACAGATATAAAAAAATTGAAAAGAGTGTGAGTGAAGGTGTTTTTAGCATTGATTTTATAAAAGGAAAGGATCTCGCTTATATCGGAACCAATCAGGGGTTGTTTTTAAATCTTGCAAATGGAAATTTGAAGCCAGTTGGGTCAGAATTTGATCCTACGGATGATAATAACTTTGAAACGTGCAAGAAAAATAGCTCTTGGGAATTTAATAGATATCCTTAAGCCACAGCCCGTCTAAGCCCTGCTGGATAATTACTCAATATCCCTAATGATACTATCATGAAATATATTTTTTTCTTCCTGTGCATTTTTACAAAGATTGCAATTGGATGTGATAATTGCATTTTAGATGTTAATAATGGAAAAAAGCTTTCTGCAGAGATTTTGCTGGTTGATAATGATTCGTTGTTAGTATCCGTTTTAGATGCAGGTAAACAGGTTAATATAGAAAGAATTGATGTTTCATCTGATAAAAAAACCACATATCATTTGAAGATTACAACCATGATGGTTATAGGGATTTTAGTATTTGGCACATGGATGAGGGGATGGGAACTTATAAAATATATAGGTTATTTGTCTTTTTCCCTGGTGATAAACAATTCAAAGAGATAAAGCCATCATGCGGGGATGAGTTTGTCAATATCAGAGTTGAGAGGGATAGTATGGTTAATGTTATTTATGACGGCAATACCCACAAATCATGCTATATTCGACTCAAAACGCTTGAGGAAATTAAATATTAGTATAGATGGCTGAGGGTCGGTGATTACTGTTAACTGGAAGGGGTGAATCATGAAATGGACAATCAATTATTCTTTCACATTTAGCAGGTCGATATCAAACTCGATTTCGTGTGGTCTATTGATTATTTTGCCGGCAACTTATTGCCTTGCTAATGATAACGCTGACAAAGAATCTGTATCAATGTGTGCTGTGATTCCCATTGATGCTATTTCTGATGTTTATCAAAGCATGAGTGCTAAAGCGAGTGAAGATAATTCTTACCTCCTTGTAACAAGTGCCAGTGAAGCAAATTATTCTTGGGGTGACGACAGGTTAGCTATCGATGGGCATGCATATATTTTTAATGGCGCCCTTTTAAAATTAGATTCCTTGACCATATATAGTATGGAAAATGGCAACCAAACTGACGAAGTTATATATTTAAGTAAATCTAATCGCGGGGTTGGAGGGGGGGGGTTATCGTGATTTTGCTAAAGATGGATCGCCTGATGTAAGTGCTATGTATATTAGTAATATAGGTCACGTTAGCCATTTTAATGTAACTGTAAGCCCTGAATGCCTGAACCACTTCCCTAAAAGGGTTTTGTCCAAGGTTTCTACTGAGTAGACGCTTTGGCAACTCATTATTGACTGATTTTTATTGCGATGAGCATTACTCATAATCAAAAAATTCGTTTGTGGTATTTTCATATCGAGATAATTAATGTTGTATTCCCTTAAACATCTTCCTGATTGTTATCCACGTCCAGATCATCCAAAAGTATCGCGCTGGTTTGCCGTCCTGGCAGCAATGTTGGTCATTAGCGTGATCCTCATGCGCATATTCGGACGCTACATTGATACCCGGCACTTTTGGTTAATTGCCATAGGCACACCCGTCGTTATATGGACTGTTAGTTTCATTATTCGCATGTGGGCGTGGTCATTACAAGACAGTAAAGCGAATGGTTTTGACCGACGTCGGGAGCAATGGATCTTAGGTGAGACCCGTAGGGCACGTCGTGCGCTTCAGGTGTTGAATACGACATTTATTACGGCCCATCTGGCAAATGAACAAGTTTCTGTTGCAGTTGAAATGCTCAATAACCACAGCATTATCATTTCGCAGTCGGACTGGAATGGCGAAGAAAGCCGGAGGCTGAGCCGTATCCTGACAGAACCGGAAGATACTCCTGGATTGGTTATCTCACGCCTGTTTTCAGAGCTGATTGCTGAACTTCCAGTTCACCAGTTTCCGGAGACCGCTTCGCTTGTTGTCATCCTCGATGTCTCGTCATCTCTGTCATTCCCTGCTATCAGAGATATCTGGCAGGAAGCCTGGCAGGAGAGTGGCATAGCCTGCTCGCTTGAATACACAGACAGCAATGGGCCGGGGGTAGTCAACCACTGGCTGGATCACCGCATTAAAGATGATGCGATGTTATTGATTGTTGGCCTCCAGATTGATCCGGTTGTTTCAAACAATACTGCTGAAGCTGCCGTTGCTCTGCTTCTTGGTAATCGCCTGACCCAGGAAACACTCGAACCTCTCGCGCTGCTGCACCGACCAGATGCTGCTCCAACCGGTGAGCTGAGGGAGGGGATGAACATGGCCGCCTATAACGTCCCTCTCAAAGAAAGCATCGTCAAAAATTTATGGCTTGCCGGGCTGACAGGTGAGCAGCGTGCAGAAGTTATTGAGTGCCAGAATGTGCACCCTGCGCAGTCTGTAGAGGACGAGGCCGTCATTTCGCTCGATACATCTATGGGACATGCCGGTGCCGCGGCCCCCTGGCTGGCTATCGCTGCCGCCACCGAAATCGCCCGACAAACTCAGTTACCACAGATGATTATTTGCGGTGATACCACACAGAATGTGCTGTGGAGCACGCTCATTACCCCGATTGCTTCCCGACAGGAGATGGATCCGTGAAGCTACCTTTAGCACCGAAGACTACGGAAGGCCGCTATCTTGCTGTCGCATTGATTTTCTTTTTGCTGTTAGCCGTTATGACTTTCATGGTCTGGAAGCATCCGGATATAGCCGGGATTGAAGACGGAAGTCAGCAGCAAATTTACTGGCTTATTGCCGGCGGATGTATTTCAGGCTGCGCCCTTATCGTATCCGTAGTGCTTCTGGCGGCGGTATGCAATGCCGGCAAACAGGAGTTTAATTCGCTTGTCGACAACACCAACGGTGATGATGAGAAAAAGAAGCGGGAAAATGATAAAGCGCCTGTTCACCCTGCGGTGGTCATGTGTAACAAGATCCGGGGACATCTCCGCTCCCGTATTGGCCTTTACTGGCGTCGTAAAACCCGTCTGCTGTTAATCACTGGCGATGAGGCGGCAATCGAACTGCTGGTACCTGGCCTGCAGGAAAACCAGTGGCTTGAAGGTAACCGTACCGTTCTGATTTATGGCGGCAGTCTGACTGCTGAGCCCGATAAGGAAAAATACGCCGCGCTGCGTAAACTGCGTCGCGGGCGTCCACTGGACGGTATTGTCCGCGTCATGCCGCAGTCGCTTAATCTGACCCCACAAATCAGTGACAACGATTTACGCGGACTGGAAAAAATCAGCGAACTGCTCCGTTATTCCGCCCCGGTCTGGCTGTGGCAGCTGTGCGACAGCACCTGGTCGCAGGCAAAACGTACTGAGCAGCCGGTCGGGGCCAGTTTCCCACTGCGTGCTAAGCCCGACGATATTACCCGCCAGCTTGAGCTGATGCTGCCGGCCCTGCGAACGCAGGGCGTGAGTCAAGTCGCTGAGAACAATGGCCACGACTTCCTGCTGCGCCTGGGCCAGCACCTTAAAGACGGCGGCATCGCCCGCTGGGCTCAGCAACTGGTGCCATGGCTGGCTGCCTCTCAGCAGCGCGTTCCGCTGCGAGGCCTGATGTTCAGCCTGCCGGAGAATAAACCCGCCGCTACCGCAGGAGAAACAGCCGGTGCTTCACCTGCCGACACTGAGAAATATATCCCGGAATCACAACGCCATGCGCTGACCCTGCCGATAACCTGGCAGGGCATTGTGGATGACTGTACCCGCGTGCGTGGCCGCCGTGTCGGTATGGCGTGGGAACAGACGCTGGCCTGGACGCTGATGGCCATTATCGGTGTCTGGGGGGCGGGGACGCTGCTGTCGTTTGCGGTCAACCGCCTGCAGATTGTCTCTGTGGCGCAGCAGGCGCATGCTCTGGTGGAGCATCCCTCCGTATCGGATTATCAGCTGACGGCTCTGCATACGCTGCGTAATGACGCCGGCCGCCTGCAGCACCGAATTCAGGAAGGCGCGCCATGGTATCAGCGCTTCGGTCTGGACCATAATCAGCAACTGCTCGACGCGATGCTGCCCTGGTACGGCGTGGCGAACAACCGCCTGATCCGCGACCCGGCAAATGCCGCCCTGACGCAGAAGCTCAGCGAGCTGGCAGGCTCCGCTCCCGGCAGCGACCAGCGTGCACAGCTGGCGAAGCCGGGCTATGACCAGCTGAAGGCCTGGCTGATGATGGCCCGTCCGGATGAAGCCGATGGTGTGTATTACGCTCAGACCATGAAAGCCGTGCAGCCGACGCGGATGGGCATTTCAACCGGCCTGTGGCAAAGCATGTCACCGGATTTGTGGGCCTTCTACATTTCCGAACTGCCAAAACAGCCACAGTGGAAAATCACGCCGGATGCGCAGCTGGTGAGCCAGAGCCGTCAGGTGTTGTTGCAGCAAATCGGGCGGCGTAATGCTGAAAGCACTCTGTATGAGAACATGCTCAAATCCGTGCGTCGTAACTTCGCCGATGTGTCTCTGGAAGACATGACCGGCGGTACCGATGCGCGGCGACTGTTCACCACCGAGGAAGTGGTGCCCGGCATGTTTACCCGCCAGGCGTGGGAAGGGGGCATTCAGCAGGCTATCGAAAAGGCCGCAAATTCCCGCCGGGATGAAATTGACTGGGTGCTGAGCGACAGCCGGAAAGCTGTTTCCTCAGACCTGTCGCCGGAAGCCCTGAAAGCACGTCTGACGCAACGTTACTTCACCGACTTTGCCGGCAGCTGGCTGAGCTTCCTCAACAGCCTGCACTGGAATCCGGCAAACAACATTGCTGATGTGACTGACCAGCTGACGCTGATGAGTGATGTCCGTCAGTCGCCACTGATTGCCCTGATGAATACCCTCGCCTGGCAGGGGCAGACCGGCCAGCAAAGCGAAGGCCTTTCGGATTCCATCATCAAATCGGCTAAAGATCTCGTAGGCGGGAAAGACAAACCTGCGATTGACCAGTCTGCGTCAGGGCCGCAGGGACCGCTCGATGAAACCTTTGGTCCACTGCTGACGCTGATGGGGAAAAATAAAGGCAGCAACGTCATGTCGGCTGACAATTCCCTGAGCCTGCAGACCTACCTGACCCGCATCACCCGCGTGCGTCTGCGTCTGCAACAGGTAGCCAGTGCTTCTGATCCGCAGGAGATGATGCAGACCCTGGCGCAGACCGTATTCCAGGGCAAAAGTGTGGATCTGACCGACACCCAACAGTACGGCAGTCTGATTTCGGCAAGCCTTGGCGAAGAGTGGAGCGGTTTTGGCAGCACGATGTTTGTGCAGCCACTGACCCAGGCCTGGGAGACGGTGCTTCAGCCTTCGGCGGCGAGTCTGAATGACAAATGGAGCCGGTCGGTTGTGGCGAACTGGCACACCGCCTTTGACGGACGTTTCCCGTTTGCGGCGAGTAAAAATGATGCCTCCCTGCCAATGCTGGCCGAGTTTTTGCGCAACGACAGCGGACGTATTGAACGCTTCCTGACGACTGAGCTTAGCGGGGTGCTGCACAAAGAGGGCAGCCAGTGGGTACCGGATAAGGTCAACAGCCAGGGGCTGAGTTTTAACCCGGCTTTCCTGCGGGCGATTAATCAACTGAGCCAGCTGTCGGACATTCTGTTCACCGACGGAAGCCAGGGCATCAGCTTTGAGCTGCAGGCGCGCCCTGTGCCGCAGGTTGTCGAAACACAGCTGACCATTGATGGCCAGCCGTTGCACTACTTCAATCAGATGGCTGACTGGCAGAGCTTCCGCTGGCCGGGAGAGACTTACAAGCCGGGGACGATGCTGACCTGGACTACAGTCAACGCCGGTGCGCGCCTGTTCGGGGATTACAGCGGGACCTGGGGCTTTATTCGCTGGCTGGACCAGGGCAAGCGCCAGCAGCTTGACCGCAGCCAGTGGATGATGAGCTTCACTGCCCCGGACGGTCGCACCCTGCAGTGGGTATTGCGCTCACAACTCGGAAAAGGTCCGCTGGCGCTGCTGGATCTGCGCGGTTTCACGCTGCCGGATCAGATATTCAATGTCGACAGCGCAGCCACGGCTCAGGCGCTGATGGCCAGCGCCGGAAAAAGTGACATGGATGGAGTCGAATAATGAGCACACTGCAGAATCTGGTTTTGGCCTGTCAGGCTGACGACACGCAGGTGCGGCAACAGGCGCAGACACGCACGGAAAACTGGCAGGCCTGGCTTGCTCCGGTAAGTGACACCAGTCCTGCCGGAGAAGACCCTGGCTATGACGACGATTTTCAGCGTATCCGGGAGGAGGTCAATAAGCTTTCCGGCATCGATACCGGGCTGATTTGCACGCTTGCCGAAAAACTGCTGACCAGCACTGCCAAAGATATCCGGATCGCCACCTACTACTGCTGGGCGCGTTTGCATCAGGACGGGGAAACCGGATTTGCCGAAGGGCTTGAACTGCTGGCGGGATTGCTACAGCGCTATGGAACGCAGCTTCATCCTCAGCGTGAGCGGAGCCGTAAACCGGCGCTGGAGTGGCTCGCAGGCTCCCGTGTGCTGGACAGCCTGTCACTCTGGCCGGAAGTGGTACGCGACGATGCACTGCGCACTGCCGGTGCGCTGCTGCTTATTCGCGACAGTCAGGAGACTGAGCCGGAAGCGTCACGCCCAGAGCTGAATGCTTTGTACAGCGCGCTGGAATCTCGCCTGATGAAAGCCGGTGGTGTGGATGCTGTGGTGCCACAGAACGCCGGTAACAAGGCACAGTCACAGACCTCCACGCACATGACGGAGCCTGACGCGCCAGTTTTGAGTCGCATTACCTCCGGTCAGGATTTGCTGGCCCAGGCCCGTACACTGACAGGATATTTGCGTGATCAACCCGATGGCTGGCTTGCCGCACACCGGCTGATGAAAAGCCTGCGTCATGACACACTGAGTGCTATTCCGGCACCGGATGCCGAGGGGAAAACGCGCATCGAACCGCCGCGCGCTGATCAGCGGGCCATGCTCAAACGCCTGTATCTGCAGCAGAGCTGGCTGGAGATACTGGAGCAGGCGGACAGCACCTTCTCGCGTGGCGCCAATCACCTCTGGCTGGATTTGCAGTGGTATATCCACCAGGCCCTGATGAAATCGGGACAGGATGTGCTGGCTGATATCATCGCCGCCGACCTGAAAGGGCTGCTGCGTCGCCTTACCGGGCTTGAAACCCTGGCCTTTAATGACGGTACGCCGTTTGCCGATGAGGTTACGCTGAACTGGATAAACCAGAGCGTGCTGGACGAGATGTCCGGCTGGCGGGATGAGCCAGTCAGTGCCGACAGTGGGGATAATAACGATATTCTGGCTCTTGAGCCGGAAGCGCTGGAGAAAGCGGACACTGACGGTCTGGACGCCACACTCCACTGGCTCCAGACGCGCCCGGGTGCGGATTCCGCGAAAGACAAATGGCTGCTGCGTTTGCTGATGGCCCGTGTGGCCGAGCAGAAAGGTAAGAATGAACTGGCGCTGCATTTGCTGGGTGAGCTCGATGGTGCGGCACAGTCAATCACCCTCACACAGTGGACTCCTGCACTGTTGTTTGAAGTGAAATCACGTCGCCTCAGACTGCTGCGCATGAAAGCCACGCGCAGTGAAACCGATAAATCACGACTTCAGCCCGAGATGGATTTGCTTCTGTCCGGTCTGATTGCGCTCGATCCGGCCAGCAGTGCAGTGCTTTGCGGATAACCCGGACAGAATTCAGCTAAAGGGGAAAATATGGCAGCAGAAGGCTTTTACCTGGTGCAGGGCGACAAGACGACCTGCGGCGGGAAAATCACCACGGGCGCAGAGGATCACACTCTGTTTGATAAACCTGCAGCCCGGGAACAGGACAGTGTGACATGTGGTAAACATGCCGGGCTATTCAAGATAGCCGGTGGCATCGACAACGATACCATTCATGACCGGCGAATGGCCGGAACCCTCGACAGCTACAGTACCTGCCCCTGCAAGGCGAAGTTTATTCCATCAATGATGGATGATACGTACGAGAAGAGCAGTGGATCTTCCTCTGGAGAATCGGCAGCAGGCTTTACAGCGGCTCCGACGCAGGCTTCTCCTGAATTGCCAGGTTATCTGACCGGTGAGCAAAAGCCGACAGGGTTTGTGCCTGATTATCCTGTGCTAATAAATACACATGATTTCCCTGATGAAAAGTTAAGATCACTAATGAGGCAAAATAACCAAGATCTGATGCTACTTACACTTCCAGAAGTGTTTGAAATACTATCATCCTGGGGAGCTTGGAAACATGGATGGGTTGATATTACCCAAAATGAACCAGCACAAATCGTCATCAATTATGGTTTAAATATAAAAGATGTTGTTACGACATCAATGCTTGTTAGCCAACTTGGAAGCTTTGGCATAAAGGCTACAGTGTATGTCAATCATAAGGGTACTGAACTGATAAAGATAAGTGGATATCCGGGGATTCGCAAGATTCTGAATGCACCAGTTTTTGCTGCAAAAAACCCTCAGATCGTAGATATAGGAATCGGTAAGTATGGGCTTGCCAAAACAATTATTGAAGGTGCCAGATTAACATTTTATGTGGCTGCAGCTTATCGAACTGTTGATTTCTTGATGAATGACGAGACATCTCTGGCCGAGTTTATTGGTAGTCTCGCAACAGATATGGTGAAGATTGGAATTGGTTCAGCGATAGTATGGGGTGTTGGATTGGTTTTGGTTACACCATGGATAGTTGCGAACCTGGCTATTGTTGTGGTTGTCGGTGCCGTTGCCTCAATTACTCTTAATGCTCTCGATGATAAATTCGGTTTTACAGACAAAATTGTTGCTTACATCGAGTCTGCGCAACAGGAATTCGCGAATAAAGCCAGAGAAAAAATTAAAGATACTGAAAGAGACTTGATTGATCTTGGCGCAATGTTCGCAGAGAGTATGCTCAAAAAGGGTAGAGAAGTTGTTGTTGAGCAGATTCAACGTTATATCAGAAATGATTTAATGAGTATCCAGCGGAGGTTGTATTGATGTTTGAAACAAAGGTTCGGCCTATTTTAGCCATGTTGCTCATACTGGGGTTGTGTAGTCTTTGTGTTTACCTTGGGAACGATACGTTTAATGAGTATTTTTCGTTTGGTGATAACATCGTTTTTTCGTGGTTGTCAGTTTCTTTTATCGCTTTACCTGTGGTAATGATCTTTCCATTTATATATTTCATTTTGCTTTTATTAAAAGGTAAAGAATATGCATTCAAAACGATGGATGCCTATGTGATATATTTAAAATGGGGTTGTATTGCTTTAGTAATTGTTGGGGTTATGTATTCAGTTTTTTACCCAACAGTTCTGGTAAAAAAAGGATATCTTCGGTGTAGTGGCATCCCGTCAGGATGGATGCCTGGAACGGCAACTCGTTATGTCCGTGATTCGTCTTTGTGCAATGTAAGTGACAAGTAAATACAATGTATCCTTTTAAACAACGAGTCATCGCATTTTGTGGGGTGATGTTTTTCCTGGTGGTTTCCATCGGGATTTCATATCTCGGTATTTTTAAGTTGCGTGAATACCTTTCTTACCCCGATGTCGTTAACTTCTCTTTTTGGGTAACTTTTGCTGCCGCATTTTTCTTTTTTTCTCACCGTTATTGGCGATGATTTTTCCTGTTTTTTTTACCGGGAAGCTGATAACCATTGCATCAGGTGAAAAATTACTGAAAACCACGTTTGTCATCTTAGGGTTAACTGTCCTGGGAATGTTTATCTTTCAAGAAAAATACACAACATCTTTAATGCATAAAGGTTACACAGAATGCCAGGGGATTCCTTCGGGTTGGATGCCTAGTATGGCTAAAAAATATGCCATAAAACCATCCCTTTGTACTCAGCATTGATGGTTCTCTTAACTCTATGATTACCCGTACCAGACTCCCGGAGTCTGCTTCAGTGTTTAACACGCAGCAATTTACTAAGCAGAATAAATATGGATGATTTAACCCTGCGTTATTATGACGCTGAAATGCGCTATCTGCTGGAAGCCGGCGAAGAGTTTGCCCGTGCTCACCCCGAGCAGGCGGCAA
Organism: Enterobacter sp. WCHEn045836; assembly: GCF_003965585.1. Taxonomy (NCBI): domain Bacteria; kingdom Pseudomonadati; phylum Pseudomonadota; class Gammaproteobacteria; order Enterobacterales; family Enterobacteriaceae; genus Enterobacter; species Enterobacter sp. WCHEn045836. The sequence continues at coordinate 387,971 of NZ_RXPT01000002.1, forward strand.
TGCTCAATCTCGATAAAGCGGGGGCGCGTGACCCGTACGTGGAGCGGTTGTTTGAGGGCTTTGCCTTCCTGATGGGCCGGCTGCGTGAAAAGCTCGATGATGATCTGCCTGAGCTGACTGAAGGGCTGGTCAGCCTGCTGTGGCCGCATTACCTGCGCACCATTCCGTCGATGTCGGTGGTGGAGTTCACCCCTGACTGGCGTGAGATGAAAGAGCAGATGCGCATTGTCAAAGGTTTCGAGGTGAACTCGCGGCCGATCGGTGAGAAGGGCACTCGCTGCCGGTATACGACCACCAAAGAGATCACACTTCAGCCGCTGTCACTTGAAAGTGCGCGTCTGGCAACCGATCCGGATGGTCGCTCGGTCATCACGCTGCGCTTTAACTGCAGCCATCTTGCCGACTGGAGTCGTGTCGATCTCAGTCAGATCCCGTTCTACTTCAATGCAGACGCCCCGCTGGCCTGCGCCATGCATGAAGCCTTTACCATAAACACTGCGCGTCTCTGGCTGCGGATGCCGGGCGACACGGACAGAAGACCGCTCGAAGGGTATTTCACCGCGCTGGGTTTTGGCGATGATGATGACCTGTGGCCGAAGGGAAGCAGTAGCTTTAGCGGCTACCAGCTGCTGCTGGAGTACTTCACCTTTCGTGAGAAATTCATGTTCACGGGACTGCGTGGGCTGGAGACCGTGGTCTTTCCGGCTGAGCTCCCCTGGTTTGAAATCGACGTGGTACTGGCGGAGCGCTGGGAGCACGACTTCAGCTTTACCGAAAAGCATCTGCGCCTGAACTGTGTGCCGGTGATTAACCTGTTCCCGCTGGAATCCGACCCGCTGACGCTCAACTCCCTGCAGACCGAATACATGCTGCGCCCGATGCGCGTACAGGATGGCCATACCGAGATATACGCTGTCGATTCTGTGATGTCATCGAGCCAGCATACCTACGTGCCGTTCTCCAGCTTCCGTCACAAAGGCGGAATGATGCGTCATGAAGCGCCGGAATATTACTACCACACCCGCGTGCGCCGCGGTCCGTCCGGGCTTCATAACACCTGGCTTATCCTCGGCGGCGAAGCGTTTGATAACCATACGGTGCCGGAGGATGAAAGCCTGTCGCTGACGCTCACGGGCACCAACGGACAGCTACCTCGCCGTGCACTGCAGAGCACCGTGCTTGATACGGTAATGAAAACCACCTCGACCAGCATCGCTGTGCATAATCTGTGTGCGCCGACGTTACCCTGTTATCCCCCGGCGCAGGACCGTTTCCACTGGCGCGTGCTGAGTCATCTTGGCAGCGGCTTCCTGTCGATGATGGACAATGCGGAAGTGTTACGCGGAACCCTGGCGCTTTACGAGTGGACCGACAGCGAGATGAACCGCCGTCGTCTGGAAGCCATCATTGATGTGAAGCACAGTGAAACCGAGCGCTTCGAGCAGGGCTACCTGGTGCGCGGCGTGCAGATTGAAGTGACGCTGGACAGCCACGGCTTTGCCGGACGCGGCGACATCTGCCTTTTTGGTGAGATGCTGAGCCGTTTCTTTGCGCTGTATACCGATATCTATCTGTTTAACCGCCTGATTATCATCCTGCAACCGACCGGAGAACGCCTGGAATGGGAAGAGAAGCACAACCGCCGTATTCCCGGCTGACCCCGCGGCTGGAGGCTGATCTTCACCGCATCAACTTTTACCGTTTATGTCAGTTGCTGGAGAAGCGTAACCCGGGCAGGCCACTGATGGGCTCTACCAGTCATCCGGCGGATGACCCGGTGCGCTTTGCGCCACACCCCGGGATGGGCTTCCCGGCGAGCGAACTCAAAGCCGTGGAGTATGACGAAGAGGGTGACAGTAAACCACCGCTCATCCGCGCCACGTTTATGGGCATGTACGGCGTGGATTCGCCGCTACCGACCGCCTATCTCGACGACATCACCCAGCGTCGGGAAGGGCATGAGGCGCTACAGGGCTTTCTGGATATCTTCAGCCACCGCATCCTGACGCAGTTTTATCGCATCTGGCGAAAATATTCCTACCCGGCCACGTTTGAGCCCGGCGGCACCGACAGCATTTCTCAGTCGTTGCTGGGTCTGGTGGGGCTGGGCATTCCGGGCACCGCAGAGCACATCGCCACGCCGGTATCGCGCTTTCTGTCGCTGCTTGGCGTACTGCAGCAGCCAGGTAAAACCCAGGAGGGGATGCAGGCGCTGGTGAGTCTGCTGGCACCGGATACCACCGTACAGGTTAGCCCGTACTGCCTGCGGCCGGTGGAGGTCAGTCAGCCGCTGGGCTTTTATGGTGATGACGATTTTCTTCTGGATGGCAACACGCCGCTGGGTGAAGAAGCTATGGATGCTAACAGTCAGTTGCTGATTGCCCTGTCCACCGATAACGAACAGGAATCGCAGGGCTGGAAACCTGATGGTCTGCTGTATCAGGACTTTCTCGTGATGCTGCGTGTCTATCTGGGCTGGCGCTTTAAGGCAAAAATCACCCTGACTACCCGGACCCGACTGCTGGCCGCTCCACCACTCGGCAATGGTCCTTTCTGGCTGGGCATGAACGGCGTACTGGGTGTGGAGGGGGATGATCTCCTGAAGGATATCCCTGAGACCTTTACGACCGAACTGGGTTATTACACTGGGCTGGAGCCTGCGACACCACAACAAGGAAACCGACGTGTTACGTACAAGTTTAACTAAAACTGCGCGCTGGCTGTTACCCCTGCTGGCATTCAGTCTGGCGGGCTGCGGAGTGACGCAAAGCATCACCGATGGCACCAAATCAGCATTTAACGCCGTGTTCTACAAAAAAATTAAGGTGCTGCACCTGGATTTCACCGCCCGTGAAGCGCTGAACACCGATTCCCGCGAGAGTAACTCGCTGTCTGAGCCGGTGATTATCCGTGTCTACCAGCTGAAAGACCGCAAAATCTTCGACAAAACGGTCTACCAGCAGTTGCTGAAAGACGGGGAGACCATCCTGAAAGCTGACCTGCTGGCAAGCCGTGAAGTGGTGGTGAAGCCGGGTGGAGATGCGAACCTGAATATGCCGATGGAAGCCGATGCACGGTTTGTGGCGGTGGTGGGTCTGTTCCGTCACCCGGATATGGTCAATAACACCTGGAAGCTGGTGATGGGGCGTGAAGAACTTGACCCGGATAAGCCGCGCGTTCTGGAAGCCGGTAACAATCATCTGACACTGCAGCCTCTCAAGGACGACTGATGCCCCAGGGACACAACACACCTTCACTGTATGAAATGCTGACCGGCAACTTCACCGGCGGCCTCGATCTCCATCAGGTCAGTGAACAAAATCAGGTGATTTTGTCCGTGCTCGATAACATGCAGCGCATCCTCAACTGTCGAGCCGGGACGCTTGCGCATCTGCCGGACTATGGCCTGCCCGATATGACAAAAATACTGCAGGGCATGCCCGGCACCGCACATGAGCTGATGGGCACCCTGTTTGCTGTCCTGCTCAAATATGAACCGCGTCTGAAAAAAATTACTGTCGTCCTGCTGGAGCAGAACGTCCCCGGCGAATTGCGTTACGCCATTGATGCCGAGCTGAAGGGCATTGGTCTCGTACGCTATGGCACCGAGTTTATGCCCGAGGGACGAGTGATGCTGAGACACCTGAAGCAACAGCATTATCTCGACACCACAACCCGTCTGTAAGGCCAGCTAACACCATGTCAGTAAAATCACAGTTTCTCGAAAAATTGCAGACGAGACAGTCTGCTCCGGTTTCATCCGTCAGCAAGACTCAGGCTGATGTTGCTGAGTTTCGCCTCCGAATGGCACAGCTTCAGGAGCAAATGGACGCGTGGCTGGTGGGTACCGGACTGAATGCGGAGACACACAATACACCCGTTACGGACCTGCTGGTTGAGAGGGGATGTTTTGATATTACCGCCCTCGTTCTGCGTATCGACGACCGGTCCGTAAAATTTGTGCCGGCATTCCTTTATGGTCAGGGTGTAACCGGGTGCGTGGAGGTGACCTTCCATAATGGAGGACTCGTGACGCCTCTGGGTCGATTATTTATGCGGTCAGCCACGGTGAACAACTGGACCTTTGTTCCGCCTGGTGCTTTATCCCCCTCTGGACAGGTTTTTGATGAGAGCACTTTTTTTGGTTTGATTCTGGCGCTCATTCCATAGTGCAACTGGAATGAGCAATAGTTATATATTTCTTTGCCTGTCAGTCATTGCATAATTACCTGGCGAAACAGTTAATGGCTGACGGAGAACCGAGCCACAAAATTACGAAATAAATTACGGATATGGAAATGAGAAAATTAATCTTTCTTCTGGTCTCAGGGATACTGTTTACGGCACAAGCCGATGCGGCGCGTGGAAGGCAGCCCTGCTCAGGTTCAAAAGGCGGTATAGCGCACTGCACATCTGATGGCCGCTTTGTCTGTAATGACGGGAGTCTGAGTCAGTCGAAACGATTCTGTTCCGGGTATGGTTCCTCAGAAGCCAGCAATCGGGTAAAACCATCCACTTCCACCCGAAAAACGCAGACGAAAAAGGTGAGTACTGCGAAAAAGCAGAAACTGCAACGTGCTGCAGAAAACGACGAACCGGTCAGTACCCAACCCCGACATCCCACATGCGCTCCCCTCTATATGGCCAGCAAGCCCGGATACACTCATTTACCGATTTGTTCAGGGGAATATTAATATAAAGGGCAATGTGTAGGATGAGATATTTGCACACGGGAAAATCTATGGGGGATAGCCATTTTTTATTTTCAGGAGGTTTTTAAAGGAGGCAGAGTCTTTGGGTGTTACTACGTTGTCAATGTCGGCGGTTACAAACTGGTAGTTATATGTAAAGTTCTTGCTAATATAAAGGTTTTTATTGTCTAATCAATGAGGTTTAATATGACGCATATCGATGCAATATCCAGATTCGCAACTGATTACGTGAAGGGTAAATTATCTTCAGAAGACGTGGTTTTTCTGGAGCGTAAAGGCAATGTTGTTATTTTTGATGTTGTACCATCGGGTTTTTTAATTGTTGTGGATGATAATTCATCTTTCAGAGTGATAGGGTACTCTCAGTGTGGTAGTTTCAAAAGCAACCCGGTGATTGAGAGTATTATATCTGCAGCTAACAATCATGCAGTGTCTTTGAATAATCGTTGTGAAACGAATCATAAATTCGAGCCTATATCACCACTGATAGAAACAAAATGGAACCAGTACGGGCAATCATTACCGAAGAGAGGTATGGTTTCAGGGTGCGTTCCTGCTGGGTTAGCACAAATAGCGTATTACTACCGACATCCCCTGCACGGCCTGAAAGCAACTACTGAGTATTCATACAACGACTCAGAGGGGAATGTTATAAATATTCCTGAGATAAACCTGCCTGAAATAACTTACGAGTGGGACAAAATGCCTCAGGTTGTTGATGAGAATACGACGGAGGAGTCTTTAAAACGCGTGGCTGACTTGATGTACCACATTGGTGCATCCATGAATATTAAATTTGATTATTTTGAGACTGCGACTGATGCTAATATATATTATAAAAAAATGCATGAGTATTTTGGGTATGATATTGAAGACTTGCTTTTTACTTTTAGTAAAACAGGTAACGAAACTGTGACAAAAGAGGAGTTATTAGCATTAATAAATAACTCCCTGAGAAAGAAAAGACCAGTTACCGTTGGTGGTGCCAAGTCGGGGACTAAAACCACTCATTACTTTATTGCATGTGGTATTGACATTGACGGTTTTGTCTACTTTAACTTTGGCTGGGGCGGTAATGGTGATGGTTACTTCGATATTTTTGATATTGCTTATTCCATCGATATGATTGCAGGGTTTAATGTCAAACCCCGGGAGCCAGATTATCTTTCTCTGGTGGAACACTCTCAGTTTTCTGAAGACATTATCTATGGTGAACCTGTAGAAGTTAATGCAAACTTCAAAAATACAAGTTCATGTGACTTTTTAGGTGAATTGGGTTTGGGGGTGAATTTAAATCCGGCCAACTATGTTGTGACAAGAGACTGGTCAGCAGTATTTGATGTATTCGCTGTTGTTTCCACAGAGAAAATATCCTCTCAGGGTGAAGTCTTTATCAGGTTTAATGAGTCAATTCCGGATGGTTATGGATTTGGTGAGTTATTTCTTTACTTTATGGCTAAGAATACTAAAGATAATACCGAATGGCGATATGTTGACAGACAGCCATTACGGTTGACTCATCGCCGGAAAGTGTCAGTCTCAGGTATTTTTATATGTTCGCAAATTGGTATTGAAGATAATCTGCATCCCGGATGGGAGGGAGAGGCTGAAATTCATATTTCAAACCAGTCGGATGGAAACGTTTCAGGTGGGGTGATTTTATGCTTTATTGATGGTTATGGGAACATTCTACATAAGGTGAGTGAGCGTCATTATATATCCATGGGCAGTAATGAGGTTAAAAAAATAGTTATTGACGTTTCTCTTTCGAAAGAATTTGAGGTGGGTAATTATCATCTTGCAGCGATTTATGACAATGCCGGGAGTTTATCTGAGCTATCATGGGAAATACTCCCTTTCGATGACACGAATGCTGAAAATACCAGGCTGGTAAAAGTCAGGAACATTATACGTTCTTCTTGTAATGCCAGACTTATGAAATCTTTGGATGTACCTTCGTCAGGAATTAGGGGGGAGAGCAGTTTCAGAACAACACTTGTTGTAAAAAACATCGGGGAAGAGTTGATATTTAATCCAGATGGAGTATTAACTTTAATTCTATTGGATGAATTAAACAGGCGTTATCCATTTACCCATAGTCACTCTCAGGTCGGTATGGGGCCGGGGCAACAATATTCACTGGAGCTCGATATTGCTCTTCCGACAAATATGGATATTGGTCCGTATGTACTGTCTTTACAGGTTAATGATACCCTTACTTCCAGGGAGTCCTATGAAATTGATATATTCTCCCCGGGGGATGATAGCATTGTCAATCAAGTAGTATTTACCGTTCTCCCGGATACGGCTGCGCGGTTTGTAAAGTTGACTAAAAATCTTGTTGCTCCAGAGGAAATAAGTCAGGGGACGGAATTTGAACTCCCTGTTCAGTGCAGAATGGATGGGGATGCTTACTTTTATGGGGATTTGAGAGTTGTTATAGAAAATCCTGGTGGTGACACAATTGAATTAGGCAGAATAGAAGTTCTATTTACCAGGGAAGGAGACGAACAAATATTTATCATTAACTGTAAGCTAAATGAAAAAGCTGAGCCAGGGCCATATTCTTTGTATGTCATCGGTAATTCCTGGGGTGATGAAGCCAACAAGGCAATATTAACAGGCGTTAGTGAGGAAATTGTCGATAAAATTAAGCTGGCTGTCAAATAGTATGGGGTACGGACTTAATAGTGATGAGCGAATGCGTGCTGTGAGCTTATGATATAGTCTGCGCTCCCCATTTGAAGAGAGAGGGTTTCATTCTTAAATGCGCCCTCACTCTTTTTTATAGTATTTGAATTGACAGTGGCAGGATATAAAAGATGACGCGAAGAAAAAAAGATGACAGTACTGCGGGTATTATCCTGGTTATTATTGGCGTCATTGCCTGGGGTATTTATGTCGCGGTAAGAGCATTAATCAATATTAATGAGCGATTTATTGAATCTGTGTCGAATCCGGCCGGAGTTATCGGTCTGTTCTTTGGCTTACTGATAGCCGTTGCATTAATAATACGGGTTTTCATTTATCGGGGCTTCCGGAAGAAAACCGCGGAGCTCGAACAGGCTGCGTCTGACCTGGCCCGGAAAGAGAAAGCCCTGGAAGAAACGGTCAGTACTGAAGTGGCTCGTGGCCTGTATCAGGAAAAGAGGCAGCTTTCCGGTCAGTGGGATGAGTTTCGCAATGCCAGAAATAAAGCCTCCCGGGCACTGCAGCGTATTGTGGACTCCGCTTATAAATTCAAAGTCAAAACCCTGCTTTCCGGCACTACGGTGAATAACTGGCAAAGCAAGTACGACCAGCTCAGGAAGGAGAGAGACGCTTACGCGGCCATCAGCGAGAAAATCACCTTTCTGGAGCTGGAAGATAATGCCGACTGGGAAGGCGTAAAACAGCAGTTTCTGGATAAGGTCGCCTTGCTGGAAAAAGCGCAGGAAGAAAAAGAATATCAGGCTGAGCTCAAGCGTCAAATGCGGGAAGAAAAGCAGCGTCAGGATGAGCTGGAGCAGCAGCAACGCGAAGCGGAAGAGGAGGAGCAACGCCTTGCTGAGCAGCAGCTTTTACTGGAAGAAGCTCTGCTCGCCGCTGAAGGTGCGCACCGGAAAGAGCTGGAAAGACAGCGTCTGGAGCTGGAGCAGAAAATCCAGGACGTGCATCAGCAGTATGAACGCGCCAAATCCATGGCTCAGCTCACGAAGCAGGGACACGTGTATGTGATTTCGAATATTGGCTCCTTCGGTGAAAACGTCTTCAAAATCGTTATGACCCGACGGCTGGAGCCTATGGAGCGCGTGAAAGAACTGAGCGGGGCAGCTGTGCCGTTTGATTTTGACGTCCACGCCATGATTTCCTGCGATGACGCCCCTGCGCTTGAAAAGATACTGCATGACCATCTGGAAAGCTACCGGATTAACCGAATCAACCTGCGTAAGGAGTTTTTCCGGGTTGAACTCAGTAAAATTATCGATGAGGTTGAGCGTCATCACGGGCAGGTTGAATATATCGCTGATCCGGTGGCGCTACAGTATCTGCAGAGTCTCGAATATGCAGAAAGCGAAGCCGCATAAGCAATAACTTTCAACAGCTCCTTATTCGTCAAATGGACAACTGGTCATGAATAACATCACCCCGCGTAAAATCAAAACCGGCGGCGACCCGCGCACGCTACCGGATTATGCTGCCCTGCGCGATGAGCTGAGTAAGCTGACACATCCGGCTCGCCCCGATGTGAACTGGCGTTATGCGGAAAAACTCTGTCTCTCACTGTTTGAGCAGAACGGTGTGGAACTGCAAACGGTAGCCTGGTATACGCTTGCGCGTACACAATTGGCCGGTTTATTCGGGCTCAATGAAGGGCTGACGATACTCGAGGCCCTGATAAGTCATCAGTGGGAGGCACTGTGGCCGCAGCAAGTCCATGCCCGGATGGAAATCCTCAGCAGTCTTAGTCAGCGCCTGCAGCAACGAATGCGTTCGCTCCCGCTGAATTACAGTGACCTCAGCCAGCTGTACCGGGCGGAGCAACTGCTTACCGGACTAGGAGAGGTACTGCAGCGTCTAGAGCTTAAGCATCTGAGCCAGCTCGATACATTGCGTACCCTGATGCACAACAGTGCTCTCCGGCTGGAAAGCTGCGATGGTATTACCAGCACCGGGTCAAATATTCAGCCGGGTATCGTGTTGCCTGCCACCGTTATGAATGATACGACAGCATCCAAGAGAGACTTTGCTGGTGGACCAGATGAAGATATGTCAGAGAGTGCAGTGAAGTGGGTTTACGTTGCGCAACAGGAACAACAGCCGAATGTAGAAGTGCTGTCGACAATGCCTGTTCCGGTTAAAAAGTGGAAATCCTTTGTCGCCGGGATGTGTACCATGCTGGTGATAAGCATAGTCTCAGTGTGGAGCTGGCATTTTCTTCACCGGCCAGACCCTCTACAGAA